>DBFWVW010000046.1:0-42867 GCA_048217285.1 Oscillospiraceae bacterium
AGCTCTTGACTCGGATACTCATTTCACTGCCTCCTTTGCTGCTATCGCGTCGAGCACGGCCTTGGCCGCGGCTCTGCCGTTGGTGATCTGCGGGCCCTGCCCGTCGCCGGCCACGGCGCGCGCGCCGGCAAACTCGAGCCCCTCGATGAAGTGATCTTCCGCCATCATGGTTTTCTTGGCGACCACGTGATTGTCCATGGAGTGCGAATAGCCGTCAATGCTGTCCTTCCACGCGCCGACGTAATGGGAGATCGTCATGGGCGTGGAGACCTCGATCTCGGCAATGCGGCCGCGGAAATCCACGCCGCTGATCTTGATATACTGCTCCATCATCTCGTTGGCCAGGCGGCGCTTGAGGTCATAGTATTCCTCTTCTTTTACGCTGAGAAACGGATCGACCGGCACCAGATTCGTGATCGACAGGTGCGTATAGCCGGACGGCACACAGTCAGGGTTGGCATAATTCAGGCACACGGTCGTCAGAAAGTTGTACGGCTCGGTAAGATTGCTGTTGTTGCGCCAGATTTCATTGGTATCCATCGTGTCGCCGGAGAAGGTGTTGTAGTTCGTGATGCCATTTTCCTCGGGTGTTCCTTCGAGAATGAGCATGACCGACACGGGGCGACGTTCAGGCGGCTGCTGTTGACAAACCGGATTGCACCTTCCGGCACCTCGCTCAGCGGCTCGATCATCTGCGTGTAGACGCGGTTCGGGTATGCGTCGCAGATGACGGCAAGCTCGACAAGGCGACCACAGCGTCGCTGCTGCAGACGCGCAATGTCATTGAAGGGCTCGCGGTGCGGCTGTTCGTGCCCAAGCGCACGGACGATGATATTGCGGCCCTGCGCACGATCATTCGCGATTTTCGTCAGGCCGCGCAGCAGCCGCGCGCGGCGGGCGATGTGCTGGAGGATTTTCTCTATTTCGTCACGCAGAGGGACGCCGAGGGCGCCATTGCACTCTTTGACACAAACACGGACGAATTCGTCTCTCGGCTTGTCGATGCGTGAGGCGGGCGGGAGATTGTTTTCGCTCTTTTCACAAATACCCCCTTTTCATCCGGGCGGTTTTATATTACAATAAAACGACGAATATGAAAAAGTGAGGGGAAGTTTTATGGGAACAGAACCCAAATATAAACGCATTCTGCTCAAGATCAGCGGCGAAGCGCTGGCCGGCGAGCAGAAGGCGGGACTGGACTTCGGCGTCATCGGTCAGGTGTGCGACGTCATCAAGACCTGCACGCAGCTGGGCGTGCAGGTGGGCGTTGTCATCGGCGGCGGCAACTTCTGGCGCGGCGTGAAAAACGGCGAGGGCAAGATGGCTCGCTCACGCGCCGACCATATGGGTATGCTCGCGACCGTCATGAACTGTCTGGCTGTGTCCGACGTCATGGAGCAAAAGGGCATCCCCGTGCGTGTGCAGACGGCGGTCGAGATGTCGACGTTTGCCGAGCACTATACCTGGGAGCGCGCCGTCGCGCATCTGGAAGAGGGCAAGGTCGTGCTCTTCGGCGCCGGCAGCGGCTGTCCGTATTTTTCGACCGACACGGCCGCCGTGCTGCGTGCAGCGGAGATTGGCGCGGACGCGATCCTGCTTGCCAAGAACATCGACGGCGTCTACAGCGCTGACCCGCATGTTGACCCCGGTGCCGTGAAGTATGATGCGATCACCTATGACGAGGTGCTGGCAAAGCATCTGGCGGTCATGGACCTGACGGCGACGTCGCTCGCGATGGAAAATGACATCCCGGTCGTCGTCTTTGCGCTGGCCGAGCCGCAGAATATTGTCCGTGCCGTGATGGGCGAGTCCGTCGGCACGGTCGTGACAAAATAAAAGAAAACTTGAAAACCCGATAAGGAGGATACACCATGTCTACCGATTATACCGAGTTTGAATCCAAAATGAAAAAGACCGCTTCGGTCCTCACCGAGCAGTATGATTCCGTGCGCGCCGGCAAGGCCAACCCCGCCGTGCTCGACCGCATCACGGTCGATTACTACGGCGTGCCCACGCCGATCCAGCAGATCGCGTCCGTCAGCACGCCGGACGCCCGCTCGCTGCTCATCCAGCCGTGGGACGCTTCCGTGCTCAAGGGCATTGAAAAGGCCATTCTGGCCTCCGATCTGGGCCTGAACCCGCAGAACGACGGCCGTACCATCCGCCTGATCTTCCCGGCGCTGACCGAGGAGCGCCGCCGTGACCTCGTCAAGCAGGTCAAGAAGTACGGCGAAGAGGCCAAGGTTGCCGTGCGCAACATCCGCCGCGACGCGATGGACAAGTTCAAGGCGCAGAAGAAAAAGTCCGAGATCACCGAGGACGACCTCAAGATCATCGAGAAAGACCTGCAGAAGCTGACCGATGATTATATCAAGGAAGTCGAGCGCATCGCCGACGAAAAAGAGAAGGAACTCATGGAGATCTGAGTTCCCGGACCCGCAAATGCGATACGGGGGGATTTTTCATCCCCCCGTTTGAATATCCTGTTTACAGGCGCCGCCCGCGTGGGCAGCGCAGGAGGAACTATGGCAAACGATAAGACGACTGCACCGCAGGTGGATCTCTCACGCCTGCCGCGCCACGTGGCGATCATCCTCGATGGCAACGGCCGCTGGGCCAAAAAGCGCGGCCTGCCGCGCACAGCCGGCCATGCCTACGGTGCCGAGGCGTTCCGCCGCATCGGCAACTACTGCAAGGCCATCGGCATCGAATACCTCACGGTCTACGCCTTTTCCACGGAAAACTGGCGCCGCCCGCCCGAGGAAGTGCGCACGATCATGAGCATCTTCGATAAATATATGAAGGAAGCGCTCTCCATCATGGAGCGTGACAAGTTCAAGATGCGCTTTTTCGGAGAGCGGTCCGGCCTCTCGCCGGAGCTGCAACGCCTCATGGCCGCGGCTGAGGAAAAGAGCACGCACTATGACGGCTGCCAGATGAACCTGTGCATCAACTACGGCGGCCGCGACGAGATCCTGCACGCCGTGCGCCGGTATGCCGAGGCGTACAAGGCCGGCACGGCGCCGGAGCTTACGGAAGAGCTTTTCAGCGGCTATCTGTATTCGGCCGGTATTCCGGATCCTGACCTCATCATCCGCACAAGTGGAGAGCAGCGGCTGAGCAACTTCCTGCCCTGGCAGGGCGCATACTCGGAGCTGTATTTCACCGACGTGCTCTGGCCGGACTTTACCGAGCGCGACATGGACGCGGCCCTGGCGGAGTTCCAGCGGCGCGACCGGCGCTTTGGCGGCGTGAAATGACCGCCGCACCCGAGAGAAAGACAAACGGGAGGAATCCATCATGAAAAACAGACTGATTGTAGCGGCGATCGGCATCCCGGCGCTGCTGGCTGTGATTTTCTTTACCCCGATTTGGGGCTGGGGCATCGTGGTGGCCATCATGGCGTCGTTTTGCGCCTGGGAGCTGCTACACACGACGATGCCGAAGTTTGTGCCGCGCTTTGCGGTGTATGCCGGCGCGTGTGGTGCGGCCATCGTGCTCGGCGCGGCGTTCGGCCGGTCGGAGCTTGTGTTCAAGATCGCGGCATATGTGCTGTTCGTCGTGATGTTCGTCGAGATGATGATCTCGTTTCACAAGAGCGAGCGCATCCCGTTTCAGGATCTGGCGCTCGTGTTCACGGCGGGCATCGTCATTCCGTGGATGCTCTCGTCGCTCGTGCGCCTCGGCCTGAATGACCCGAAGGCGCCGTATCTGCTGCTGCCGTTCGTCATCACGTGGCTGAGCGATTCCGGTGCATTCTTTGTTGGACGCAGCATGGGCAAGACCAAGCTCGCCCCGGCTCTGAGTCCGAATAAGACGGTCGAGGGCTGCGTCGGCGGCTTCGTGTGCGCGATTGCGGCCGCCATGCTCTACGGCCTTGTGCTGTACTGGTGCGGCTACCGCGTACAGATCGGCATCCTCGCTATCTACGGCTTCTTCGGCAGCCTTGCCGGTCAGGCGGGCGACCTTGCGTTTTCCGCCATCAAGCGCGAGCACGGCGTGAAGGATTACAGCAATCTGCTGCCCGGTCACGGCGGTATGCTCGACCGGTTTGACAGCACGATCTTCACGGCGCCCATGCTCGAGCTGCTGGTGCTGCTGGCACCGGCGATCTCGGTCGTGGCGAAGTAAAGGAGTGCAGCCATGGTACATTCGATTTCCATCCTCGGCTCCACCGGCAGCATCGGCCGTCAGACCGTTGCCGTCGCAGAGCATCTGGGGCTGAACGTGCGCGCGTTGACGACGAATCAAAACATCCGGCTTGCCGAAGAGCAGGCGCGCCGGCTGCACCCGGCGTTCGTCGCCGTGACGGATGAGGCGGCGGCCAAGGCGCTGCGCATCGCGCTCGCCGACACGGACATTGCCGTCGGCAGCGGGGAAAATGCCCTGTGCGAGGTGGCGGTGCTCTCGGGCACGGACGCCGTCGTCACGGCGGTGTCCGGTGCGGTCGGTCTGCGGCCGACGCTTGCGGCCATTGAAAAGGGGCGCCGCATTGCACTGGCCAATAAGGAGACGCTCGTTTGCGCGGGTGATATCGTCATGCGCCGCGCCAAAGAATGCGGCGCGGAGATCGTGCCGGTAGATTCCGAGCACTCGGCCATTTTCCAGTGCCTGACCGGCCGGCAGGGCGAGCTGCACAAGATTCTGCTCACCGGCTCCGGCGGCCCGTTTCGTGGCTGGACGCGCGACGAGACACGTGACGTCACGCCTGAGATGGCCGTTCGTCACCCGAACTGGAGCATGGGCGCGAAGATCAGCGTGGACTCCGCGACCATGATGAACAAGGGGCTGGAGTTGATCGAGGCTATGCACCTGTTCGGCGTCACGCCGGACGATATTCAGGTGCTCATCCACCCGGAAAGCGTCGTGCACTCGATGGTTGAGCTGCTCGACGGCACGGTCATCGCCCAGCTCGGTGTGCCGGACATGGGCCTGCCCATCCAGTACGCGCTCACGTATACGGAGCGCAAGCCCAGTCGCAGTGACCGGCTGGACTTTACGGCCTATCCCGGCGGGCTGCATTTCTACGCACCCGATCTCGAGGCATTGCCGTGCCTTGCGCTCGCCATGCAGTGTGCGCGCACCGGCGGCACCGCGCCGACGGTCATGAATGCGGCCAACGAAGTTGCTGTGCACCTGTTTCTGGACCATAAAATTGGGTATCATTCCATTTATGAGAGCGTGGCGGCGGCGGTGGAGACCATCGCGCCGGTCACAGCGCCGGATCTGGACATTATCCGTGCGGCCGACAAGGAGGCCCGCGCATTTGTCCGGTCATATTTCCGTTTCTGAAAGGACACCTCATGTATATTCTGCTCGCAATTCTCGTCTTTGGAATCCTCATCGCCGTGCACGAGCTTGGCCACTTCCTTGTGGCTAAGGCGTGCGGAGTGCGTGTGGATGAGTTCGCCATCGGCATGGGCCCTGCCATCTGGAAAAAGCAGAAGGGGGAGACGCTCTATGCCGTCCGCTGCCTGCCAATCGGCGGGTTTTGCGCCATGGCGGGCGAGGACGAGGCAATCGACGACCCGCGCGCGTTTACGAGCCAGCCGGCTTGGAAACGGTTTCTGATCCTTTGTGCCGGCGCGTTCATGAACTTTGTGTTCGGTCTGCTGCTGCTTCTGATCGTGTTTGCGCAGGCGAAGAGCTTTTCCACACCGACGCTCACGGATTTCATGGACGGATGCCCCTATCAGGGGGAGGACGCCCTGCAGGTGGGCGACACGATCTGGAGCATCGACGGACACCGCATTTATTTCACGACCAATGTCAGCGAATACCTCGCCCGCGGGGGTGACACACACGACATCGTTGTCAAACGCGGCGGCGAAAAGGTCGCACTCAACGATTTCTATCTTGTGGCGCGGGAGTATCCGGGGCAGGACAGCAAAATGTATGGTTTCTACTTCGGCACGAAGCCGGCAACATTCGGCGCCAAACTCCAGACAACGTGGTACAGCGCGATGGATTTCGTGCGCATGGTCTGGATGGGTCTGAGCGATCTGTTCGCAGGTGCGGTCGGCGTCAAGGATCTGTCCGGCCCGGTCGGCATCGTGAGCATGATGAACGAGGTCGGCAAGGAGTCGGCCACGAAGGCGGCCGCCTTCTCGAACATTGCCTATTTCTCGGCGTTTATCGCCGTGAACCTTGCGGTCATGAATATGCTGCCGCTGCCGGCGCTCGACGGCGGGCGTGTGTTCTGCCTGCTCGTCACGTGGGTGCTCGAGCGGATCAGCCGCAGAAAGATCGACCCCAAGTATGAGGGCTATATCCACACGGCGGGGCTGGTGCTGCTGCTGGCACTGATGGCCTACGTCATGTATAACGACATTTCCAAACTTGTCACCTGAGCCGGGGCGGTTTTTCCGCCTCGGGCTTTCGTGTGTTTTCAGGTTTGCGGAGATACAGGAGTGTTTATGAACAGAACCCAGACAAAACAGATCCATGTCGGCCCCGTCGCGATTGGCGGCGGCGCGCCGGTCGCGGTGCAGTCCATGTGCAACACGCGCACCTCGGACGCACGCGCGACCATCGAGCAGATCGCCCGGCTGCATGATGCCGGGTGTGAGATCATCCGCCTTGCCGTGCCGGATCAGGCAGCAGCGGATGCTCTGCCCGAGATCGTGCACGCCTCACCCATCCCGGTCGTGGCCGACATTCATTTTGACTACCGGCTTGCGCTCGCGGCGGCGAAGGCCGGCGTGCACAAGATCCGCATCAACCCCGGCAACATCGGCGAACCGGACAATGTCCGCAAGGTCGCCGAGGCCTGCCGGGAGCGCGGCATCCCCATCCGCATTGGCGTCAACGGCGGCAGCTTGGAAAAGCGTCTGCTCGAAAAGTACGGTCACCCGACGCCGGAAGCGCTCGTCGAGAGCGCGCAGGGGCACATTGACCTGCTGCACCGGTATGATTTTGATGACATTACTCTGTCGATGAAGAGCTCTACCGTGCCGCTGACGATCGCGGCCTACCGGCTTGCGGCAGAGCGGTTTCCCTATCCGCTGCACGTTGGCGTCACGGAGACCGGTACGGCCTATAATGGCATCATCCGCTCCGCCGTCGGCATCGGCACGCTGCTGTCCGAGGGTATCGGCGACACGATCCGCGTCTCGCTCACGGCCGACCCCGTGGAAGAGGTGCGCGCCGGCATCGCCATTCTGAAAGCGGCCGGGCTGCGCCGTGAAGGTGTGCGCTTTGTCTCCTGCCCGACCTGCGGCCGCACGCAGATCGATCTCATCGCGCTTGCGCAGGAGGTAGAGCAGCGGCTCCAGGGACTGGAGCGGGACATCACGGTCGCCGTGATGGGCTGCGTCGTCAATGGTCCCGGCGAGGCGCATGAGGCGGACTACGGCATTGCCGGCGGCAAGGATTGCGGTTTGCTGTTTCGCCGCGGCGAGACCCTCGGCAAGTACCCCGCAGACAAGCTGGCCGATGCGCTGGTGGACCTGATTCTGAGCGAAAAGTGAGGAAGCTATGAGCGAAAAGATCCCGTTTCTCGATATGTTCCCGGACTGCGTGTCTCTGCAGGATACCTGCGGCGGTCTCGACAAGGCCGCGGTGCTCGACGTGCTCATTGAGCGCGAGACCATGACGATGCAGCTGCACACGTGGTTTGCGCGTATGCCGGCGCCGGTCGAGCGCACGAATATTGAGCAGCTGCTCGCGGCACAGTTCCGGCTGCGCGGCGTGCAGATTCAGGCGGAATATCCCGCACCGGAGCAGAAAAAAGAGGAGAAGAAGGCAAAAGCCAAAGTCCTCATGGGCAAGCCGATCCCGAAGCGCGCGGACATCACACCGATGAACGAGCTCACGCTCGAGAGCGGAAATGTCACGCTGGAGGGCGAGGTGTTTTCCGTCAGCAGCCGCGAGATCGCAAAGTACGGCTCGGCCGTGCTTTCGTTCGACATGACCGACAGCACGAGCAGCGTGCGCGTGTCGCGCTTTCTGCGTGCGGACGACGATCAGAGCATCGTCGGCATGATTCATGAAGGTATGTGGCTGCGCGTGCAGGGCAAGATCAACTACAGTAAGTACGACGAGGACATGGTGCTCGAGCCGCGCAACATCGTGCAGGGGGAGAAGATTATCCGCCCCGACAATGCGCCGCAAAAGCGCGTGGAGCTGCATCTACATACCCGCTATTCGGCGCTCGACGCTATCTCCGACCCCGCCGACCTCGTGGCGCGCGCGGCTTACTGGGGCCATCCGGCCATCGCGGTGACGGATCACGGTGTGGCGCAGGCGTTTCCGGATATGTGGAAGGCATCGAAGAAATATGGCGTGAAGATCATCTACGGCGAGGAGGGCTACCTCGTCAACGACGTGGACGGCACGCTCGCCGTACATGGGGAGAGCGACCTGCCGCTGGATACGGAGTTCATCGCCTTCGACATCGAGACAACCGGCCTGCATCTGGACACGAACCGCATGACGGAGATCGGCGCGGTGCTCTTTTCCGGCGGCGAGGTGAAGGCGGAGTTTGACACCTTCGTCAACCCGCATATGCCCATCCCGGCGGAGATCACGCGCCTGACCGGCATCACGGACGCCGATGTAGCCGGCGCGCCCGACGAGGCGGAGGCCATGCGCCAGTTCCTCGACTTTGCGGGCGGGCGGCCGATCATCGCGCACAATGCCGACTTTGATACCGGCTTCATGAGCGCAGCCTGCCGCCGGGCGGGCATCCCGTTCGAGCCGGTGTATCTCGATACGCTGGTGCTCGCACAGTATCTGCTGCCGGATCTCAAGCACCACAAGCTCGACCAGGTCTCAAACCGTCTGAGCTTGCCGGACTTCAACCACCACCGCGCGTGCGACGATGCGATGGTCGTGGCGCGCATCATGGACAAGTTCCTGCCCATGCTCGCGGCCAAGGGTGCAAAGACGATCGGCGACTTCAACGGCCTTGTGCGCGGCGGCCTGAAAGAGAAGCGCCGCACGCACCATATCTCCATTCTGGTAAAAAACAAGACCGGCCTGAAAAACCTCTACGAGATCATTTCCCGGTCGTATCTGAAATATTTTAAGCGCAACCCCACCATCCCCAAGAGCCTGCTCATGGAGTACCGCGAAGGCCTCATCATCGGCTCTGCCTGCGAAGCGGGCGAGGTGTTCGAGGCCGTGCTGCGCGGCAAGAGCGATACGGAGCTCAAACGCATCGCGTCGTTTTATGACTATCTTGAGATCATGCCGCTTGCCAACAACCACTTCCTGCTCGACAACGGCACTGTGCGCAGCGAGGAATCCCTGCGCAACCTCAACCGCCGCATCGTGCAGCTCGGCGAGGAGCTCGGCAAGCCCGTCGTGGCGACGTGTGATGTGCATTTTCTCGATCCCGAGCAGGAGATTTTCCGCCGCATTCTGTTGGCAGCCAAGAAATTCTCCGACGCGGACAAGGCCATGCCGCTCTATTACCGCACGACGGAGGAGATGCTCGACGAATTTGCCTACCTCGGCCCTGAAAAGGCGCAGGAGGTCGTCGTCACGAATACGAACGCCATCGCCGACAGCGTCGAGGTGTTCGAGCTCCTGCCGAAGGATCTCTACCCGCCGAAGATCGAAAATTCCGCGCAGCAGCTCAAGGACCTGGTCTACGGCAAGATGACGGCCATCTACGGTGAAAATCCGCCGAAGCTCATCACCGACCGCGTCGAGACCGAACTGCACGACATTCTCTCGCGCGGGTACGATGTGATTTACATGAGTGCGCAGAAGCTCG
The DNA here is from genome assembly GCA_048217285.1 of Oscillospiraceae bacterium. Classification (GTDB taxonomy): domain Bacteria; phylum Bacillota; class Clostridia; order Oscillospirales; family Oscillospiraceae; genus CAG-103. The sequence goes on from DBFWVW010000046.1 coordinate 9,722, forward strand.
TTGCCAACTCCCTCGAGCACGGCTATCTGGTTGGCAGCCGAGGCAGCGTCGGCTCGTCGCTCGTGGCCTATTTCTCCGGCATCACGGAGGTCAATTCGCTCCCGCCGCACTATGTCTGCCCGCAGTGCAAGTACACGGACTTTGACTCCGGCGCAGGGTTTGGCTGCGGCGCAGATATGCCGGATAAGGTGTGCCCCAAGTGCGGCGCCAAGCTGCGCAAGGACGGCTTTGACATCCCGTTTGAAACCTTCCTTGGTTTCGGCGGCGACAAGGTGCCCGATATTGACCTGAACTTCTCGGGCGAATATCAGGCCAAGGCGCATAAATACACCGAAGAACTCTTCGGCTCGGACCACGTGTTCCGCGCCGGGACGATCGGCACACTGGCGGAAAAGACGGCTTACGGCTATGTCCTGAAGTACCTCGAGGAACGCGGCAAGACCCTGCCGAAGGCGGAGATGAACCGTCTCGCGCTTGGCTGCGTCGGCGTCAAGCGGACGACCGGCCAGCACCCCGGCGGCCTTGTCGTTATCCCGCAGGACAAGGATGTCACGGATTTCTGCCCCGTGCAGCACCCGGCCGACGACCCGAACAGCGATATCATCACCACCCATTTTGAATACCACTGCATGGAGGCAAACCTGCTCAAGCTCGACGAGCTCGGCCACGATGACCCGACGATGATCCGTATGCTTGAGGACATGACCGGCGTCAACGCGCGTGAGATCCCACTCGACGATCCGGAGACCATGGGCATCTTCTGCAGCGCGGCGCCGCTCGGCCTGACGGATGATGACCCGATCGTCGGCAAGACCGGCACGATCGGCATCCCGGAGTTTGGCACCGGCTTCACGCGCCAGATGCTCGTCGATACGCAGCCGAAGGGCTTTGATATCCTCGTGCGTCTGTCCGGCTTCTCGCACGGCACGGACGTGTGGCTCGGCAACGCGAAGGATCTCATCATGTCCGGAACTGCGACGGTCAACCAGACGGTCGGCTGCCGCGATGATATCATGCTCTATCTCATCAGCCGCGGCATGGACGCCAAGCTCTCGTTCAAGATCATGGAGAGCGTCCGAAAGGGCAAGGTCAAGCGCGGCGGTTTCCAGGACGGCTGGGTCGAGACGATGCAGGAGCATGGCGTGCCGGAGTGGTACATCACGTCCCTGAGCAAGATCGCCTACCTGTTCCCCAAAGCGCACGCGGTGGCCTATGTTATGATGGCGTTTCGCATCGCATGGTTCAAGGTGCATGAGCCGCTGGCGTTTTACAGCGCGTATTTCTACCGCCGCAGTCAGAAGGATTCGTTCGACGCCGATATAATGACACGCGGCCTTGACTACACCCGCCGCAAGATCAACGAGCTGCGCAACAAGCCCACGCTCACGGCGAAGGAAGAGGACCTGCTCGTGACGATGGAGGCCGTGTACGAATTCAACCTCCGCGGATTTGAGTTCGCGCCCATGAGCCTCTATGAGAGCGACGCGACGAAGTTCCTCATCCGCGACGGGAAGCTCCTGCCGCCGTTCGTGGCGATCTCCGGCCTTGGCGAGAGCGCAGCGTGGAATCTCGTGGCCTGCCGCGCCGGCGGGCGGGAATTCGTGTCGGTCGAGGAGCTCTCGGCCGCCTGCCCGAAGGTCAGCCAGACGCATCTGGAGCAGCTGCGCGCCATGGGCGCGCTCGGCGAGATGCCGGACAGCAGCCAGATGAGTTTGTTTTGATTCCGTCACTTTTTGCAATTTTTGTTTGCAAGGCGCGGCAATCCTTGGTATGATAAGTCTGTATCCCTGTATGATTCGGCGCGACCGAAAGAGGAGGTTATGCAATGAAACGTTTTCTGGCGCTGCTGCTGACGCTGGTCATGCTCGTTTCCGTCTGCGGTCTGCAGGCATTTGCCGCTGACGGCGACACACCGGCGGACGCCGGCGACGAGTTGGTCGTTTATACGCGCTCCGGCGCAACGCGGACATTCCATGTCGGCGACACTTTTTCGTATACCTACTGGTTCCGGCTGACGTCCGGCTCCGTGAACAAGATCACGGGCCATGTGTTGTATGACAGCCAGTGCCTGACTGTCAATGCCGACGGATGCAAGTTCCCGAACATGACGTCTGCGTCGACGAAGGACAATGCGGGGGACTTGGAGTTCCACGATACGTTCACGACATCGCAGGGCGGTGAATTTGCTACCCCGTCGCCGCAGGTCATGGCAAACATTTCGTTTACCGTCACGCGCGGCGGCACGGCGTACCTGACAACGCTGCTCGAGGAACTGGAGATCCGCAAGTCGAATAATGACAAGTCCGAACTGGTCACCAATTTCAAGAACAAGACCTGGTCGCCGACGATGTATTCCACGTTCGACTACCTGCAGGATGAGAAGCCGACGGCCGTCTCCACGCCGCTGAGCGCCTCGTCCGACGTCGCGTGGTTCTATGCCGTTGAGGCGGAGACCGGCGCGTAGGTCCCGGCCGGTGTGACGTTTGAGCTTACCGGTACGTCCGGCAACGGCGAGCACATCGAGCGCACGGCCGTGTCCGACGCCTATGGCTTCGTCGGTTTCGGCACGGTGCCGTATGGTACTTATTACATTCAGACACGCACGGCGGCCGATGCCGAGACGGCGTACATCATCAGCGACGGCGCGCGCATTTTGCCCGATGTGGAAAACGGCCAGCTGCAGCTCAATCACACGCTCCACTACAAGACGGCAGCGCCCAGCGAGCTGCGCTCCGTCACGGTCACGTTCGAATGGACGAACGAGCTGATCGCGCCCGATGAGCTCTATACAAAGGATCGTCCGACAAGCGTGTACATGGAGCTGAGCCGCAACAACGATGCCGTAGTCGTGGCGCACCATTCGTCCGATCCTGAGGACGGACAGGCCGTCTTTGAGAACCTGCCCATCCACGATGATAACGGCAATGAGATTACCTATGTCCTGACCACGACGACGCTGCAGCATTACGATGCGCAGATTACGCGCACGGACACGGGCTTTCATATTAACTTCGTCTATCTCAATGACCATAACTGGGAGACGACCCGCACCGAGCCCACCTGCACGGTGGACGGCTCCATTGTCTCCGTGTGTAAGGACTGCGGCGCGGCCGATCGGGTCGTGCTGCCTATGACCGGGCACAAGCTGGTCTCTTCCGGCCACGATGCCACCTGCACGAAGGACGGCTACCAGCGCTATATGTGCACGCAGTGCGACTACTGGTATGAGAAAAAGACTCCGGCGCTCGGCCACGATTGGAGCGACTGGGATGTCGTTCTGGAAGCCGGCAGCAAAACCGACGGTATCAAGCAGCGCACGTGTATGCGCTGCGGCGAGGTGGAGACCTATGCGATCCCGAGCGACCACCATCAGCACACCATGAAAAAGCGTGTTGTTGCGCCGACCTGCACCGAGCAGGGCTACACGGAATACTACTGCGTCAACAGTATGAGCCTGCCGTGCGGCGAGTCTTATATCGTTGAGGGCAGCCGCACCCCGGCGCTCGGCCATGATTACGGCGGCGACAGCGGCGTGCGCACGATCGTGGAGCCGACCTGCACCACGACCGGCCTGAAGGAATACAACTGCACCCGCTGCGGCGATACCTACACGGAGATCGTCCCGCAGCTGGGCCATAATTATGAGCTCAAACTGGAAAACAGCAAAGAGGCGGACTGTACGCAGCCGGGCACGGAGTACTATGTCTGCGGCCGGTGCAACGATGTGCATCTGGTGCGTATCCCGGCAAAGGGCCACGATTGGGGCGACTGGATCATTGACCGGCAGGAAACCGACCTTGCAGACGGTGCCAAGCACCGCGTGTGCAAAACCTGCGGCGAGCGGCAGGATGCCACGATCCCGAAGCTGGGGCATGTGCACAACCACATTCCCACGATCACCGATCCGACCTGCGAGCAGCAGGGCTACACGCGTTACACCTGCGCCTGCGGCGATACGTATATTGAAGAGAGCAGCTATGTGCCCGCCCTCGGCCATGCCTGGGTCGAGACCGGGCGGCAGGAGCCGACGAGCAAGACCGTCGGTGTCATTACTTATACCTGCCAGCGCTGTGCCAAGCTGCGTTATGAATTCATCCCCAAGACCGAGCCGATCGATACCTGGAAAAACCCCTACCGCGACGTGCGCAGCACCGCGTGGTATTATGAGGACGTTGCTTATGTCACGCAAAACAACCTCATGGTCGGCACTTCGACGCTGACCTTCTCGCCCGGGGACGAAATGAACCGCGCCATGCTCGTCACGGTGCTCTACCGGATGAACGGCTCACCGAGCGTTGCGGGCATGACCGCACCGTTCACGGATGTGCCGGACGGTGAGTGGTATACGGACGCGGTCATCTGGGCATATAACTGCGGTGTGGTCAGCGGCACGAGCGAGACGACGTTCTCGCCCATGCAGAAGATTACGCGTGAGCAGATGATGACGATGTTTTACGGTTACGCCGTGTTTATGGATTACAGCACGGTGGCGGTTGCCGACCTGAGTGTGTTCCCGGACGGCGGCAGCGTCTCGTCCTGGGCACAGACCGAGATGGGCTGGGCCGTTGCCAACACGCTCATCAGCGGCGTGGAAGAAGGCGGCGCGACATATCTGCGCCCGCAGGGAAGTGCCACACGTGCCGAGGCGGCGGCGATTTTGCACCGCTTTGACCAGTGGCGCATCAATGCCGTTGTTACGGTGAAATGAGACAGGGGAGGTCATATCATGGCAAATCTGGTAATTACGATCGGAAGAGAAAACGGCAGCGGCGGCCGGCAGCTCGGCAGCGAGCTGGCGGCGGCACTGGGCGTCAAGTGCTACGATTCGGAGCTCATCAATGAAACGGCGAAAGCGAGCGGCTTTGCCGAGAGCTTCGTGCAGACGCATGAAGAGCAGCGTCCGGGCAGCTTTCTGTATTCGCTGGTAACGGGCGGCGGCGTCATTGCCGACGAGCAGCCGTTCCCGGTGCAGATCTTTCAGGCACAGTCGGAGGTCATCCGCACGATCGCGGCGCGCGAGTCATGTGTCATTGTCGGCCGCTGCGCGGACTATGTCCTGCGTGACGATCCGAACGCGGCGCTTGTGAATCTGTTTGTGCACGCGCCGATGGCTGCGCGCATCCACCGCGAGAGTGTGCGCACGAACACGACACCCGCGGAAGCGGAAAAGCGCATCCGTCAGGTGGATAAGGAGCGCGCGGCATACTATAACTTCTTCTCCTCCAAGCGCTGGGGCGATGCGCAGGCTTATGACCTGTGCGTCAACACGGACGGGCTGGAGATCAGTGACGTTGTCAAGCTCGTACTCCGCTATCTGGAGCTGCGCGGCCTGCGCTGAACCATATACAAGGCAAAACCGGCAGACGCTCAGGCGTCTGCCGGTTTTGCTGCGTTGGGGAGATAGTCTGCGAGCTTTGCGCCCGGCACCGGCCGGATGTCTGCACCGGCCAGCGCCGGGCAGAGAGCCGGCAGACATACCGGGTCTGTGATGAGCGCGTCTTTCTGCGCGCATGCCAGCCGCTTGATGCGCGCCTCGAGCTGCCGGGCGGTCGTGGCGGTGTCGGTGGTCAGCAGCAGAGCCAGTTCCGTGACCGGATGACTGCGTGTATACTTCGCACAGCCGGGCAAACGCTCGACGTGCTGCCGCAGTCGGCGCGCAATGTCCGGCGTCATGCCCGTATAGAGCGAGCCGTCCGCGCAGCGCAGAAGATAAACATAGTGCCGGTTATTCGTAATGCATCACCGTTTTCCCGTGTAAAGTGCGTGAAAAGAGCATAGCACAGAATTGTCAATTTTTCAAACGCACGGTGTTGCCGCATTGTGCAAAAACGCGAATTCGGCCGCGAATATTCATTCCATCACTGAATATTCGCGCACAATGTGAATAATCCGGTGAAAAACTCGCATATTCATGCACAAAATGCTTGACAGTCCTACTTCAGCGTGCTATCATACGACCATACCAAACGGGGCGCGAGCCCCAATCTATTTTGTTTGAGAAAGAGGCTAATAAAATGAAGAAATTTGTTGCACTGCTTCTGGCAGTCCTCATGGTCGCATCTCTGTGCGCCTGTGGCCAGAAGGATACCCAGACGGGTTCGGACATGAAAACCGTGACCGCCGGCAAGCTCACCATGTCCACCAACGCGCAGTTCCCGCCGTATGAGTCCGTTGCGGACGACGGCAAGGGCTACGAAGGCACCGGCTTTGAAGGCATCGACATCGAGATCGCTTACGCCCTGGCACAGAAGCTGGGTCTGGAGCTGGTCGTCGATGATATGGACTTTGACTCTGCTCTGAGCGCCGTCCAGACCGGCAAGAGCGACATCGTTGCCGCCGGCGTGACCGTCACGCCCGATCGTCAGAACACCATGTGCTTCACCGACAGTTACGCCAACGGCGTGCAGGTCGTCATCGTGAAGGAAGGCTCCGACATCAAGAGCATTGATGATCTCGAGGGCAAGAAGATCGGCACCCAGCGCGGCACCACCGGTTATATCTACTGCATCGATGATTTCGGCGAGGACAGCGTGGTTCCCTTTGATGACGGCGCGACCGCCGTGCAGAACCTGCTCGCCGGCAAGGTTGACTGCGTCGTGATCGACAGCGCTCCGGCTAAGGAGTATGTCAAGGCAAACGCCGGTCTGACCATTCTGGACACCGAGTACGCCAACGAGGATTACGCCATTGGTCTGGCGAAGGACAACACCGCGCTGCAGGATGCCCTGAACAAGGCGCTGGCCGAGCTCAAGGCAGACGGCACCATCCAGTCCATCATTGACAAGTATATCCCCAGCAAGTAATTGCGAGAATCCATAAGTATGCAAAGGGCGGCCAACTGCCGCCCTTTGCGCGTAGAAAGAAAGAGGTACCTACATGGGTAATTGGGCGCAGCTTTATGCCGATCTGACAGCACAGCTGCAGGCCGGGCGGGCCCTCGGCTTCTGGGACAACGCCTTCGTCGGCTTTTACCAGAGCTTCGTGGCTGCCGGGCGCTGGAGACTGTATCTCAGCGGTCTGCTCACCACGCTCGAAGCGACGATCCTTGCGCTGCTGCTGGGCGTCGTGCTCGGCGTGCTCGTCGCTGTCATTCGCACGGCGCACGACCAGCAGCGTGCGGGTCACAAGAATGTGGTCCTTGGCGTGTTCAACGCCATCTGTAAGATCTATACGACCATCATCCGCGGCACACCGATGATGGTGCAGCTGCTGATCATGAGCCTCGTGATCTTTGCCAGCAGTCGCAACTATACCATGATCGGCATCTTGTCCCTCGGCATCAACTCCGGCGCTTACGTTTCGGAGATCGTCCGCAGCGGCCTTATGTCGGTCGACCCCGGCCAGATGGAGGCCGGACGCAGCCTGGGCATGAACTATTTCACGACCATGCGCTTTATCGTGATCCCGCAGGCGATCAAGAACATCCTGCCGGCGCTCGGCAATGAGTTTATCACTCTGCTCAAGGACACATCCCTCATTACTGTCATCGGCGGTAAGGAGATGACCTACGCAGCCAAAGCGGTCATTGCCAAGACGTACCAGGGCCTGTTCCCGCTGTTTGGCATTGCGCTGATGTATCTGCTGCTGGTCATGCTGTTTTCCAAGCTGCTCAGCGTGTTTGAAAGGAGGCTGCGTCAAAGTGATCGACGTTAAACATCTCTCCAAATCGTTCGGCGAGCATCTTGTGCTTGACGATATTTCCGAGCACGTCAGCCCCGGCGAGAATGTGGTCATTATCGGGCCCTCCGGCTCCGGCAAGTCGACGTTTCTGCGCTGCCTGAATCTGCTCGAGCAGCCGACGGCCGGCACCATCACCTTTGACTGCACGGAGATCACCGACCCGAAGGTGAATATTGATGCCATGCGCCGTCAGATGGGTATGGTGTTCCAGCACTTCAACCTGTTTCCAAACATGACCGTGCGCAAGAACATTACGCTCGCCCCCGTGCAGACGAAGCTCATGTCGCAGGCGGAGGCGGATGCTGAGGCGGACAAGCTCCTCGCCCGCGTCGGCCTGGCTGACCGCGGCGACAGTTATCCGTCCGCGCTCTCCGGCGGGCAGAAGCAGCGTATTGCGATCGTGCGTTCGCTCGCCATGCATCCGAAGGTCATGCTTTTTGACGAACCGACGAGCGCGCTCGACCCCGAAATGGTCGGTGAAGTGCTTGATGTCATGAAGGAGCTGGCCCACGAGGGTATGACGATGGTTGTCGTCACACACGAGATGGGCTTCGCCCGCGAGGTGGGCGACCGCGTCCTGTTCATGGCCGACGGTAAGATCGCCGAGTCTGGCGCGCCGAAGGACATCTTCGAGCACCCGCAGTGCGCGCGCCTGCAGGACTTTTTGGCCAAGGTGCTGTAAAGTTGACATTCCGACCGCGCAGCCATTCCGGCTGCGCGGTTTTCCATGGAAAGGAGCCAGAATGCCGGAACTGATCTGTCCCGTTTGCGGCGGCGCGCTGCACCGGGAAGAGAAATCCCTGCGCTGCGGCGCAGGGCACTGTTATGACATCGCGCGGCAGGGGTATGTGAACCTGCTGCGCACGAACCGGTCCAAGGATAAGCGCCACGGAGATGATAAGCGCATGGTGGCCGCACGCACCGCGTTTCTGGACGCGGGCTATTACGCGCCGCTGCGCGATGCCATCGCCGCCGCTGCGGAGGCGTATGCATCCGCAGATGCGGATGTGCTCGATGCCGGCTGCGGCGAGGGGTATTACACTGCCCGCGTCCTGCGCGCGCTGCAGGCGCAGGGGAGAACCCCATCCGTGTGCGGCGTAGATATCTCGCGCGACGCGCTCATCTGCGCGCACCGCCGCGCGCCGGAGCTGACGCTGGCCGTGGCCAGTATTGCGCACCTTCCGGTCGCGTATGCGAGCTGCGACCTTGTGCTCGATGTGTTCGCGCCGCATGATGCGGACGAATTTGCGCGTGTGCTGCGCCCGGGCGGAGTGCTGCTGCGTGTCATCCCGCTCGAGCGCCACCTCTGGGGGCTCAAGCAGGCGGTGTATGACCATCCCTATGAAAACACCGTTCCTGACCCGGCGCTGCCCGGTTTTGTGCTCGCGGAGCAGCGTGTGCTGCGCAGCACGATCACGCTGCGCACGAATGCCGACATCGAGGCGCTGTTTTGCATGACGCCGTATTACTATAAGACCGGTGCGCGCGATCAGGCCAAGCTCCACGCGCTCGATACCTTGACCACAGAAACCGAATTTGCCCTCCTGATCTATCGAAAAGCATGAAAAACGTTAGCACTCTAGCAAAACGAGTGCTAACGTTTACACTTTATTCACGATATATACTTTATTTATTCATAATTGTATAGTAATTTATATATCGTAAAGAGCGAGAGAAATAAATCGAACGCTCGAGAAAATCATTACCGTGTATAGAATTCTAGGAGGAATATAAAATGTTCGAAATCATGCCTTTTGACCGCAGAAGCTATCGTATGAGCAGCTACAATCCGTTCCGCGAGCTGGAACAGATGGAGAAGAATTTCTGGGGTGACCAGCAGGTCAACCCGTTCCGCACCGATATTTCCGAGACGGCGGACGGCTACAAGCTGGAAGCCGACCTTCCGGGCTTCCGCAAGGAAGATATCCACATCGACATTGACGACGATATCCTGTCCATTCAGGCTGAGCACAAGGACAGCAAGGACGAAAAGGACGACAAGGGCGATTACATCCGCCGCGAGCGTTACTATGGTTCTTACTCCAGAAGCTTCAACGTGTCCGAGATCGACGTCGAGGGTATCAAGGCTGCGTATGAAAACGGCGTCCTGACGCTGACCATGCCCAAGAAGGCCCCGGCAAAGCCGGAGTCCAAGCACCTCGAGATCGAGTAATCGAGCTTCCGAGTCTTTGCATCCTCTCATCTCTCATTTTCCTTTTATCCCCCTATTGGAAAAGGCGCCCGGTGTCCGGCCGGGCGCTTTTTCTATATTCGGCCGGACTTGACAGGGTGCCACGGCGCTGTATAATAGGGTGACTTCGCTGGAATCGAGAGAACCATCATGCAAAAACACAGTCAAAAAACACAGGGCATCCTCTATGTCCTCATCGCGGCGTTCGGCTTTTCGCTCATGTCCATGTTCGTGAAGCTGGCGGGTGATCTGCCGTCGTTTGAAAAGGCCTTCTTCCGCAACTTTGTTGCGCTCATTTTCATCGTGATCCTTATGCTGCGCAGCCACACGTCGTTTCGACCGGAACGCCGCAATCTCCCGGCACTGTTCGGCCGGTGCTTTTTCGGCACGCTGGGTCTGCTGTGCAATTTTTATGCGCTCAGCAAGCTGAACCTGCCGGATGCGAATATGCTCAACAAGCTATCGCCGTTTTTTGCCATCCTGTTTTCAATATTTCTCCTGCACGAAAAGCCGAACTTTGTGCAGGTGTTCGGTGTCCTGATTGCTTTTGGCGGCAGTGTGTGCATCATCAAGCCGAGTTTTGACAATCCCCAGATGCTCCCGGCGTTGGCCGGCGTGCTCGGCGGGCTGGGCGCGGGCGCTGCATACACATTTGTGCGTTATCTCGGCGCACGCGGGGAAAACGGCAGCCGGATCGTGTTTTACTTTTCGGCGTTTTCATGCCTGCTCTGTCTGCCGTTTCTTCTGCTGGACTATGCGCCGATGAGCGTACGGCAGCTGATGTACCTGCTGCTGGCGGGGGTGTTCGCGTGCGTGGGACAGCTTGGCATCACGAAGGCCTATGTCTGTGCGCCGGCCAAAGAGATCTCAGTGTATGATTATACGCAGGTGCTCTTTGCTGCCATACTGGGCTTTTTCGTTTTCGACGATGTGCCGGATTGGCTCAGCGTTCTGGGTTATGTGCTTATCTGCGGCGCGGGCGTCGGTATGTTCCTTTATAACAGACGGCACGATGCTGTCCGCTCCTGAGATAGGTAAACGCCGGATGCATTTGCATCCGGCGTTCACTTTTTTGCGTTTTTCATCACGGCGGGCAAAAGTGTTGAGCAACACATCCCCCCCCCCGGGGAGCTTGTGCAGGAAGCAGCTGGCGCGTTATAATCTTGTCATAAGAAACGAAGGGAAAGGCGGTGCGTCTGATGCATATGGCAGATGCGTTGCTCACGCCGGCGGTCGCCGGTGTGATGTATGCAGCTTCTGCGGTCGTTGCGGGGGCCTCAATCGTGGAGCTGCACAAGGAAGAAAAGCAGGATCTGACCTCGGCGGCTAAGAAGCTGCCGACCATGGCCGTCATGTCGGCGCTCGTGTTCGCGGGGCAGATGATCAACTACACCATCCCCGGAACCGGCTCGTCCGGCCACCTGTGCGGCGGCTTGCTGCTCACGTCCGTGCTCGGCCCGTGGGCGGGGTTTTTGTCCATGATTGTGATCCTCACGATCCAGTGTCTGTTCTTTGCCGACGGCGGTCTGCTGGCGCTGGGCGCGAACGTCTGGAACATGGCGTTTTACGGCTGCTTTGTCGGGTATTTCCTCATCTATCGCCCGCTGATGCGAAGCCGCTGCTTTGCACGCCGCGGGGAGCGGGCGGCGAACCGTCTCAAGATTACGCTCGCGTCCGTGCTTGGCTGTGTGCTGATGCTGCAGCTCGGTGCGTTCTCGGTCGTGCTGGAGACGACGCTCTCCGGCATCACGGCTCTGCCGTTCGGCGCGTTCTGCGCCATCATGCTGCCGATCCATCTGGCCATCGGCCTGATCGAGGGCCTCATCACGGCGGCAGTACTGCTGTTCCTCTATGAGGCACGGCCGGAGCTGCTGCGCGATGTGTCCACTGGCGGGGAGACTGCCGGCAAGGTCTCGTTCAAGGGCACGATCGCGGTCATCGCCGTTACGGCGGTACTCGTCGGCGGCGGCCTGTCGTTGCTGGCCAGCGGCAACCCCGACGGTCTGGAGTGGTCACTGTTTGGCAACAGCGATGCCGGCTACACGCAGAATATGGGCCTCGATGAAGAAAGCTACGGTGTGCAGAGCAGCGCGGCCGATAAGGCCGGCGCTGTGCAGGAAAAAACGGCTTTCCTGCCGGACTATTCCTTTGCCGGGAGCGATTCCGCGGCCGGTACATCCGTGTCCGGCGTGGCGGGTGCTGCCATCGTAGCGGCGGCAGCGGCGCTTATCTGCGGCGTCGGCGGAATCTGCCGGCACAAGAAGAGCCATCAGCAATAATCTCGATACCAAGCATCCAAATATACGACCCATGCGGCAAGCTCCTTTCGGGGCTTGCCGCAATGGGCGTTTTGCGCCAATGGGGAGGTGAGCACACATGAACAAAGCGCAGCAGGCCAGTGTTGAGCTGCGGGCCATGGACGAGTTGGCGGCGCAGGATTCGCCGATGCACCGGCTCAGTCCGCTGTCCAAGCTCTTTGTGACCGTGCTCTATATTGTCGTGACGGTTTCGTTTCATAAGTACGATATCTCGGGTGTGCTTGTCATGGTGCTCTTCCCGCTTGTCGGTTATCAGGTCAGCATGATCCCTGTACATACGTGCTTTCACAAGCTGCGCGTGGTGATGCCGCTCGTGTGCGCGGTGGGCCTGTTCAATCCCTTCTTTGACAAGCGGATCGTGTTGTATATCGGCGCGGTCGGTATCAGCGGCGGCGTGATCTCCATGCTGACGCTGATGATGAAGGGGATCTTCTGCCTCATGGCGTCATTCCTGCTCGCGGCGACGACGAGCATTGAGGATATCTGCCGCGCGCTGCGGCAGCTGCACGTGCCGAAGGTGCTCACGTCGCTGCTGCTGCTCACGTTCCGGTACATCTCCGTGCTGCTCGACGAGGCAGCCATCATGACGGATGCCTACCGCCTGCGCGCACCGGGGCAGAAGGGCGTGCATATCTCCGCGTGGGGATCGTTTCTGGGTCAGCTGCTGCTGCGCAGCATGGACCGCGCGACCGCGCTCTACGAGAGCATGGAGCTACGCGGCTATCATGGTGAGTTCCATTACGCGCAGGGCCGGCCGTCGAGCCGGGCCTCGTGGCCGTTTGCCATTGGCTGCGCGGCGCTGATCGTTCTGGCGCGGCTGTATAATCTGCCGGCGCTGCTGGGCGGACTTTTTGCCTGAGGAGGGGCGCATATGCTGTGTTTTGACCATGTTTCGTTTGCCTACCCGGGCGAGCGCACGATCCTGAATGATTTGACATTTTCCGTTTCCGAGGGCGAGCAGGTCGGCCTGATCGGCGCCAACGGCGCGGGCAAGTCCACGCTCATGAAAGCGGCGCTGGGGCTCATCACCGTCTCCGGTACGATCACGATCGACGGCCTGGAGATGAACCGCGACAACCTCGCGGCCATCCGCCGGCGGCTGGGCTATGTCCTGCAGGACTCGGACAACCAGATGTTCATGCCGACGGTGTTTGAGGATATGCTCTTCGGCCCGCTCAACTACGGTATGCCCCGTCCGGAGGCGGAGGCGCGCGTGGATCAGACGCTTGCGGAGCTGAATCTCACACGTCTGAAAAACCGCCGCAACCACAAGCTCTCCGGCGGCGAAAAGCGCATGGCCGCCATCGCGACCATTCTTGCCATGCAGCCGAAGATCATGCTCATGGACGAGCCGTCCACGGCGCTCGACCCGAAAAATCGCCGCACGCTCATTCGCACGCTCAATGCGCTGCCGGTGACGAAGATCATTGCAACGCACGATCTGGACCTTGTGCTCGAAACGTGTGACCGCGTCCTGCTGCTGCACGACGGGCAGATCGCGGCCGACGGACCGGCAAGGGAGATCCTGCGCGACCGGGTGTTGCTCGAGCAGCATTCGCTGGAGTTGCCGTTTTGCCTTGCCGGTGTGCCGGATCGGGCAAAAAAATCGTAAAATACGATTCTTGAAGCGGTGGACATCGTCTGCTATAATAGCGCGTATTCCAATGCAGAGTGAGGTCGATGTTTGCAATGAGCAGACAGCTAAAGGGTGCGCTGATGGCGGCGGGCGGCGGTGTGTGCTGGGGTATTTCCGGCACGATGGGGCAGTATCTCTTTACGCATGAGGCCATGCAGACCACGTGGCTGATCCCGATCCGTCTGGGGCTGGCGGGCCTGATCCTGTTCGTATACTGGCTGATGAAGGACCGGCGGCTGCTGTTTGCCCCGTGGCGGCAGCGCGGCAGCGCGGTGATGCTCGTGCTCTATGGCGTTTTTGGCATCAGCCTGAGCCAGTTTCTTTATTTTCTGACCATTCAGTTTTCCAATGCGGCCATCGGCACGATCATGCAGGACCTGTCGCCGGTGATGGTGCTGCTGGTCGCCTGTGCAGGCGCACACAGAAAGCCGCGCGTGTATGAGGTCGTGAGCATTGTGCTGGCGCTGCTCGGTGTGACGCTGCTGACCACGCACGGTGATCTGACTGCGTTTGCCATGTCGCCGGTGGCGTTGGTTGCGGGCGTTGCGTGCGCGGTTTGTGTGACGGTTTATAACTGCCTCTATCCGCGCCAGGAGCTGTGCGATTATCCCGTCAGCATGCTGCAGGCGTGGGCGTTTTTGATGGGCGCTGTGCTCTTTGAGCTGACCATGCACCCATGGACGTTCGGCTATACACCGTCGCTGCGGGGTGTTGGCGGCATTTTGTTCGTGGTGCTCTTCGGCAATTTGCTGGCCTTCAATCTCTACATGACGGGCGTGAAGCTCATCGGCCCGGAAAAGAGCGTGCTCTACGGCTTTGCCGAGCCGGTCACGGCGGCCATTCTGGCCGTGACGCTGCTGGATACGCCGTTCACGGTCTGGGACGCACTGGGGTTTGCCGCCGTGTTTGCCATGCTGGCGGTGCTGTTTGCCGGCAGCATGAAATATGCCGAGCGGCTGGAAGCGTAATTTAAAAAGAAAAACGGAGCAGATACGGGGGGGATGTATCTGCTCCGTTCCTGTTTATGAGGGATGGTCATTCCTCTCATAACGGTTGTCCCACGCGGTGTACCCCACAGCACCGGATGTACCTACGTAGTACAGGTTCATTATTTCACAGAAGAATTGCCGTGTCAACAAAAAACTGCTACTTTTTTGCGCTCTTTTGTCACGAAAAGCGCTAAAAAAATGCGCATTTTTATATAGAAGCCGCCCGGCAGGCGCAGCATCCTCCTGCGTCTCTTTTTTACCACGAGGGCGTGTGGTCGCTGCGAAATTTACCACCTCGGGCGGCACCTGTTCAAATCAGCAGGCCGTACCGGTCACACAGGGGCAGCAGCGCCGCTTCCGGGAGCGTTCCCTCATAGAGCGCGCGGCCCTGATAGGTGCGCAGTGCGGCCTCGAGGAGCTCCGCGTCGTCGCAGACGAGGCACAGCGGCTTGCTCAGCAGGTACTGCACGTCGGTCAGCGCGTCGATGTCCTCCCAGGCGCCGATGCGCAGCGCGACCATGGGCTCGCTGCCGTCAAGCGCGTCTGCCAGCCGGTCCTCGAGATCTGGCCCGGCGGCCAGCACGGGACCATGCCCCGCGTCCGGCGGCAGGTAGCAGGGCAGCTTTTCCGTCGCGGCCTGGAGCAGGTCTGTGTGCTCCGGTGCGGGCGGGACGAATTTTGCGTCCCTGAGCGCAGCGCGCAGCGCGGCAATGTGCTCCGCCGTCGTGCCGCAGCAGCCGCCAAAAACGGCTACGCCCGCTGCCAGCATCGGCTGTACAAATGCCGTGAATTCCTCCGGCGTGCAGTCGTACACAGTCTTGCCGCCGACGGTGACGGGCATACCGGCATTGGGCTTTGCGATCAGCGGTACGCGGGCATATTCCCGCAGGCGGCGCAGCTGCATGAGCATCTGCTCCGGGCCGGCCGAGCAGTTGAGCCCGAAGGCGCTGATGCCCATGCCCTGCAGCACGGTCAGTGCGGCGGTCACGTCCGTGCCCGAGAGACTCCGGCCGCTCTCGTTGCACGTGAAGGACACGAAGATCGGCTTGTCGCTCACGCTGCGCACGGCCAGTACGGCGGCGCGCGCGTCCGAGAGCGTCATCATCGTTTCAATGACGTAGAGGTCGACGCCGGCTGCTTCGAGTCCGGCCGCCTGCTCGATGTAGATATCGACCAGATCCTCAAACGATGCCTCACCGAGCGGGGCGAGAAACAAACCCGTCGGCGCGAGATCGCCCGCGATCCACGCCTTCCCGTCCGCCGCCTGACGCGAGAGCGCGGCGAGGCGGCGATTATAGTCGGCTGTCTGGTTGAAGATGCTGCGCTCTTCGAGCTTCTGACGGTTGGCACCGAAGGTCGGCGTATAGAGCACCTGGCTTCCGGCAGCGACATAGCCGCGCTGGATGTCCACAATGACGTCCGGGTGCTCGAGCGTCCACTGCTCAGCGCTCACATCGCCGGCGTAGCCGTGCTTTTGCAGTTCGGTGCCGGTCGCACCGTCAAGGATGAGGGGAAAACGGATCTCCATGGTCGTGACCTCCGTGAAATGTTATGGTTGCGGAAACGATAGATGATCAGTAAAGGCCGCGGCAAAGTCCGCGCGGCCGGATAGCTCTAAATAGTTGCATACCCGGGAAATCATCCGGATGCGCTGCCACTGCGCGGGATCGAGCGTGAGCGCGGCCGCACCGGCGAGCGCCGTGTTGCCGAGCGTGCGCAGCTTGCCCGCGCACGCGCGCGGGAGCATCCCGATGGCCATAGCGCTGTCGGGGTCGAGATAGCTGCCGAAGCCTCCGGCGAGGTACACACCATCTATTTGCTCCGGTGTGATCCCGCGCTGCTGCAGCAGCACGCGGATGCCCGCTGCGACAGCGGCCTTTGCCAGCTGCAGATTGCGAACGTCCGCTGCCGTGAGATGCACTTCCGGCGTCAGATGAAAGCAGCCATTGCCGTCGCCTTCGCGCGTCAGGTGACGGCGCATGGACTCCGGCGCTTTCTCCGGCGGCAGAAGCCGCCCACCAGGGGCAATGACGCCGAGGCGCAGCAGAACCGCCGTCAGGTCGAGCAGCCCGGAGCCGCACAGTCCTTGCGGCGCACCGCCGCCAATGACGTCATACAGAAAGCCGCGGTCGTACCGCACACGGCTGACGGCGCCGTTCACACCCGGCATACCGCACGTGATGCCCGCGCCCTCGAAGGCTGGGCCGGACGCCACGGCGCAGCAGACGAATCCGTCGCGCCCGCCGAGCGCCATTTCACCGTTGGTGCCGATGTCGAGAAACAGGTTTGTGCCCGGCAGATCCGCCAGTCCTACGGCCAGCAGACCGGCCGTAATGTCCCCGCCGACGTAGCCCGCCACGCAGGGGGCAAAGTGCACCGGCACGCCGTGCAGTGTTTCGGTTCCGGGCGCTTCAAAGAGCGTCTCCGGCCGGAACGGCGCCGCGGCGATGCCGCGCACGGAGTACCCGGCGAAGAGATGCTGCATGACGGTGTTGCCGGCGAGTGTGATTTCGTGCAGCGCGTCCGGCGCGCGGCCGCAGCGCGTGAGTGCGCCGGATACCAGCGCCCAGATCTGCTCGCGGATGCGCTGCGAGAGTTCCTGCAGACCGTCCGGCTGCTCGAGCGTATATTGGATGCGGCTGATGACGTCGGCCCCATAGGGCGCCTGCGCGTTCCAGCCGCTGCAGGTCGCCAGCTCTGCGCCGGAAGCAAGGTCGTACAGCCGCACGACGACGGTTGTCGTGCCGAGATCGACGGCAGCGCCGCAGCCCGTGCGCCCCGGCTGACAGGCGGGCAGCGGCACGGTACCGGTCAGGATCGCGCCGCCGGCAGCTTCCGGCAGTATGACGGTGTCGCCGTCCTCCGGGTAGACCCGGCAGGCGAGCCGCGGTACGCCGTTGACCGGTACGCGGCACTTGCCACAGCGGCCTTTTCCGCCGCAGGCCGCGGGGATGGAATAGCCTGCGCGCCGCAGGATCGACAGCAGCGTCTCACCGGCCGGCAGGGGAATGGTACGGTTCCGGCCGTTTTGTTCAATTTGAATGCTTGACACGGCCGCCGCCCCCTTATAAGATATAGGCACATTCTAAGCGGCGGAACTTTGCTTTGTCAAGAGGCTTTGCATATGAACGATCCTGAGACTCTGGCGGCCGGTAACGGCTTTTCCCATTGGGCGCAGCTGAATATGACGGCGGCGGTGCCGATGACGGCGGTGCGCGATATGTGTGCGGCCGACCGCTGCGGCCGCTTTGGGCACAACTGGGCCTGCCCGCCCGGCTGCGGCAGCATTGAGGCGGCTGCACGCCGGATCGCGTGCTACGATGCCGGCATTCTCGTGCAGACGACCGGAACGCTGCGCGATGACTTCGACTATGCGTCCATTGAGGGAATCGGCGCGGCACATAAGCGCCGTTTTGCCGACTTTGCCCGCCAGATGCGGCGGCTGCATCCTGGCTGCCTGCCGCTGATGGCCGGCACGTGCACCCTCTGCGCCCGCTGCACTTACCCCGACCGCCCGTGCCGGTATCCGACCAAGCGCTTGTCGTCCATGGAGGCGTACGGTCTGCTGGTGAGCGATGTCTGCATCCGTTCGGGACTTGCCTACAACTACGGCCCACGCACGATGACGTATACATCCTGCGTTTTGTACAACAAGGAGTGAAAACCATGTCCACACCGAAAGAGATTTTCCTCGAGCTGCTCAAGCCGGACGGACAGCCGGAGCGCCAGCTGCGCCAGTACGAGGCCCTGCATATGTGCCTTGCCGACCCGTGCAACACCTACCTGCGCGGCAACCGCAAGCGCGGTACAACGAGCAAGGACCGCTGGGGTACGACGATCCTGTTTCCCGAGGACGCGCCCGGTCCGATGCCGGACACGCGCCCGGGGCTTGCCGTCTGTCCGGACATCACGCGCTGGCGTGAGACGGTGCACGCGCCGGATCTGGAGTCCGCCTGTACGGAGGGGTGGGAGACCTGCCGTGCCGAGGCGCGCGCTGCCTGTGGGCCGGATCATCTGCTGGCCGGTTTTATGGGCACGGGCATTTTCGAGCAGTGCCACTTCCTCATGGGCTTTGAGGATACGCTCACGAATCTCTATGCCCATCCGGATGAGATGCACGCACTTATCGACTATATCACGGAGTACCGTTTGACGTATGTGCGTATGCTCATCGACAACCTGCAGCCGGACGTGATCTTTTCGCACGATGACTGGGGCACGAAAAATGCCCTGTTCATGAAACCCGAGATGTGGCGGGAATTCTTCAAGGAACCGTACCGCCGGTTCTACGGCTATATCCGTTCGCGCGGCGTCATCGCCATCCACCACGCAGACTCCTATCTTGTGCCGATCGTGGATGACATGGCCGAGATCGGCATTCAGGTCTGGCAGGGCGTCCTGCCGGAAAACGATATTCCTGCTCTGCAGGCGCACCTAAACGGGCGGCTCACGCTCATGGGCGGCTTCGGCGCGGCGATCGACCGCAAGGACGCAACGCCGGAGGATATTCTCGCCTATGCACGTGATGCGCTGCGGCGCAATTGCCCCGGCGGGCACTACATTCCGTCGATCACCTATGGCCTGGCGGGTACGGTCTACCCCCACGTGGACACGTACCTCAATCAGGCGGTCGATGAATACAACGCAGCCCTGCACGTGCCGGCGGTGCACCTGCCGCCCGTGCCGCGACGGAGTGTACACGCGGCGGCCGCGCAGGTTGCAAGCACAGCCGAGACAGAGCAGCCGCAGGGCGATGTGCTCTCGCGCATCGCGTCCGCGCTCGTGCGCGGGCAGCAAAAGCGCGTGCTGCAGCTGTGCTCCGAGGCGCTCGATGCCGGGCATGGCGCGCAGGAGATCCTCACGGACGGCCTCGTGCGCGGTATGACGATTCTCGGAGAAGATTTCTCGGCCAACCGCGCTTTCGTGCCGGAGATGCTCATTGCGGCGCGCTGCATGGCGGCGGCGACAGAGCTGCTCAAGCCGTATATGACGGGGGAGAGCAGCGAGACGATCGGTCGCGTCTGCCTCGGCACGGTGCGCGGCGATATGCACGACATCGGCAAGAACCTCGTCAAGATCATGATGGAGGGCAGCGGCCTGGAGGTCGTGGATCTCGGCGTGGACGTCACGGCGGAGCGGTTCGTGGATACGGCCATCGAGCAGAACTGCGACATCATTGCCTGTTCCTCGCTGCTGACGACGACGATGCCGGAAATGCGCGACGTTGTGGAGCTGGCGAAAGTCCGCGGCATCCGCGACTGGGTGAAGATCTTTGTCGGCGGCGCACCCATCACGCAGGCCTTCAGCGATGAGATCGGCGCGGATGTCTATTGCCCCGATGCGGCCACTGCTGCGCGCTCAGCCGTGACCGTGTTGCGCGGCGCGTAAAACCGGGAAGCGGTAAGCTGCCCCAGCCGGGTGCGAATGCACCCGGCTGGGGGCGTTTTCTTGTTTGTGGGAGCAAATTCGGCGAAATGGATAGAGAAAAATCGAAAGCGCGGGATTATTTCAGATTCTTGAATAATTGCTTTCCGGCGGCGCGGGATTTATAATCAAAGCGTTCCAACAAGTGAACACAGACAGTTTCAGGTATAGGCGGGGAAGTCACATGGGCCCCGCGTCTCTACCGGGCGGCCCTTGAATTGCCCGACTACCGGAATGCAGCACGCACAGCGCGAAACCGCTGTGTGAGCTTTGCCGTTTCGGTGGAGGGTCGCAGATTGCTGACGCTCCGCCGTTTTTTCTTTGTGTAGAAAGCGGAAACGCTTTTTATGGTTTGATAAGCTGTTTATGATTTCAGGGAGGGATTTTGATGCGTACACGCAAGGCAAAGGATCGCTCGCGCCTCATTCAGGCGGCTATGGGACAGATCCCGTGCGATCTGACGATCGGCAACGTGCAGTTTTTCAATGTCATTACGGGAGAAATCTATCCGGCCAGTGTTGATATCCTGGACGGATTTGTTGTTTTGGTGCGCGAGGAAGGGCAGGAGGCCGTTTTGCCGTCCAAGACGTACTACGACGGTCAGGGCCGTTACCTGATCCCCGGCTACATCGACACGCACATGCACATCGAGAGCACGATGATGATTCCCGAAAATCTGGCCCGCGCTATCCTGCCGTGGGGCACGACGACAATCTGCACCGACCCGCATGAGATCGGCAACGTCATGGGCCTTGACGGTGTGCGCTTCATGCTCGACAACGCGAAAAAGTCCAAGCTCCGCCAGTATGTGCTCGCCCCGTCGTGCGTCCCGTCCGTGCCCGGCATGGAAAACGCCGGCGCGGCGTTCTTCGCCAAAGAAGTCGGCGAGCTGCTGGACATGGACGATGTCATCGGCATTGCCGAGATCATGGACTATGTCGGCGTCATTCAGGACAGCGAGCGCATGCATACCATCATCGACGAGGGTCTGCGCCGCGGCGTGTTCCTGCAGGGGCACGCACCGTACTGCTTCGGCCGTGAGCTCGCGGCTTACCGCATCGGCGGCCCCGTGTCCGACCACGAGAGCGTAAACGCCGATGAGGTGCGCGCCAAGCTCCGCGCCGGTATGCATATCAACCTGCGTGCCAGCTCCCTCATCGATAACCTCTCCTTCCTTGTCGACGGCTGCAAGGATCAGCCGTGGCGCGATTTCGTGTCCATCTGCACGGACGATGTCCACGCCAAAGATCTGCTCACCGTCGGCCATATCAACAATGTCGTGCGCAAGGCGATCGCCTCCGGGCTTGACGGCCGCGAGGTCATCAAGATGGCGACGTTCAACGCTGCGCGCGAGTACGGCTTTGAGGATCTCGGCGCAATCGCGCCGGGCTACATTGCCGACATCCAGCTTGTCGATGCGTTCGACGGCAGTCAGCCGAAGGCCGTGTTCACCGAGGGCGTGCTTGTCGCGGAGGACGGCAAGTATCTCGGCGGCGACTGCAAGACGGCCGACTACGACCTGCCGAACACCGTTGCTCTGCCGCAGATCACGGGCCCTGAGTCCTTTGAGCTGCGTGTGCCCGAGGGCTACACCGGCGATACGATCCGCGTCAACGTGATGACGCCTGAGCTGGGCAACCGCATCCTGCGCCACGTCGAGCCGGTCGAGCTGCCGGTGCGCGATGGCGTGGTCGATATCAGCGGAGATCCGTCGCTTGTGTTCGTCTGCTGCGCCAACCGCTACGGTCTCGGCGGCAAGACGATCGCCGTGTACCGCGATTTCGGCCTGCGCAGCGGCGCGCTCGCGTCCACCATCTCGCACGACAGCCACA
Organism: Oscillospiraceae bacterium; assembly: GCA_048217285.1. GTDB lineage: Bacteria > Bacillota > Clostridia > Oscillospirales > Oscillospiraceae > CAG-103. The sequence continues at coordinate 31,792 of DBFWVW010000046.1, forward strand.
ACTTCACCGTCAGCTACCATGACCCGAAGGACGCCTTCCGCGCCGCCGAGATCCTGCGCGCGTGCGGCGGCGGCGTCTGCGTGATCAGCGGCGAGCAGGAGACGCACATCGCCCTGCCGGCTGCCGGCCTCATGAGCCAGAAGCCCTGCGCCGAGGTCGCCGCCGAGATCGAGGCTGTACAGTCCGCGCTCGATACCATCAGCGACGGACAACTCACCCTGCTGGCAACGGCCATTATGGCGCTGCCGGTGCTGCCGAGCGTGGTCATTACGGATATGGGCCTCGTCAACGGCGCCAATCAGACGTTCGTACCCGTGTTTGCGGATGCGGAAGCATAAATCGACCAGAGACAGAGAAAGGATAAGGAGCATTTGATGGAGAAATTCTTCAAACTCGGCCTGCGCGGTACGGATAAGAAAACCGAGATCATCGCAGGCCTGACCACCTTCATGACCATGGCGTATGTGCTGGCCGTCCAGCCGGCCGCAATCTGCGGCGGCGAGGCGTACATCACGGATGTCAACGGTGTTGTCATCACCAAGTCCGCCATCATGATCACCTGTGCACTCGTGTCCGGCCTGATCACGCTGCTGATGGCCTTTTACACGAACTTCCCCTTTGCACTCTCGACCGGTATGGGCTCGAACTTTATTCTCGGTGCGCTCATCCAGTCGCAGGCGCTGAGTTTCGGCGCCGCCATGGCGATCACGCTCATTTCCGGCATCATTTTTGTGCTGCTGACGGTCTTTGGCCTGCGCGATCTGATCGTGCGTGTCATTCCCAAGAACATTAAGATCGCTATTTCCGCATCCATCGGCTTTTTCATTGCCTATCTTGGCTTCAAAAACTGCGGCATCGGCTCGTTTGAAAACGGTATCGCCCTCGGCAACCTCGCCGATCCCGCCGTGCTGCTGGCCATCGGCGGCCTGCTGCTCATCATCGTGCTCAATGCTCTGAACGTGAAGGGCGCCATCCTCATCAGCATCATCGCCACCACGCTCATCGGCATCCCGCTCGGTGTCACGACGCTCAGCGGCGTCGCCGCTGTGCCGGACTTCGGTGAGCTGGGCAACGTCATGTTCAACCTGGATTTCAAGGGCGTATTCACCGCGAGCGGTCTCATCCTCGTGTTTGTGTGCTTCTTCGGTGATTTCTTCTCCACGCTCGGCACGGTGCTTGCCGTTGCCAACCGCGCCAACATGCTCGACGAAAACGGCAACCTGCCCGGCATCGAGCGCCCCTTCCTCGTGGACGCCATCGGCACCTGCGTCGGCGCACTGACCGGCAACACCACCATCACGACCTTTGTTGAGTCTACCTCCGGCGTGGAGGCCGGCGGCCGCACCGGCCTGACCGCGCTCGTCACGGGCATCATGTTCCTGCTGACCATTTTCCTCGCGCCGCTGTTTGTCGCCATTCCGTATGCCGCGACCGGCCCAGCGCTGATCTATGTCGGCTTCCTCATGCTCAAGGGCTTCACGGAGATCGATTTCACGGACTTTGACGAGGCCATCGGCCCCTGCGTCATGATGATGTTCACGGCCTTTACCGGCAGCATCACCAATGGTCTCGGCGCCGGCATCATCGTGCACGTGCTCGTTAAGCTCGTGCGCGGCAAGGCCAAGGAGATCCACCCGATCATGTATCTGCTGTGCGCGCTCATGGTCGTCTACTTCATCGTTGGATAATTTGCGTCTCTCTCACAAAGCAGCCGCCGGCAGAAAATCTGCCGGCGGCTGTGACGTTGTGCAATGGGTGCTGTGTGCAGGATTACAGAGCAGCAGGGGAGCTCGAGGGGGCAAGGCCCGCCTCGAATCGGATCGGCTTTGCGCGAAGTGCAAAGCAGCGCCGGCAGAAAATCTGCCGGCGGCTGTGTTTTTCGCGAAAATGAAAGCAAAAACAAAATCGCCAAGGTACACAGTACCTTGGCGATTTTGGTGCGGGAGATGGGACTTGAACCCACACGTCTATGGTTGGACACAGGCACCTCAAGCCTGCCTGTCTACCGATTCCAGCACTCCCGCATATGCACTTTTCAAACGCATGAGTTATTATAACAGAAAAGCACGGAATGTCAACCACAAATATTCGACTCAGGTCGATTTTTTCAATTTTTCGTGCAGCGGCGATTCCTGCTGCAGTTCCAATGCCAGAGTCGCTGCCAGAATGATGATTGCGGCGATGAGCGCCAGCGCACCGTCGGTCATTGGCAGCAGATAGCGCATACGCAGGTAGGCGTGGTAGCCAAGCAGGGAGGCGAATTCGCACAGAACCGCCGGCGGCGCCAACTGCGGCCACGCGGCTGCCAGCGCGAGCGTGAGCGCGTCGGCGGTGAAGAAATACCGGTCATGCATATGCGGCAGGAAAAACGGGATCGCGATTGCCAGCAGCGCCGCCGCCAGCACGAGTGCCCGGTCAGAACAGTTGTCCCGGTGCAGCCAGAACCAGACGGCCAGCAGCACGATCACGAGCGCGGCCGCGCCGATGCCGCATTTTGCGGCGAGCGCCGGGTCTTTCACATCCGTGACGAGCGCAAAGACGGATGAAGAATTGTAGTTGAGCCCGGTGCCGATGCTGCCCGTCTGCTGAAACGAGATGGTCAGCGCGTCCCACAGTCCGCGCCCGGCGACGACGGCCGGGAGCACCATAACCACGCACGTGGCAGGGAAGGCCAGTGCGTGCCGGAGCTTGACGCGCCGTGTGAGCCAGAAGAGGAGAAACACCGGCATGATAAACACAGCCTGCAGCTTAAAGGAGAACGCTGCCGCAATGCTTACAACGCCGAGCACGGGGTGTCCGGCCAGCACGAGATAGACGCTCAGCACGGCGAGAGAGGCATAAACGCTGTCGCACTGGCCCCAGAGCGCGCCGTTGAGCACGACCGTCGGCCAGAAGAGCACGAGAAAGAACGCCGCAAGCTTCCACACCGCGCCGTGCCGGAACAGGCCTACGAGCTGCATGACCGACCACGCGAGCACAACATCAAAAAAGATGCTGAATAATTTGATCAGGTGCAGATCCGACAGGGAGCTGCCGCTGATGAGCGCCAGAAATGTCAGGTACGGCACGTTGTAGTTGCCTACGGATTCCCGCAGCGCGGCGAGTCCGCCGTGCGTGCGGAAAAAATCGACCCAGACAGTCAGAAACTGTGTGTAATCACTGGTCGCATAATTCAGGCACAGCCCGCGCAGCACAAACGCTGCCGCCAGCAGCGCAGCCGCGCACAGAATGTGCACCGGTTTCCGAAGCACACCGGCACTCCACAGGAGTACCAGCGCCAGACCGGCCTCGGCGGCCAGCAGCAGACAGATCCTGACATCCATGGCGATTCCTCCGAAGATACAAAAAAGCGGCAGGGCGACGTGCTCCTGCCGGCGGAAAATTCACAAAATAGTGCTTGACAACCTATGCGTTGAAATGGTAAAATACCACGCTATGTGTCGTTGAGAGCGGGAGAGGATACTCCCACAACCTACAAGCACATTTTACCGGATTCGCTGCGAAAATGCAACAGGTCAAAAAAGTATTTTACAACCCAACCGGGTGTTCGCAATCTCAAAAGAAGGAGTGTTCGCCATGCCAAAGGCAGTCACCTACGGAAAAACCGAACGAATGAGCTTTGCCCGTCACGAGGAGATCCAGAGCATGCCGAATCTTCTGGAGATCCAGAAGAATTCGTACAAGTGGTTCCTTGAAGAGGGCCTGCGTGATGTGTTCAAGGATGTGGACGTCATCACCGACTACTCCGGCAACCTCGAGCTGCGCTTCGTGGACTATTCCATGGACGAGAACCCGAAGTACACCGAGGAAGAGTGCAAAGCGCGCGACGCCACGTATGCGGCCCCGCTGAAGGTCAGCGTCCGCCTGCGCAATAAGGAGACCGAGGAGATCAAGGAACAGGAGATCTTCATGGGCGATTTCCCGATCATGACGCCCAGCGGCACCTTCGTCATCAACGGCGCGGAGCGTGTCATCGTCTCGCAGATTGTACGTTCCCCCGGCGTGTACTACGACAAGAAAACCGACAAGGCCTACAACTCCACCTACGGCACGACTGTCATCCCGTACCATGGCGCATGGCTCGAGTACGAGACCGACCTGAACGACATTTTCAACTGCCGCATCGATAAAAACCGCAAGCTGCCCGTGACCTGGTTCATCAAGGCCATGGGTGCCTACAAGGCGGACAATCCGAACACCTGGCTGTCTTGTATCCCGGATATGACGACCGGCGTCGTCACGAACGAGCAGATCAAGGAAGTGTTCGACAACGACGCGCGCATCGTCGCCACGCTCGACAAGGACACCTGCAACTCCCGCGAGGAGGCACTTGTCGAGATCTATCGTAAGCTCCGTCCGGGCGATCCCCCGACGGTCGAGAGCTCGGAGACGCTGCTTGAGGGCCTGTTCTATGACCGCCGCCGCTATGACATCTCGAACGTCGGCCGTTATAAGTTCAATAAGAAGCTCGGCCTGCGCGGCCGCATCGCCGGCTTCGCGCTGGCAGCCCCGGTCGCCGACCCGATGACCGGTGAGATCCTTGCCGAGGCGGGCGAGGTGCTCACGCGCGAGCGCGCCGAGGAGATTGCCGAAGCCGGCGTCAACGACGTCTACCTGGATGTGGACGGCAAGTCTGTGCGCGTGTTCGGCAACGGCATGGTCGATATGAAGCACTATGTTGACTTCGACCCTGCCGAGCTCGGCATCAAGGAGCTTGTGCGCGGCGTGATCCTGCGCCAGCTCATGGAGCAGTATGAGGGCGACGCGCTCAAGGAAGCCATCGAGGAGAACCTCGACCTGCTCATTCCGAAACACATCATCGCGGACGATATGTTCGCATCCATCAACTACCTGTGCTGCTTGGCACACGGCATCGGCGAGCCGGATGACATCGACCATCTCGGCAACCGCCGCGTGCGCAGCGTGGGCGAGCTGCTGCAAAACCAGTTCCGCATCGGTTTCAGCCGCATGGAGCGCGTGATCCGCGAGCGCATGACGCTGCAGGATCTCGACGTGGTCACCCCGCAGTCGCTCATCAACATCCGCCCCGTGACGGCCTCCATCAAGGAGTTCTTCGGCAGCAGCCCGCTGTCCCAGTTCATGGATCAGACCAACCCGCTGGCAGAGCTGACGCACAAGCGCCGTATCTCCGCCCTCGGCCCCGGCGGCCTGTCGCGTGAGCGCGCGAGCTTTGATGTCCGTGACGTGCACTATAGCCATTACGGCCGTATGTGCCCGATCGAGACGCCGGAAGGTCCGAACATCGGCCTGATCAGCTATCTCGCGTCCTATGCCCGCGTGAACGAGTACGGCTTCCTTGTGACGCCGTTCCGCCGCGTGGAGAAGGGCACCTGCCGCGTGACCGACGACGTCGAGTACATGACGGCGGATGTCGAGGACCGCTACATCGTCGCGCAGGCGAGCGAGCCGGTTGACGAAAACGGCTGCCTCATCAACGAGCGTATCACCTGCCGTCACCGCGACGAGATCGTCGAGGTCGACCGCGACCGCGTTGACTATATCGACATTTCCCCGCGCATGATGGTCTCCATTGCGACGGCCATGATTCCGTTCCTGGAAAACGACGACGCAAACCGTGCCCTCATGGGCGCAAATATGCAGCGTCAGGCCGTGCCGCTGATGGTCACGGAGGCGCCGATCGTCGCCACCGGTATTGAGCACAAGCTGTGCGTGGACTCCGGCGTGGTCATCCTCGCGGAGGACGACGGTCTGGTCATGTCCGTCTCGGCCGACAGCGTCAAGGTGCGCTATGACAGCGGCGTGATCAAAGATTATAAGCTCATCAAGTTCGCCCGCTCCAACCAGGGCACCTGCATCAACCAGCGTCCGATCGTCGCCGTCGGCGACCGCCTGAGCAAGGGCGACGTGATCGCCGATGGTCCGGCCACCTCGCAGGGCGAGATCGCGCTCGGCAAGAACCTGCTGGTCGGCTTCATGACCTGGGAAGGCTACAACTACGAGGACGCCGTTCTCATCAACGAGCGTCTGGTCATGGAGGACGTTTACACCTCCATTCATATTGAAGAGTTCGAGTGCGATGCGCGCGATACGAAGCTCGGCCCCGAGGAGATCACCCGCGATATCCCCGGTGTCGGCGACGATGCGCTCAAGTATCTCGATGACCGCGGCATCATCTGCGTCGGCGCAGAGGTGCGCAGCGGTGATATTCTGGTCGGCAAGGTCACGCCGAAGGGCGAGACCGATCTGACCGCCGAGGAGCGCCTGCTGCGCGCCATCTTCGGCGAAAAGGCGAGAGAAGTCCGCGACACTTCGCTCAAGGTTCCGCACGGCGAGTCCGGCATCATTGTCGATGTCAAGCGCTTCACCCGCGAGAACGGCGACGAGATGTCTCCCGGTGTCAACGAGGTCGTGCGCGTCTACATTGCGCAGAAGCGTAAGATCTCCGTCGGCGACAAGATGGCCGGCCGCCACGGCAACAAGGGCGTTGTGTCCCGTATCCTTCCGCGCGAGGATATGCCGTACCTGCCGGACGGCACGCCGCTCGACATCGTCCTCAACCCGCTGGGCGTGCCTTCCCGTATGAACATCGGTCAGATGCTCGAGGTGCATCTGGGCTACGCTGCGCAGGCGCTTGGCTGGAAGGTTGCAACACCGGTCTTCAACGGCGCCAACGAGGAGACCATCCGCGAGACGCTGAATAAAGCCGGCCTGCGTGAGGACGGCAAGAGCGTGCTCTATGACGGCCGCACCGGTCAGAAGTTTGATAACGACGTTACGGTCGGTTGGGTCTACTTCCTCAAGCTCCACCACCTCGTCGATGATAAGATCCATGCCCGTAGCACCGGCCCGTACAGCCTCGTCACGCAGCAGCCGCTCGGCGGCAAGGCGCAGTTCGGCGGCCAGCGCTTCGGCGAAATGGAAGTCTGGGCGCTCGAGGCCTACGGCGCGGCTTACACCCTGCAGGAGATCCTGACGGTGAAGTCCGACGACGTGACCGGCCGCGTGCGCACGTATGAAGCCATCGTCAAGGGCGAGAACATCCCGCAGCCGGGCGTGCCGGAGTCGTTCAAGGTGCTCATCAAGGAGCTGCAGTCCCTGTGTCTGGATGTCCGTATCCTCGACGAGAACGGCGACGAGATCGAGCTTAAGGACGACGAGGACGATTACATCCCCGGTATGCGTGATGAGATGTCCTACAAGTCCGACGATGATGAGATCACCGGCAGCGGCTTCACGATCGAGGACGTACCGGTGGATGAAGATGACAGTCTCGGCGCTTTCGGCGATGCCGGCGACGACGATGACTACACGGACGATTCTGATAAGGAGGAGGAATAAAACATGAGCTACACCCCGTTTGATGCAATTCAGATCGGCATTGCCTCCCCTGAAATGATCCTTTCCTGGTCCTCCGGTGAAGTGAAAAAGCCTGAGACCATCAACTACCGCACGCTCAAGCCCGAGCGTGACGGCCTGTTCTGTGAGCGTATTTTCGGACCCACGAAGGACTGGGAGTGCCACTGCGGCAAGTATAAGAAGATCCGCTACAAGGGCAAGATCTGCGACCGCTGCGGCGTGGAAGTCACGCGCGCAAAGGTCCGCCGCGAGCGCATGGGCCACATTGAGCTGGCCGCGCCCGTGAGCCACATCTGGTACTTCAAGGGCATCCCGTCGCGCATGGGCCTGATCCTCGATCTGACCCCGCGCGTTCTGGAAAAGGTGCTGTATTTCGGCGCGTATATCGTTACCGATCCCGGCATGACACCGCTGCAGCGCTGCCAGATCCTGTCCGAAAAAGAGTACCGGGATATGCGCGAGAAATATGAGGACGATTTCGAGGCCGGTATGGGCGCTGAGGCCATCAAAAAGCTCCTGCAGCAGATCGACTGCGCCAAGCTCTCCGAGCAGCTGCGCGCCGAGCTTGAGGAAGCCAGCGGCCAGAAGAAGGCAAAGATCGTCAAGCGTCTGGAGGTCGTCGAGGCCTTCCACCGCAGCGGTAACCGCCCGGAGTGGATGATCATTGATATCCTGCCGGTCATCCCGCCTGAGATCCGCCCCATGGTCCAGCTCGACGGCGGCCGTTTCGCCACGTCCGACCTCAACGACCTGTATCGCCGCGTCATCAACCGCAACAACCGTCTCAAGCGCCTCATGCAGCTCAACGCGCCGGATATCATCGTCCGCAATGAGAAGCGTATGCTGCAGGAAGCGGTTGACGCCCTGATCGATAACGGCCGCCGCGGCCGTGCCGTCACCGGCGCCAACTCCCGTGCGCTCAAGTCCCTGTCAGATATGCTCAAGGGCAAGCAGGGCCGCTTCCGTCAGAACCTGCTCGGCAAGCGTGTTGACTACTCCGGCCGAAGCGTTATCGTCGTTGGCCCGGACCTGAAGCTCTATCAGTGCGGCGTGCCGAAGGAAATGGCGATTGAGCTCTTCCGCCCGTTCGTTATGAAAAAGCTGGTGGAGGACGGCGTTGCCAACAACATCAAGTCCGCCAAGAAAATGGTCGACAAGCAGCGCACCGAGGTCTGGGACGCACTCGAAGTCGTCATCAAGGACCACCCGGTCATGCTCAACCGCGCACCGACGCTCCACCGTCTGGGCATTCAGGCGTTCGAGCCCGTGCTCGTCGAGGGCCGCGCGCTCAAGCTGCACCCCCTGTGCTGCACCGCATTCAACGCCGACTTCGATGGCGACCAGATGGCGATCCACGTCCCGCTGTCCGCGGAGGCGCAGGCTGAGGCGCGTATTCTCATGCTCTCTGCCAACAACCTCCTCCGCCCGCAGGACGGCCACCCCGTCACCGTGCCGACGCAGGATATGATCCTCGGCGCGTACTATCTGACCTATGTCCGCCTCGGCAAGGCCGAGAAGGGTGCCGAGCAGGTGTTCGTGACCGACGCCGGCGACACGGATCTGCCGGTCAACGAGATCGTCGATGCGGATGATTTCGTTGCCGCCAAGAAGAAGGCGGAGGCCGAGGGTGCAAAGACCCCGAGCTATAAGCCGCTCAAGGTCTACCGCGACCCGAACGAGGCCATTATGGCCTATAACTATGGCGATGTCGGCCTGCACGCGCCGATTCTGGTGCGTGTCGCGCGCGAGGTCAACGGCGAGACACTGCACCGTACGATCGAGACGACCGTCGGCCGCATCATCTACAACGAGCCCATCCCGCAGGATCTCGGCTACGTCGACCGTACCGATCCCGAGCATATGTTCGACCTCGAGGTCAGCTTCAAGGTCGGTAAGAAGCAGCTCGGCAAGATCATTGACCGCTGCATCGAGAAGCACGGCTTCACCGTCGCGACCGAAGTGCTCGACAATGTCAAGGCCCTTGGTTACAAGTACTCCACCATCGGCGCCATCACGATCTCCATTGCGGACATGACCGTCCCGGAGGAGAAGAAGACCCTCATCTCTGCCACGGAGAAAAAGGTCATCGCGATCGAGAAAAAGTACAAGCGCGGCTTCATCACCGAGGATGAGCGCTACCGTCTGGCCGTGTCCGAGTGGGAAAAGACCACGAAGGATGTCACCTCGGCCCTGCAGAACTGCCTCGATGAGTTTAACCCCATCTATATGATGGCGGATTCCGGTGCCCGTGGCTCCATGGCGCAGATCCGTCAGCTCGCCGGTATGCGTGGCCTGATCGCGAACACCGCCGGTAAGACCATCGAAATCCCGATCAAGGCCAACTACCGCGAAGGCCTGTCCGTTCTCGAGTACTTCATCTCGTCCCGAGGCGCACGTAAGGGCCTGGCCGATACCGCACTGCGTACCGCTGACTCCGGTTATCTGACCCGCCGTCTGGTCGACGTCTCGCAGGATGTCATCATCCGTGAGGAGGACTGCGGCACGACCGATGGCATCATGGCCCGCGCTGTGTTCGACAAGGGACAGGAGGTCCAGAGCCTCGGCGAGAGCATCCACGGCCGTTATCCGGCAGAGCCCGTCGTGTCGCCCAAGACCGGGGAAGTGCTGTTCGATACCGACCATATGCTCATGCCCGACGATGCCAAGGTGCTCGAAGAGCATGGCATTGAGGAAGTTAAGATCCGCAGCGTCATGACCTGTGAGGCGCGCAGCGGCGTCTGCGCCAAGTGTTATGGCATCAACCTGGCCATTGGCCAGCCGGTCAACGCCGGCGAGGCGGTTGGCGTCATTGCCGCCCAGTCTATCGGCGAGCCTGGCACACAGCTGACCATGCGTACGTTCCACACCGGCGGTGTCGCCGGCGACGATATCACGCAGGGCCTTCCGCGTGTTGAGGAGCTGTTTGAGGCGCGCAAGCCGAAGAAGATGGCGACCCTCGCCGAGATCCCTGGTGTCATCACCATCGAGGAGACGAAGAAGACCTCCATCTACGCCGTCACGATCACCAACCCGGTGGATGGTGAGACTGTCACCTACAACCTGCCGTACTCGGCCGGTATCCTCGTCGCCAACGGCGACACGGTTACGAAGGGCCAGCCGCTCTCGAGCGGCGCGTACAGCCCGCACGACGTGCTGCGCATCTGCGGCGTCGATGCCTGCCAGCAGTATATCATTCAGGAAGTCCAGAAGGTTTACCGCCAGCAGGGCGTTGACATCAACGATAAGCATATCGAGATCATCGTCCGCCAGATGATGCGCAAGGTCCGCATCGACGATTCCGGCAGCACGAGCCTGCTGTCCGGTGCCATCGTGGATCTGCACGAGTTCCGCGCGGCCAACCGCGCGATCGCCGAGCGCATCGCGGCAGGGGAGACCGACCTCGTGCCCGCAACGGCTGAACACGTCCTCATGGGCATCACGAAGGCATCGCTTGCCACGGAGAGCTTCCTGTCGGCCGCGTCCTTCCAGGAGACCACGAAGGTGTTGACTGACGCCGCCATTAAGGGTAAGATCGACCACCTGGTCGGTCTGAAGGAGAATGTCATTATCGGCAAGCTCATTCCCGCCGGCAGCGGCCTTGCCTGCTACCGGAACTTTGAGACGAATGAGGAGCCGGCGGCCCCCGCGGAGCCGGAAGACGACGGCGTGGATCTGTCCGATCTCGCCAACATCTCCAACGCGCTTTAAACGACCAAAAACCAAGCGTTTCACCGGGAT
>DBFWVW010000047.1:0-4924 GCA_048217285.1 Oscillospiraceae bacterium
CTATTATTCACTGAGGTGTGATTCGTATGGATAAAGAAATTAAAATCACGAAAAAGACGCCGCGCCGCGGCGACGATGGCTATAAAATCGTATCCGTGCGCATGAAAGAGGAGATGCTGGATCGGCTGGACCGTCTGGCCGCGCAGACGAACCGCTCACGCAACGAGCTGATCAATCTCCTGCTGGATTCCGCGATGGAGATCGTCAAAGTGGAAGAATAACACACAAACAGCAAAGGCGCGCACCGACCGGTGCGCGCCTTTGGCGATTTTTATTCCATTCTGTTTTTACAGCCGGCTGCGGATGTCCTCCATATCGCGCTTCACGCCCTGAATGAACAGTGCAGCGTCGAGGCTGTAGGCCATGGCGTCAAAGCCCTTGCGGAAGCCGTCAACCACGCCGTCGGTCGTGCCGGTGAAGAACATACAGTACTTTCCGGCCGTGCGGCAGGCGGCGACGATGCGCGCGACGGCCGCCTGAAACTCCGGCGCGTCGAACTGACCCGGTATGCCCATCGAGATCGACAGGTCGAACGGCCCGACGAAGATGCCGTCCACACCGTCCACGGCGCAGATGTCCTCAATGCTGTCGAGCGCCTCGGCGGTCTCACACTGAGGGAAGAGCAGGGTCTCGCCGTTGAAGTGACGCATGGCCTCCGGCACGGAGCCGAGCCCGTCAAAGCCCCAGCCGTCTTTGCGCGACGGGCAGAAGCCCCGCTGGCCGATGGGGTAGTATTTTGCATAGTCCACGAGCGCGCGCACCTGATCGAGCGTCTTGACGTTTGGCACGATCAGGCCCTGTACGCCGACGTCGAGCAGCTTGAGCACGGCGGGACGGCTGATCTCACGCACGCGCGCGAGCGGGCAGATGCTGCTCAGCTCGGCGGCGCGCACGAGCGCGGCGGTGGTCTCGGCCTCGATGGGGGAGTGCTCGTTGTCGATGATGGCAAAGTCGAGCCCCGTGCGGCCGAGGCACTCCATGAGGCTCACGCTGGCGGTGTCAAAAAAAGTGCCGATGGGCCGCGCGCCGGCGGCGAGTTTCTGTTTGAGCGTGTTTTCCATGCGGAATCCTCCTTATCTTGTCTCGATGCCCCGATTATACTTGCCTTTTGGCGCAAAGGCAAGCGCCTCAGCATGATTCTGTGCGGAAGGAACCGCCGATGGTCTGAATTCTGGTGTTTTGCGAACGGTGGTTGCACATTTTTTGAGTATGATGTAAAATGTGGGAAAAACAAGGGCGCGGAGGCGTGAAAATGGGATTCTTCAAGAGCAAAAAAGGCAGTATCATCAGCGATTATTTCAGCATTGAGGATGATTTGGGCCAGTTCAAAAAGGGCGATGCCGTGGACGTTGCTCTGTACGATGACCATCTCGAGCTGCAGAAGGGCGTTGGGAACAAGGACATGGCGACGCTGGCCTATTCTCAGATCACGGATGTTTTCTACGGCTCGGACGTGCAGGTGCTTGTGAAAGAGAAGTCGCCGATTGCGCGGGCTGTGGCCGGTGGTCTGCTGTTCGGAAGTACCGGCGCGATGATCGGCGCAATGAGCGGTGTCGGCAAGAAGGAAAAGAAGGTCAGGAAATTTCTTCTCATCATCCGCTATGTGTCTGCAGACGGGCAGGAATCTTTTCTGACATTTCAGGATACGAGACTGTATAAAGGGCCGAAGATTGCAGCCAAGCTGCGGCAGTTGTGCGGTTTGGCCGATAAAGCGCAGAAGGTGGAAAGCGTGGAAAGCACCACCGTGTCTAAGCTTTGAAGCGTAAAAAAGCGGCAACAAGACGCAGCCGGACAGCTACTTGAATCTTGTTACCGCAATCCGAAACCTCGTGATTGCAATTCTACGCTTTTAAGATAGCACGAGAACTGCTCAATGTCAAATGCTTATGTTGAAGTATAGTGCATAACCTCCTTGATTTTGATGTAGGAATATTAAAAGACCGCCCACCGAAAATCGGTAAACGGTCAAGTGTACATATTCAAAACTTTGTGAGTGGTGCTGTTTGCGTCAGCAAATTGCGCCAATCGCAAAGTACGCAGGGATAGCCGCATAGCGGCGCAAGGGGTGCAATCCCTTGTTCGGAACGAAGTGACGCAAAACAGCCCGGACTTCCATCGTCCGGGCTGTTCGCCTCGCAGAGCGCATGCATACAGGGCCTACCCTGTATAGAAGTGCGCCCTTTGTTCCAAAGGGATTCTTACTCTTGGTCAATAGTATTCGAGACGGCCTCCACAAAGTCGTCATATCCTAACTTTTGAATACTGCCATTTTGATACCGTCCTTTATCTTGATTTATTAGGTGGTTTCCCTTCCTGACTGTCTCTATTATAATACACTTATTAAGTGTGTTCAGGACGGAATGCCGTACAAAAATACACTTAATAAGTTGTACATATTATACACTTATTAAGTGTATAATGTTGTGATACAATATCGGTAATCAAAGGAGGTTTTTTATATGTCCAATTATTCAGAAGCCAGAAAAAATGCAAACAAGAATTGGGACAGCAAGAATCTTGACCGAATTTCCGTTGCTTTGCCGAAGGGCGGCAAGGACGCGCTAAAAGCTCATGCAGAAATTACTGGCGAAACCGTGAACGCCTTTATCAAACGTGCAATCATGGAAGTAACCGAAATGGACAATATGCACCGTGCATATCAGCGAGGGCTTTTGCGGCAGCTTGAAAAAGTAACTGACGCACTTGAAAGCGGCGATAGCGATAGCGCGAAAAGGCTGATTGGCGAGTTGGTAGAAGACACGAAAGCGGATATAATGAACTAAAAGAAAGGGGGCAGACTGCGGTCTACCCCTTTTTGTTATCCGTTTAGCTTTTTCTGCAATTGCTCATAACAGTGCATCTATATACTGTGCTTTGCGCTTCTTATATTCCGCTTCGGATATTTCCAAGGCCATAAGTCGCTTTTCAAGATGGCATAATACTATGTGGCGCATGCAGGATACAACAACTATAAAGGGCAGCTGCACAAGGGACATCATGCGCCGATTGTATCTGTCAGCGACTATAATCGTGTGCAGCGCCTTTTGCAGAAGCACAGCAAGGGGGGCAAGCATTTGTATCAGCAGATTTGTCCGCACACAGACGGTTAGCATTTTCGTTAGCATTTTGTTAGCAAAAAGCGTCCGTATTATGCCTAAAAGCTTCGCAAATCCGCAGCGTTTTTCGCGCCGGAAAGTAGTTTACCGAAAGCGCCGCAAAGCATTGATAAACAAAGAAAAACCCCTGAATCCAACGGATTCAGGGATTTCTTGTTTTGGTGCTCCAGCGGGGATTCGAACCCCGGACACCCTGCTTAAAAGGCAGGTGCTCTGCCTACTGAGCTACTGGGGCATATCGGTGTGAAGAAGCTATACGCCATCCAAAATATCAGACGCGAATCCAGTGAAGCGATTCGCGGCTGAGGAAGTTCCCGGTCACATAATATCAGTCAGGAACCCAGCGAAGCGGTTCATGACTGAACAAGGAGCTGGTGTTCGGAAACGGATGCTTTCTGCTTGCAGGAAGCAGGAGTTGGAAGAACATCAGCGACGTGGCTGGGATGGCGGGATTCGAACCCACGATATCAGAGTCAAAGTCTGGTGTGTTACCATTACACTACATCCCAATATCGGGGCAAAATCAACGGGGATCGGGATCACTCCCAATCCCCGATTTCGTGGGGTGGGTAAAGGGGTTCGAACCCTCGACACCCGGAACCACAATCCGGTGCTCTCCCGACTGAGCTATACCCACCATAGATCTGAAATGGTACGCCAAGAGGGATTCGAACCCCCGGCCTACTGCTTAGAAGGCAGTTGCTCTATCCAACTGAGCTATTGGCGCGCATACAATATGCTGCTGCCCGCCCAGAAGGTATGGAGCGGGTGATGGGAATCGAACCCACGTATCCAGCTTGGAAGGCTGGTGTTCTACCATTGAACTACACCCGCAGAGGTCGTCCCACATTCAGCTTTACGAATATACCATCTCTGCGCGGTGTTTGTCAAGCAAAACCTGTTCAAAATGCGAAAAAATCGAAAACCGGGGGACGGCGCAGGCCGTCCCGCGGATTTTTCAGCGATGAAAGAGCTTTTTGGTCTGGAAACGCGGCTCGAACGTGATGTTCACCTCGAGCTTTTTGAACACGTTTTCATCCACGTGCGAGAGAATGACGGACGAGTGCGCCTCGCAGCGCGCGAGCTTTTCCAGCTGCTGCATGGCGACCTCGGCGGTCGGGTCGCTCACGGCGCAGATGCTCAGCGCGACGAGCACCTCGTCGGTGTGCAGGCGGGGATTGTGGTTGCCGAGATGCTCGACCTTCAGGTGCTGGATTGGCTCGATGATCTCGGGCGAGATGAGCGTGACATCCTTCGGGATGCCGCCGAGGTATTTGAGCGCGTTGAGCAGGCAGGCGGAGCTCGCGCCGAGCAGGGAAGAGGTCTTGCCGGTGATGATCGTGCCGTCCGGCATCTCGATGGCGACGGCGGGGGCGCCGGTTTCCTCAGCGCGCCGGAGCGCCGCGCCCACGACCGGGCGGTCGGCGGCTGTCAGGCCGAGCTGATTGAGCAGCAACTCCTGCCGCTGCGTCTCGACCGGGGCGCACAGGCCGCGCAGCTGCGCGCAGGCGGTGGCGTAGTAGCGGCGGAGAATTTCCTGCTTGGCGGCGGCGCAGCAGACGTCGTCGTCGCTGATGCAGTAGCCCGCCATATTCACGCCCATGTCCGTGGGGCTCTTATACGGCGAACTGCCGTAGATGCGCTGGAACATGGCGTTGAGCACGGGGAAGATCTCCACGTCACGGTTGTAGTTGACGGTCGTCACGCCGTAGGCCTCGAGGTGGAAGGGGTCGATCATGTTCACGTCGTCGAGATCCACGGTCGCGGCCTCGTAGGCGAGGTTCACGGGGTGGCGCAGCGGCAGGTTC
>DBFWVW010000048.1:0-29083 GCA_048217285.1 Oscillospiraceae bacterium
GCCCGGATGCGTATAATAGGCTTGTGAAAGATTCGACACCTTTCGAGGTGCATGAGGAGGAACATCGGATGCGCACACACCACGCCCTGCAGCCCCGCACGCCGGAGCAGGCATCCTACAGCATCGGCCGCCGCGACGGCAAGCAGTTTCTGAAGCTCTACCGCAGCTATCTGCACGGCTCGCTCACCGGAACGCGGGAACCTGTGTACGAGGGCACGGTCGTGGAGCGTGCGGACGACTGGCGGCTGACCGCCGTGCTCGCGCTCGCGCCGATGACGCTCGCGTTCGCGTACCTGATCGTGATGCTGTTTTTCGTGTTCCTGTAAAGCCTGATATTGCAGCAGCCCCGCTGCCGGTTTCTCCGGCAGCGGGGCTGGTTTTTTCATTCACTTTTCCACCTGCGCGCCCATCAGGTACTGCGCACCGAGCGGACCGGACAGCAGGCCCTGCACGTGCGTGTTGCACAGATAGGTGTCCGTGTACCAGTAGAGCGGGCACACGGCGCCCGTCTGCATGAGCAGCGTCTCGGCCTGGTGCATGAGCGCGTAGCGCTCGGCCGTGTCGCTGCTGCTGCCGATGCGGTAGAGCAGCGCGTCATACGACTCCGCCCAGGTGCAGTTTTCGCGCGTGCGGCCGTCGAGCGTGACGGTGTAGCCCGCATAGTCCGCGTGCGCGCCGCGGCCGAGAGAGACGCAGTTGCTGCCCGCGCCGCTTGCCCAGAGAGAGAGGAATGGCATGGGGTCGTCGATATCGGCGCTGAAGCTGCAGCGTGCGATGGAATAACCTCCGGCGGCGCGGCTGGCAAGGAAAGTATCCATGTCCTGCGCCGTGACCGCGAGCGCGATGCCGTAGCGGCCGTAGAGCTCCTTGAGATAATCCGCGATGGCAACGTGGCCCGCCGCATCGGACGTCAGGTACGTCAGCTCCGGGAACCCTGCGCACACGCCCTGCGCGTTGACCGTGAAGCGGCCGGACGACTCCGCCACCTGACGCAGGAGTGCGACAGCCTGCTTGCAGTTGGCTTCGTGATCTTCACTATAATAGCCGCCGCCCTTGCCGTCCGTGCCGTTGTGCGCGACAAAAGCACTGTCGTCAGCGTCCGAGATGCCGGGCGGGATGGGCGCATTCGCGCTCTGCTGCGCGCCGGGCGTGATCTCGGCGCAGAGAGCATCGCGATCGATGAGCAGGGCAAGCGCCGTGCGGATCTGCGCGCGCTCCGTCTGGGAGAAAACGCTCAGTGCCGGGTCGCTCATGGAAAAGCAGAGGCTGTACGTGCCGAGCTGACTGACGGTGCGCAGCTCGGGCGCGTGGTTTGCACGCAGGTCATCGAGCGCAGCGTCCGGCACCGGCCAACTGAGCGCATATTCCCGCGCGAGGAAGGCAGACTCCGCGACATTGGGATCGGCCTGAAAGACGAAGCGCACCGTCTCGGCCGCGACGTTTTCCGCGTCCCAGTACGCGGGATTTTTCGTGTAGGTCAGGCCCTCGGCCGTCCACTCGGCGACCGTGTACGGGCCGCTGGTGACAAAGGGCGCGCTGTCGGCCGTCCAGCTCGTGGCATCCGCCGCGCCGGAGGGCACAGGCACATACGCCGGCTGGGCGCACAGCTGCAAAAACGTAGGCATGGCCTCGGTGAGCACGACGGTGAGCGTGCGGCCGTCGGCCGATGCGGTGACGTTCAGCCGGCCGGTGCCGTAGCCGTCGATGCAGGCAAAGAGATACGGCGCCGCCGCATCCCCGAGCGTGCTCGCCCGGTTCCACGCATAGACAAAGTCCGCCGCCGTGAGCGGCGTGCCGTCCGACCATGTGAGACCGTCGCGCAGCGTGAACACATACTGTACACGCCCGTCCGGCAGTGCTTCCAGCTCCGGCAGGGCCACACACAGCTCGGGCACGAGCACAGCCGCTCCATCGCCGCCGGCGCGGTAGCCGGTCAGGCCGGCAAACAGGTTGACCACATACGTCGCGCCGACACCGTTTTCCGTGCGCGCGGGGTCGAGCGCCGCGGGCCCGGCGCCAAGGCACAGCGTCAGCGGTGCGCCGGCATCCGGGGCGCGCACGGTGCTCTGGGATGCGCGCGTACAGCCGCTCAGCAGCAGCGCCGCCACGATCAGGGTGCACAAAATAGCTCGCTTCATGCCGGTCACCTCCTGTCGGTCGCAAGTAAGCGGTAAGATTTCCCGTGCAGGCGTATCTTATCATACGCGCCGCGAAAATGCAACCGTTTTGCGCGCGAATTCCCCACTTTGGCATAAAAATGGTGTGCTTCGAAATCGAAGCACACCACATTTCGCGGTATTTCGACGAAAAAATGGGATTTCGGTCAAAAAGCCCAAGTTCCGTCCCGGAACACAGGAACCGTGCGGCCGTCGCGGCAGTGCGCCGTGATGGCCAGATCCGGCGTGCCGATCATGAAGTCCTCATGGATCATGGAGTCGTTCACGCCGAGCGCGCGCATCTCCTCGAGCGTGCGGTTCGGGTAGTCACGGATGGTATCGATGAAACCCATGCCGAGTGCGAGATGGCAGCAGGCGTTTTCATCAAACAGGGTGTTGTAAAACAGAATCCCCGTCTGGTTGATCGGGCTGTCATACGGTACGAGTGCGCACTCGCCGAGGTAGGCGGAACCTTCGTCCATGGCGATGAGCTTTTGCAGCAGGGCCTCGTTCGTGCGCGCGTGCGCCTCGACGGCACGGCCATGCTCGAAGCGGATGGAAAAGTCCTCGATGAGCTGGCCCTGATACGACAGCGGCTTCGATGAATAGACAACGCCCTCGGCCTCGCCGCGTTTCGGCGAGATGAAGCACTCCTCCGTGGGCAGGTTGGGGTTAAAATAGCTGCCGCCGATCGTGTACTCCCCGCCGCCGCAAAACTGTGCTTCGGGGATCATACCAACGGTGAGATTCGTACCGTTGGACGCGTGATACTCCAGCGACGCGATGCCGAGGCTGTTGAGATGGTCGCAGCGCGCCTGCAGGTCGGCATTGTGCGCGTTCCACGCGGCGATGGGATCCTCGTCCACACGGCAGGTGTGCAAAATGGCCTCCCAGAGCTTTTCGACGGCGCGGGCCTTCGTCTCGTTCGGGAACACCTTCTTGGCCCATGCCGCGCCGGGCACAGCCGCGATGCACCACTGGTAGCGCCCCTCCATCTGGTCACGATAGGGCTTGATGACGCTGTAGCGTCCCTGTCGGGCGCGGGCCATCTTTGCCGGGCTGACGCCGCGCAGACCGTCCGGATCCTCGCTGAGCAGGTAGATGCGGCACGGGAGCGTGTCCACATAATGCTGGAGCTTCGCACGCTCCCAGTCCTCAACTGTCTGGAGCGTTTTGACGCTCTCACGCCGGATGGCGAGCTTCTCGAGCGCCTGATGCTTCCACGTGACCGTGACCTTGCGCGCCCCGGCGTGGTAGCACGCATCGGCGACCATGGTCACGAACTCCGGCTGGTCGAGCTCAGCCTCGATGACGACATCCTGCCCCTTGCGCACGCGCGCGCCGACCTCCGCGATCAGGCGGGCATAGGCGCGCAAAACGGTTTTTTTCATATCAGCTTTCCTCTTTTCCGTGGTGTTCGGGCAGCGTGATCGTGAATGTCGTGCCCCTGCCGGGCGCGCTCGTGACGGCGACCGTGCCGCCATGGAGCGTAACGATCTGCTGCACCATCGACAGGCCCAGACCCAAGCCGGCGTTTTCCTGCCGGCTGGGGTCAGCCTGATAGAACCTCTGCCATATTTTATCCAGATTTTCCTGTGAGATACCGATGCCATTGTCCTGCACGCACAGCTCGGCGCCCGTGGCCGTGCGGCGGAGCGCAACATGGATCCAACCATCGTCCACGCCGAACTTGAAGGCATTGTCGAGCAGGTTCTGCACGACGCGCGAGATGAGAAAAACATCCATGTCGATAAAGATGCCCGGCTCGGCCGCGCAGCTGATGCGGATGCCGCGGCGCGCGACCATGGCCTGCTCGTCACAGATGACGGTGACAAGATCGGACAGGTCAGCATACTCCCAGTTCACCTTCTGTGTGCCCTGGTCGAGCCGCGTGATCTCGAGCATACTGCGGATGAGCTCCGACATCTTGTGCGCCTGCCGGTCGACAACATCGAGCGCCGCCTGATAATCGGCGGGCGTCTGCGCGTTTTTGCGCGCGTCCTCACAGGCGGCAAGGATGACGGTCGTCGGCGTGCGCAGCTCGTGCGAAGCGTCGGACGTGAAGCGCTGCTCGGCCTCAAACGAGCGCTCAAGCCGGTCAAACATATTGTCAAACGACGCCGAGAGCTGATAGATCTCGTCGCTGCCGCTCGTGTGCGGCAGGCCGATGCGCGCCTTGAGATCCTGCCCGTCCGAGATGGCGTTGGCCGTGGCCGTGAGCTGCCGCACGGGGCGCAGGGCACGGCTGGCGATAAAATACCCGCCGATGACCGACAGCACGAGCAGCACCGGCAGCAGCGACCACGCCAGCGGCAAAATGACACGCATAACGCCGCCGTTGGCATCTGCGTCGATCACGCCGCGCAGCCAGACGCTGCCGACCATCATATCGACCCGGACATCATAGACGTAATATTCGTTGGCCCCGCACGTGACAAAGCGCACAGCCTCCCCGCTGAGCGGAAGCGGCTCTTCAGGCACAAACTCTGCCGGGAACGTGCCCTGCAGGACGTTGCCGTCCGCGTCATAGAGCACGGTATAGACGCCGCTGCGGTAATAGTGGATGCGGCCGTAGCGAAACTGCCGGTGGCTATACTTGACGCGGTTGGCATTGTGCTCGACCATGCGCACAAGGCGCGCCTCCGGATCGTTCGTGACAACCGTGCCGTTGATGGCCAGCAGAAACGAGAGCACCAATGCCTCGATGATGAACATCATGAGCGCGAACCACGCCGTGATGCGCAGCTTCAGCGACGGGCGCTTGCAATTTCTCGGTGATTTCATGCTTCCTCCCGCAGAACCCAGCCGACGCCCCAGATGGTATGGATGAGCTTGGTGGGGTAGTCCGCATCGATCTTCCGGCGCAGATAGCTCATGTACACATCCACAACATTGGAACCGCCGCTGTAGTCATAGTTCCAGAGATGGTTTTCGATTCGCTCGCGCGAGAGCACGACGCCGCGGTTGCGGATCATGTATTCGAGCAGCGCAAACTCCTTGGCCGAGAGCGCGATCGCGCGGCCGCCGCGCGTGACGTGGTGTGAGGCGGTATCGACCGTGAGATCGGCTACGGTAAAGACATTCGTGGCGCTGCCGCAGCGCTTGCGCGTGACGACGCGCAGCCGGGCCAGCAGCTCGTCAAACGAAAACGGCTTGACGAGATAATCATCCGCGCCGGTGTCGAGTCCGCGCACACGGTCAGGCACGCTGTCCTTCGCTGTGAGAAAGATGACCGGTGTTTCGTTGCCGCTCTCGCGCATCTGCGCCAGGAGCGAAAGGCCGTCCATGCGCGGCATCATCACATCGAGCACAATGGCGTCATACTCCGCGCCCTCCAGATAATCCAGAGCCTCCATACCGTCAAAGCAGGCATCGACGCTGTAGCCCTCGGCAGTGAGTGTTTTGGCGAGGATGCGGTTGAGGTCCTGTTCATCCTCCACGACCAGAATGCGCATACACGTCCCTCCTTGTTGTCTGTTTGAAATGATATTATACCACAGACTGTGCCCGCCTGTAAAACACGAAAACGCACCGGCTGCAAATGCAGTCGGTGCGTTGGGTTTGTGTTCGGGAACTCCTTACACGAGCTCGATGACAGCCATCTCGGCCGCATCGCCGCGGCGGGTGCCGATGCGGGTGATGCGGGTATAGCCGCCGTTGCGGTCGGCATAGTTCGGGGCGACTTCATCGAACACCTTCTTGGCAACATCCTTGCGGGTGATGAAGGCCAGCGCCTGACGGTAGGCAGCCATGTCCTTCTTCTTGCCAAGGGTGATCATTTTCTCGGCCAGAGGCGCGATCTCTTTTGCGCGGAAGACGGTCGTCTCCATGCGGCCCATGTCGAGCAGGTCCGTGACCTGCTGACGGAGCATCGCCTTGCGCTGATCGGTGGTCTTACCGAGTTTCCTTGTTCCGGGCATATCGGTTTTCCTCCTTGATAAGAGTAACTGGTTATTACTGGTTCTCGTCGCTCGCCAGGCTCAGGCCCATCATAGCGAGCTTGTGCTCGACCTCTTCCAGGGATTTGCGGCCAAGGTTGCGCACCTTGATCATCTCTTCCTCGGTCTTGTTCGTGAGGTCTTCGACGGTGTTGATATTCGCGCGCTTCAGGCAGTTGAAGCTGCGCACGGAGAGGTCCAGCTCCTCGATCGTCATCTTCATGACGGTGTCGGGGCGCTCTGGCTCCTTCTCCACCACCGTGCAGCTGTTGCCGATCGTGTCAGACAGATCGGTGAAGAGCGTGAAGTGATCGCACAGGATCTTGGCGCCAAGGCTCAGCGCGTCGCGCGCCGAGATGGTCTTGTCGGTCCAGACCTCGATGGTCAGCTTGTCGAAGTCCGTCTGGTTGCCCACACGGGTGTTCTCGACAGCGTAGTTGACCTTCAGGACCGGCGCATAGATGCTGTCCACCGGGATGGTCCCGATGACCTGCTGCGCGCTCTTGTTCTTGTCCGCCGGGACATAGCCTCTGCCGTGAGCGAGCGTGATCTCCATGGAGAGCGCGCCGTCCGGGCCAAGGCTGGCGATGTGCAGCTCGGGGTTGAGGATCTCGACCTCGCCGTCTGCCTTGATGTCGCCGGCAGTGACTTCACACTCGCCTGCCGCTTCGATATAGACGGTCTTCGGGCCGTCGCAGTGCAGGCGCGCGATGATTCCCTTCACATTCAGCACGATCTCCGTGACGTCTTCCTTGACGCCGGGGATCGTCGAAAACTCGTGCTGCACGCCTGCGATCCGGATGGACGTCGGTGCAGTGCCGGGCAGTGAAGAGAGCAGCACTCTGCGCAGAGAGTTACCCAGGGTCGTGCCGTAGCCACGCTCCAAAGGCTCAACGACGAACTTGCCATACGAGATATCGTCCGGGGATTCCTGGCATTCGATGCGCGGCTTTTCAATTTCAATCATTTAGACTTAACCCTCCTTACTGTGTTGTTGCGCCACTGGGGCGCTGCGGATGTCAGCTTACCAATTTGAGGGTCTCTTTATTACTTGGAATACAGCTCGACGATGAGGTGTTCCTCGACAGGCAGGTCAATGTCGTCACGCGCGGGCATGGCCACGACCTTGCCGGCCATGTTGTTGGCGTCGTAGTCCAGCCATTTCGGCGCCGGACGGGAAGCGTTCGCTTCGACGTTGGCCTTGATCTTGTCGAGACTCTTGCTGGAGTCCTTGAGTGTAATAACCATACCCGGCTTGACCAGGAAGCTGGGGATGTTGACTTTGCGGCCATCCACAGTGAAGTGGCCGTGGGTCACGAGCTGGCGCGCCTCCGCACGGCTCATGGCAAAGCCGAGACGGTAGACGACGTTGTCCAGACGGGTTTCCAGGATGGCGAGCAGGTTCTCGCCCGTGATGCCCTGGCGCTTCTCGGCCATGGCGAAGTAGCTGCGGAACTGCTTTTCCAGCACGCCGTAGTAGCGGCGGACCTTCTGCTTCTCGCGCAGCTGGGAGCCGTACTCAGAGGTCTTGCTGCGGCCCTGGCCGTGCTGGCCGGGGGCATAGCCTCTGCAGTCGATCGCGCACTTCTGGGTGTAGCATCTGTCGCCCTTGAGGAAGAGCTTCTGGCCCTCTCTGCGGCACTGGCGGCAGACAGCTTCGGTATATCTAGCCATAATTCATTTCCCTCCTTCAATCAGACGCGGCGGCGTTTCGGAGGACGGCAGCCATTGTGCGGAATGGGGGTGACGTCCTTGATCATGGTGACCTCGAGTCCTGCCGTCTGCAGGGCGCGGATCGCAGCCTCACGTCCGGAGCCGGGACCCTTGACGAAGACTTCGACGGTCTTCAGGCCATGCTCCATAGCCGCCTTGGCAGCCGTCTCAGCGGCGGTCTGCGCGGCGAAGGGGGTGGATTTCTTGCTTCCGCGGAAGCCCATGCCGCCTGCGGAGGCCCAAGAGAGCGCATTGCCCTGGGTGTCCGTGATGGTGACCATGGTGTTGTTGAACGAAGAGCTGATATGCACGGCTCCCTTTTCAATGTTCTTACGCTCTTTGCGGCGCGTGCGAACTTTCTTGCCTTTTGCTGCGTTTGCCATTACATATCCCTCCCTTACTTCTTCTTATTGGCGATCGTGCGTTTCGGGCCCTTGCGAGTACGCGCATTGGTCTTGCTGCGCTGGCCGCGCACGGGCAGGCCGCGTCTGTGACGCTGGCCGCGGTAGCAGCCGATCTCGGTCAGGCGCTTGATGTCGAGCGCCACGCTGCGGCGCAGGTCGCCTTCCACGATGAAGTGGTGGTCGATGCACTCACGGATCTTTGCTTCTTCCTCGTCGGTGAGGTCTTTCACGCGGGTGTCCGGATTGATGCCGGTCATGTCAAGAATCTTTTTTGCGCTGGTTCTGCCGATACCATAAACGTAGGTCAGGCCAATTTCAATTCGCTTGTCCTTGGGCAGGTCAACGCCGGCGATACGTGCCATCTTATTCGATCATTCCTTTCGAAATTTTTGTTCCGCGCGCAAAAAGGGAGGCGACTTACTCCCGCCGGAGGGAGCCGACCTTCTGGCGCGGATGTGTTAGGACTTACAGGGTCAGATCAGCCCTGTCTCTGTTTGTGCTTCGGGTTTTCGCAGATAACCATGACTTTGCCCTTGCGCTTGATGACCTTGCACTTTTCGCACATGGGCTTGACACTCGGTCTGACTTTCATTGTAGTTAACCTCCTACTTGCTTCTCCAGGTGATGCGGCCGCGCGTCAGATCGTACGGAGACATCTGAACCGTGACCTTGTCACCGGGGAGGATTCTGATAAAGTTCATCCGGAGCTTTCCGGAGATATGCGCCAGGATGATGTGGCCATTGCCGATATCAACCCGGAACGTCGTATTGGGCAGGGATTCGACAACCGTGCCCTCCAGCTCGATTACATCGTCTTTTGCCAAGGTGTTTGAACCTCCTAAGGTTTTTCGGGACGCACCCGTCAAATGTCGTCTGCGAACGTCAGGATCTCCGGCTCGCCGTCGGTGACGAGCAGAGAGTTTTCGTAGTGCGCCGACAGGCTGCCGTCCGCCGTGACCACGGTCCAGCCGTTGTCCAGAACGCGGACCTCATACCCGCCGACGTTGACCATCGGCTCCACGGCGATTGTCATGTTCTTCTGCAGACGCGGGCCGTGGCCGGGCTTGCCGTAGTTCGGGATCTCGGGGGCCTCGTGCAGGCCGGCGCCGACGCCGTGGCCCACATACTCGCGCACGAGCGAGTAGCCATAGCTCTCGGCGTACTCCTGAATGGCGTGGCCGATATCGGAAATGCGGTAGCCGACGCGGGCAAACTGGATGCCCTCGAAAAAGCTCTGGCGCGTGATGCGGATCAGGCGCAGGGCCTCATCCGAGCACTTGCCGCACGGGAACGTGCCCGCGCAGTCGCCGTTGAAGCCGCGGTAGCGGGCGCCGACATCGACGCTGACGATGTCCCCCTCACGCAGGACGCGATCGCCGGGGACGCCGTGGATGATCTCGTCATTGACGGAGATGCACGCCGCAGTCGGAAAACCGCCGTCGGTCATGAAGCACGGCGATGCGCCGGACTTCGTGATGAACTTGTGCACTTCGCGGTTGATCTGGCGGGTCGTCACGCCCGGCTCCACCATCTGACGCGCGACGGTGCGCGCGCCAGCGGTGATCCGGCCGGCCTGCCGCATGAGATCCACTTCCGGGTCCGATTTGATGATGATCATTCCAGACCCAGAGCTTTCTCGATCGCAGCGGTCGTGGCCTCGATGGTCGGCTGATTATCAACCTTGACGAGCTTGCCGCGCTGGGCATAGAAGTCCTTGAGCGGCTCGGTCTCGGCATGGTAAACATCCAGGCGCGCCTTCACGGTCTCGGGAGCGTCGTCCTTGCGGATGGTCAGCTCGCCGCCGCAGAAGTCGCACTTGCCTTCCACCTTGGGAGGATTGGAGACGATGTGGAACGTGGCGCTGCAGTCCTTGCAGGTCCGGCGGCCGGACATACGCTCGATGATGGTCTCGTCCGCAATCTCGATCGAGAGGGCGGTGTCGACGTCGATGCCGTGCTGCTCCAGAGCTTCCGCCTGGGGGATGGTGCGCGGCATACCGTCGAGAATATAACCATTGGCGCAGTCGGGCTCAGCCAGACGCTCGCAGACGATGCCGATAATGACGTCGTCCGGAACGAGCTTGCCGCTTTCCACGTAGGATTTTGCTTTCAGGCCCACGGGCGTGCCGTTTTTCATGGCCGCACGCAGGATGTTGCCGGTGGAAATGGTGGGGATATTCAGCTTGCGGCTGAGGATCTCAGCCTGCGTACCCTTGCCCGCACCGGGGGCACCTAACAAAACGAGTTTCATTGTGTGCATCCTCCTATCAGCTCAGGAAGCCCTTGTAGTTGCGCATGAGCATCTGCGCCTCGAGTGCGCGGACGGTCTCAAGTGCAACACCGACAACGATGATGATGGACGTGCCGCCCAGAGAGATACCGGTGAGCTGCTCCGCCTTCGAGCACGCGCTGATGATCAGCGGCGTGATCGCGATGACGCTCAGGTAAATCGCGCCGAAGAGCGTGATCTTGTTGAGCACCTTCTGGATGAATTCGCTCGTCGGCTTGCCTGCACGGAAGCCCGGGATGAACCCGCCGTTCTTCTTCAGGTTGTTCGCGACCTCGATCGGATTGAACTGGATCGTGGAGTAGAAGTAACTGAAGAAAATGATCAGCAGGAAGTAGATGACGATATACGGCCAGGTGGTCGTATCAAAGACATGCGTCATGACCCAACTTTTCTGCCACTTCGGAACGAAGGCGCAGAGGGTGGCCGGCAGCGCAGCGATCGACTGAGCAAAGATGATCGGCAGGACGCCGCTCATGTTCACCTTCATCGGCAGGTGCGTGCTCTGGCCGCCGTACATCTTGCGGCCGACCACGCGCTTGGAATACTGCACCGGCAGACGGCGCTCGGCATCGTTGACGAGCACGATCATGACGATCAGCAGCAGAGCGCCGAGATACATCAGCACCAGCACCCACCAGGCGAGGTCGCCGTTGGCGACGTTGTTGATCTGGCGGATGATGGAGTTCGGGAAGCGGGCGACGATGCTCACGAACAGGATGATCGAGATACCGTTGCCGATGCCGAACTCAGTGATCTGCTCACCAAGCCACATGATGAGGGCGGAACCGGACGTAAAGGTCAGGATGATGACGATGGCTGCCCAGACATTGTGGGCAAAGTCCGCGTTGATGAGACCGTAGTTGCGCATCATCATATAATACGCAAAGCCCTGAAGCAGGCCGATGGCGACCGTGCTGTAGCGGGTGATGCTGGCGATCTTCTTCTTGCCTTCCTCGCCGCCTTCCTTCTGCAGACGCTCCAGCGCGGGAATCGCGATGCACAGGAGCTGAATGATGATGGAAGCGTTAATGTACGGCTGGATAGACAGGGCAAAGATCGTCGCCTGCGAGAACGCGCCGCCGGACATGACGTTGAACAGGCCGAGGATCGTGTTCTGCAAGCCGCTGGCCTGGAAGTAGTCAGCCAGTGCTTTGGTATCGACGAAAGGTACGGGTACGGCATTGCCGAGACGGTAAAGCAGGACAATCAGAAGCGTAAAGAGAATTTTCTTGCGCAGTTCCTCAATGCGCCATGCGTTACGAAATGTCTGGAGCACCTTACACCACCTCAGCCTTTCCTCCTGCTGCCTCGATCTTCGCTTTCGCGGATTCGGAGAACGCAGAAGCCTTCACAGTCAGCTTCTTGGTGATTTCGCCGTTGCCAAGGATTTTCACACCGTAGGTGCACTTGCTGAGAATGCCAGAGTCGAGCAGGGCTTTCGCATCAACAACAGCGCCGTCTTCAAACTTCTCCAGAGCGGAGACGTTCACGCTCTCGAGCGGTTTGGCGAAGATGTTGTGGAAGCCGCGCTTCGGGATGCGGCGGGCCAGAGGCATCTGGCCGCCTTCGAAGCCGATACGGACGCCGCCGCCGCTGCGGGCCTTCTGGCCCTTATGACCGCGGCCTGCGGTCTTGCCGTTGCCGGTCGCGTGGCCGCGGCCCTTGCGCTTGCCGACATGGGTGGAGCCCACAACGGGAGAAAGTTCGTGGATATTCATTTCTGGGGCCCTCCTTATTCTTCTTCGGTGACGGCGACGAGATAGCCGATCTTGGCGATCTTGCCGCGGGTCTGCGGGTTATCGGGCTGCACGGTCTCGTTGCCGATCTTGTGCAGGCCGAGGGAGTTGGCGGTGGCAATGTGCTTAGCATTGCGGCCGCTGAGGCTCTTGACGAGCTTGATCTTCAGATTTGCCATGTCTCAGCCCCTCCTTAACCCAGAATCTCTTCGGCGGTCTTGCCTCTGTAAACAGCGACCTGCTGGGCGTTGCGCAGAGACTTCAGGCCTTCCATCGTTGCGGCGACAACGTTCGCCGGGTTGTTCGAGCGCAGGCACTTGGTACGGATGTCCTTGATGCCGGCAGCCTCGACCACGGCACGCACGGCGCCGCCGGCGATCACGCCGGTGCCGGGTGCGGCGGGCTTGAGCAGCACGCGGCCGGCGCCGAACTCGCCGATGACCTCGTGCGGGATCGTCGTGCCCTGCAGGGTCACGGTGGTCAGGTTCTTCTTCGCGTCCTCCAGACCCTTGCGGATCGCTTCGGAAACTTCGGCTGCTTTGCCGAGGCCGAAGCCCACGCGGCCCTTGCCGTCGCCAACGACGACCAGAGCGGAGAACTTTGCGACGCGGCCGCCCTTAACGGTCTTGGAAACGCGGTTGAGGGCAACGACTTTTTCGCTGAATTCCTGGGGCTCATCGCTGCGGTTGCGGCGGTTGTCCCGTCTGTCATTGTTATATGCCATTTCGTTTCCTCCTCCCGTTAGAACTTCAGGCCGCCCTCGCGGGCGCCTTCTGCCAGAGCCTTGACGCGGCCATGGTACACATTTCCGCCGCGGTCGAACACGACCTCGGTGATGCCGGCTGCCACGGCGCGCTCGCCGATGAGCTTGCCGATCTTGGCTGCTGCTTCGCAGTTGCCGCCATTGCCTTCAAAGCCCTTTTCCACGGTGGAGGCGCTGCAAAGCGTCTTACCGGCGACATCGTCGATGATCTGGGCATAAATGTTGTTTTCGCTGCGGAACACGCTCAGACGCGGTCTCTCGGCCGTGCCGGAGACCTTGCCGCGCACTCTCTGGTGGCGGCGAATGCGCTGCGCTTTCGTATTCGGTCTTTTAATCATTCAGGCACACCTCCAATTACTTCGCGCCGGTCTTGCCTTCTTTGCGGCGGACATGCTCGTAATCGTACTTGATGCCCTTGCCCTTGTACGGCTCGGGCGGACGCTTCGCGCGCACTTCTGCTGCAAACTGGCCGACCTTTTCCTTGTCGATACCCTTGATAATGACCTGGTTCGGGTTCGGGACATCAATCTGGATGTCCGCGGTCTCGGACACGGTGACCGTGTGCGAGAAGCCCAGGTGCATGACCAGGTTCTGACCTTCCTTCGCGGCTCTGTAGCCGACGCCGTTGATCTCGAGCGTCTTGCTGAAGCCCTCGGTCACGCCGACGACCATGTTGTGGATCAGCGTGCGGGTCAGACCGTGCAGCGAGCGGTGCATTTTGTCATCGCTCGGGCGGGTGACATGGATGGTGTTGCCTTCGACCGTGACGGTCATGTCCGGGTGCACGTTGTGCGACAGGGTGCCCTTCGGGCCCTTGACAGTGACAACGTTGCCATTGCAGGTGACTTCAACGCCTGCGGGGATCTCAATGGGAGCTCTACCAATTCTAGACATTGTTCTGTACCTCCCTTACCACACGAACGCGAGGACTTCGCCGCCGACGTGCTGCGCACGCGCCTTCTTGTCGGTCATGATACCCTTCGAGGTGGAGATGATCGCAATGCCGAGGCCGCGCAGGACCTGCGGCAGCTCGTCAGCGCCGGCGTAGACACGCAGGCCGGGCTTGGAGACTCTGCGGAGGCCCTGGATGGCCTTTTCTTTGCCGGGGAGATACTTCAGGGTGACGCGGATGATACCCTGGGTGCCGTCATCAATGAGCTGGAAGCTCTTGATATAGCCTTCCTCGAGAAGAATTTCGGCGATGGCCTTCTTCATCTTGGAATTCGGGATGTCCACGGTTTCGTGCCGAGCGCTGCCAGCGTTGCGGATGCGGGTCAGCATATCGGCGATGGGATCGGTGATCTGCATTTGTGTTTCCTCCTTAGTTAGAAGTTACCGATGATACGGTTTGGGCGGCGAGGTTCCGCATGAATGCTTGATTCTCTGCGGCCTTTCGCCATCCCTGCCCTTTCTGCGAAGGGGCAAAAGCTTGCTTTCGCGACGCGCGGTCCATTTTCATGTCGCCGCCGGAGGCGGCGGCACGGCCGCGGTGCCGGGCGGCACAAAAGCGGGAACCATGCCTGAACGCCGGGTTAAACGCACAAACATGGGCGGGGCGCGGCACCGGAACTCAGATCATAAGGACCGGCACCGTATTTCAGTTGCGCACCGACAGCCGCAGATCCAGCTGCGGCCGTGCGGGGCGAACTTACGGAAGTTGGGGCTGAACGGAGTGTTCAGCAAATCGGCAGATAGCCGATGTCAGGCGGCAGAATTTTGTTGATTGGCAAAGGGCGCTGTGCGCAGCTGTATCTGGTATACAGAAAGCACAGCTCACGATGCCAAGCGACAGAATGTTACCAGCTGGCCTTGCGGACGCCGGGGATCTGGCCCTTATACGCCAGCTCACGGAAGCAGATACGGCAGATGCCGTAGTTGCGCAGGTAAGCGTGGGGACGGCCGCAGATCTTGCAGCGATTATACTGGCGGGTGGAGTACTTCGCAGGCGCCTGCTGCTTGAGGATCATAGATTTCTTAGCCATTGTGTCGCTCCTCCCTTATGCTTTGGTGACGAACGGGGCGCCCATGAGCTTGAGCAGCTCGCGCGCTTCCTCGTCGGTCTTGGCGGTGGTGATGATGGCGATGTTCATGCCGCGGAGCTTCTCAATCTTATCGTACTCGATCTCGGGGAAGATGATCTGCTCCTTGAGGCCGAGGCTGTAGTTGCCGCGGCCGTCGAACGCGTCGGCCGAGATGCCGCGGAAGTCGCGGACACGGGGCAGCGCGATGTTGAACAGGCGGTCCAGGAACTCCCACATACGGTCCTGACGCAGCGTGACCTTCACGCCGACGTGCATACCCTCACGCAGCTTGAAGTTCGCGACGCTCTTCTTGGCGACAGTCGCGACAGCCTTCTGGCCGGTGATCGCGGTGATGTCCTTGATGACGGCGTCGAGCGCCTTGGCGTTATCCTTGCAGTCGCCGCAGCCGACGCTGACGACGATCTTCTCGATCTTCGGGATCTGCATAACGCTCTCGTACTGGAACTTCGTCATCAGAGCGGGAGCGACTTCCTCCACATACTTCTTCTTCATAGAAGGCATCGTTGCCATAGTTCGTTGCTCCCTCCTTTACAGTTCGGCGCCGCACTTCTTGCAGACGCGGACTTTCTTGCCGTCGGTGATCTTGTGCGCAATGCGGGTCGGCTTGCCGCACTTCGGGCAGACGACCATGACCTTGCAGGCATAGATCGGGGTTTCGGTCTTGATGATGCCGCCCTGATCCTGCTGATTTTTCGGCTTCTGGTGCTTCGTGGCGACGTTCACGCCCTCCACGATGAGCTTGCCGCCCTTCGGGTCAGCAGACAGGACTTTGCCTTCCTTGCCCTTATCCTTGCCGGACAGGACAACGACTTTATCGTCTTTTTTGATGTTCATGTTCTGCGCCCTCCTCAAATAACTTCGGGAGCCAGAGACAGGATCTTCGTGAAGTCACTGTCGCGAAGCTCACGGGCGACGGGCCCAAAGATACGGGTGCCGCGGGGGTTCTTATCCTCGCCGTTGATCAGGACGGCAGCGTTCTCATCGAAACGCACATAGGTGCCGTCCGCGCGGCGGACCGGCTTCGCGGTGCGGACAACAACAGCCTTGACGACGTCGCCCTTCTTGACGGAGCCGCCGGGGGCTGCCTTGCGCACGGAAGCGACGATCACGTCGCCGATGCTGGCATATTTACGCTTGGATCCGCCGAGAACGCGGATGCACTTGATTTCCTTGGCGCCGGTATTGTCGGCAACCTTCAGATAACTTTCCTGCTGAATCATGTTGTTGCCTCCTTACTTCGCCTTTTCAACGATTTCGACCACGCGCCATCTCTTGTCCTTGGACAGGGGGCGGGTCTCCATCACGCGGACGATATCGCCAGCGTGGCACTCGTTGTTCTCGTCGTGTGCCTTCAGGCGGTAGGTCTCGCCGATGATCTTCTTATAGACTTTGTGCGCCACGTGGTCTTCCACGATGACGACGACGGTCTTGTCCATCTTGTCGGACATCACTTTGCCGACGCGGGTCTTGCGGGAAGTCGTTCTCATTTCGTTCATTCTCACTTACCTCCTCACTGCTCGAGCTGCTTTTCGCGGAGCACGGTTTTGACTCGGGCAATGTCGCGACGCACAGCAGAAATCTTAACGGGGTTGTCAAGATGATTGGTAGCGTGCTGCATACGGAGCATGAACAGGTCCTTCTTCAGTTCGACCAGCTTGCTTTCCAGCTCAGCGGCGGACATGGAGCGAATTTCACTAGCTTTCATCTTATTCACCACCAATCTCAGTGTCTTCCTTCTTGACGATCTTCGTCTTGCAGGGAAGCTTGTGGCTGGCCAGACGCAGCGCCTCACGGGCAGCCTCTTCCGGCACACCAGCGATCTCAAACAGAACTCTGCCGGGCTTCACAACGGCGACCCAGTACTCAGGAGAACCTTTACCGGAACCCATGCGGGTCTCGGCCGGTTTCTGCGTGACCGGCTTGTCGGGGAAGATCTTAATCCAGACCTGACCGCCACGCTTGGTGTAGCGGGTCATGGCGACACGGGCCGCCTCGATCTGGTTGGAGGTGATCCAGGCCGGCTCCTGCGCCTGCAGGCCGAACTCGCCATAGGTCACCTTATTGCCGCGCAGGGCCTTGCCGGTCATACGACCGCGCTGCACTCTGCGGTACTTCACTCTTTTCGGCATCAGCATTAGTTGTTGCCTCCTTCCTTCGGAGCAGCGGGAGCTGCCGGACGCGGGCCGCGGTTGTAGCCGCCCTGCGGACGGTTGCCGCCCTGTGGACGTCCGCCGCCCTGGTAGCCCGGACGGCCGCCCTGGCGATTGCCGTCACGACGGTCGCGGTTGTAGCCGCCGCGGCCTCTGCGATCGCCGTCACGGCGGTCACGGCGACGGTCGTCGCGCTTGTTCAGATCCATGGTGCGCGGGGTGGTGCGCAGGCTCTGGGAAAGGATCTCGCCTTTGTAGATCCAGACCTTGACGCCGACACGGCCGTAGGTCGTGGCAGCCTCAGCGAAGCCGTACTCGATGTCCGCGCGGATGGTCTGCAGCGGAATGGTGCCCTCGTGGTAGCACTCAGTGCGTGCGATCTCGGCGCCGCCCAGACGGCCGGAGCACATGATCTTGATGCCGCGGGCGCCCATTCTCATGGCGCGGCCCATGGCATTTTTCATCGCGCGGCGGAAGCCAATGCGCTTCTCGAGCTGCGCGGCGATGTTCTCAGCGACGAGCTGAGCGTTCGTATCCGGCGTGCGGACCTCAACAATGGAGAGAGCGACCGGCTTGCCGATCATCTTCTCGACGGAGAGGCGAATGCGCTCAATCTCCGCGCCGCCCTTGCCGATGACAACGCCCGGACGAGAGCAGTGGATATAGATGCGGACCTTCGCGCTATCGCGCTCGATCTCGATGTTCGGGATGCCTGCGGAATACAGGGTCTTCTTCAGGTACTCGCGAATCTTGTAGTCCTCAACGATCAGGTCGCCGACCTTCTCGTCACGGGCATACCAGCGGGAATCCCAATCTTTGATGACGCCGACACGCATGCCGTGCGGATTAACTTTCTGTCCCATATCTTCTGCCTCCTCCCTTATGCCTTCTCAGCCACGACGATCGTGATGTGGCTGGTGCGCTTGTTGATGCGGTACATACGGCCCTGAGCTCTCGGGCGGCCGCGCTTGAGGATCGGGCCGGCCGTGGCATAGGCCTCGGCAACGTAGAGGTTATCCGGATCCATCTCGAAGTTGTTCTCCGCGTTGGCGCAGGCGCTCTTGAGGAGCTTGAGCATGAGCTCGCAGCCGGCCTTCGGCGTGTTGGCCATATAAGCCTCGGCGACCTTGGTGTCCTTGCCGCGGATCATGTCGCAGACGATCTGGACCTTACGGGGAGCGATACGGGCGTGCACCAGCTGGGCACGTGCAGTTTTCAGTTCTTCCATGTTCTCTCCCCCTTACTTTCCAACAGTCTTGCTGCCGGCGTGGCCGCGGAACGTACGCGTGGGCGCGAACTCGCCCAGCTTATGTCCGACCATGTCCTCGGTCACATAGACCGGAACGTGACGGCGGCCGTCATGGACAGCGATGGTGTGGCCGACAAAGGACGGGAAGATCGTGGAGGAACGGCTCCAGGTCTTGATGACCTTCTTCTCGCCGGCCTTGTTCATTTCATCGACCCGCTTCAGCAGCTCGGGAGCGGCAAACGGGCCTTTCTTAACACTTCTGCTCATTACCTATTCCCTCCTTACTTCGCGTTGCGGCGCTTGACAATGAACTTGTCGGTCGCGTTCTTCTTGCGGGTCTTGTAACCCATCGCCGGCTTGCCCCACGGGGTGACTGGGCCGGGACGGCCGACAGGCGCTTTGCCTTCGCCGCCGCCGTGCGGGTGATCGCACGGGTTCATGACGGAACCACGGACGGTCGGGCGGATGCCCATGTGGCGTTTGCGGCCGGCCTTGCCGATGGCAATGTTGGCATGGTCAACATTGCCGACCTGGCCGATGCAGGCGATGCAGTTGAGGCGGACCTTGCGGTACTCGCCGGAGGGGAGACGGACGGTAGCCATGCCGTTTTCCTTTGCCATGAGCTGCGCGGCAACGCCCGCGGAGCGGACCAGCTGCGCACCCTTGCCGGGATAGAGCTCGATGTTGTGGATCACGGTGCCGACCGGGATGTTGGCCAGCGGCAGGGCGTTGCCCGGCTTGATATCCGCCGCGGCGGAGGACAGAACGGTGTCGCCCACGTTCAGGCCGACAGGGGCCAGAATGTAGCGGCGCTCGCCGTCGGTGTACTCGATCAGAGCGATATAGGCGCTGCGGTTCGGATCGTACTCCAGGCGCAGGACAGTGGCGGGCACGTCCATCTTGTCACGCTTGAAGTCGATGATGCGGTACTTTTTGCGGTTGCCGCCGCCCTGATGGCGGACGGTGATGCGGCCATAGCTGTTGCGGCCGGAGTGCTTCTTGAGGACCTCCACGAGCTCCTTCTGCGGCTTGGCGTGCTTATCGACACCGTCAAAGCCGGAAACGGACATATGTCTGCGGGAAGGCGTGGTGGGTTTATAGGTTTTAATCGACATTGTTCAATTCCTCCCTTACACCATGCCCTCGAAGATCTCGATGTTCTTCGAATCAGCGGACAGTTTTACAACGGCCTTCTTGCGGGTGGCGGTCATGCCGGAGGGGTTGGCGCCGACGTGCTTCTCCTTGGCATGGATCGTCGCGGTGGTGACCTTGATGACCTTCACGCCAAAGATCTCCTCGATGGCCTTTTTGATCTCGATCTTTCCGGCATCCTTGGCGACTTCAAACGTGTACTTTTTGATGTCGAGGTCTTCCATGGACTGCTCGGTGATGATGGGACGGATAATGACATCGTAAGCGGTTCTCATTATGCGTACACCTCCTCGATTTTCTGGAGCGCAGCCTTGTCAATGACCAGGACGCGATGCGTCAGGATCATATAGGGGCTGAGGATGGTGGCGATGGTGCTGCTCACGCCGGGGATGTTGCGGGAGCTCTTGACGAGCTTCTCATCGACCCGCTCGGTCACGAGCAGAGCCTTGCCGTCGGCGCCGATCTTGGTCAGGAACGCCTTGACAGGGGCGGTCTTGATCTCTTCGACAGCCATGCCGTCGACGACGAGGATCTCGCCGGCAGCGGCCTTGGCGCTCAGCGCGCTCTTGAGGGCCAGTCTCTTGACCTTCTTGTTGAGCGCGTAGCTGTAGTCACGCGGCTTCGGCGCGAACGCGACGCCGCCATGGGTCCACACCGGGCTGCCCTTGTAGCCGGCGCGTGCGCGGCCGGTGCCCTTCTGGCGCCAGGGCTTGGCGGTGGTGTAGGAAACCTCGCCCTTGGTCAGCGCACTCTGCGTGCCCTGACGGCAGTTGGCCAGGTGGTTCTTCACGGAATCGTGCAGAACGGACTCATTGGGCTCAACACCGAAAACGGCTTCGGAGAGCGCCACTTCGCCGACCTGATCGCCGGCCATATTAAACAACTTAGCAATAGGCATATTCGCTCTCTCCTTTCCTTACTTTCTTGCAGAAGCCTTCTGCGGGTTACGACCGGAGGCCTTCTGCGGGTTGGTGCTGACGCCAGCGTCGCCCTTCTTGACGGCCGCTTTCTTGACGGTGCTCTTGATATAGACAATGCCGCCCTTCGGGCCGGGGATCGCGCCGCGCACAACGATCATGTTGAGCTCGGGATCGACCTTGACCACGTCGAGGTTCTGAACGGTGACCTGATCCACGCCCATGTGGCCGGCCTGCTTCTTGCCCGGGAAGATACGGGAAGGATCAGTGCTCGAGCCCATGGAGCCGGCGTGACGGTGCACAGGGCCGCCGCCGTGGGTGGTCGGGGTACGGCCCTGGCCGAAGCGCTTGATGACACCGGCGTAACCGTGGCCCTTGCTGATGCCGGTGATGTCGACCTTGTCGCCTTCCTTGAAGGTGTCGGCCTTGATGACATCGCCCACATTGACAGAGGTGCAGTCCTCGAGACGGAACTCTTTGAGATGCTTCTTGTAGCCGACGCCCGCCTTGTCCAGGTGGCCCTTCTCGGGCTTGGTCAGCTTCTTCTCGGCGACGTCTTCGTAGCCGAGCTGGACGGCTTCATAGCCTTCCTTTTCCTTGGTCATCTTGCCGGTGACCGTGCAGGGGCCTGCCTCGATCACGGTGACGGGGACGACCTTGCCTGCTTCATCGAAGATCTGCGTCATGCCGACCTTTTTACCGATGATGGCTGTTTTCATACATGTTCCTCCTTCAGGTTATTGGTCAGCTCGCTTAGCTCATGGCCAGAGGCTGCTGACTTGACCCGTCCGCACACGCAAGCTGCGGACTTCGGGTTTGTAAATATGCGCTCGCGCGCAGGGTTAACGGGGTGTGCTTACAGCTTGATGTCGATCTCGACACCGGCAGGCAGCTCCAGATTCATCAGAGCCTCGACCGTCTTCTGGGTCGGGTTCATGATGTCGATCAGACGCTTGTGGGTGCGGCGCTCAAACTGCTCGCGGCTGTCCTTATACTTATGAACAGCGCGCAGGATGGTGACGATCTCGGTCTTCGTCGGCAGCGGAATGGGGCCGGAGACCTTCGCGTCGGTACGCTTTGCGGTTTCGACGATCTTCTCCGCCGCCTTGTCGATCAGCTGGTGATCGTAGGCCTTGAGGCGGATGCGGATCATTTTCTTGTTGCTCGTGGTTGCCATGTTGTTTCCTCCGTTACGAATTTTTTTGGCGGCATTGGCTCCGTCTGGTTCGCACGGATGAGCTCGCCATACACCGTTCCGTGCGTATCAAACCCTGCCCGAAAAACAAACCGGCTCTCGCCGGTATGCAGCCGCGCAGGTGATATACGCAAGTGCTGGCTGACTCAACCGCCCGATTGTCTGCCGTGCAAAGGCCCGGCAGCGGACATACTCCACGGAAGTTACCGGAGATAGGCTCCGCAATCTCCCGCTTCATCGCAGAATGCACCTGTTTCCGCACAGGCGCTTCATAAGAATAACAAAAACCCTCCTGAATGTCAAGAGGGTTTTTCGCTCAAACGTAGAAATTTTGCAAAAAAGTTTGTGCAGTCCGCCAAAATTACAGTTCCAGCAAATCGGCCGGTTCCGAAGGCGTCTCCGCCGCGTCATGCACGGCGGCCGCGAGGGCGTCGGCCTGACGGAGCAAGTCCTCCGCCCCGGTCAAGAGCGTCTGTCCGGCGGGCGTGAGCGCGACGGTGTGCCGGTCGCGCGCGAGCAGCGGCACGCCGAGCTCCCGCTCGAGGGCGGACACGGCGCGGCTGGTCGTCGAATGGCTGACAAAAAGCTGCTTTGCCGCGCGGGTAAAGCTGCGGCAGGCGGCGACCGTACAGAAGATGCGCAGTTGTTCCAGTTCCATGGCGGATACCTTAATAATTAAAGGTATAAGGCATGAGCTCGCTCAGGCGGTTGCTGACATAGCGGCCTCCGCCCATGGCGGACAGGACCTCCACATCGGGCGCAAACTCCGCCAGAAACTGCCGACACGCACCGCAGGGGTAGCAGTAGTGCTCACCGTCGCCGTAGACGGCGATGCGCACAAAGTCACGGTGGCCCTCGCTGACGGCCTTGCAGGCAGCTGTGCGCTCGGCGCAGATGGTGCTGCCGAGGGCAGCATTTTCGACGTTGCAGCCGGTAAAGATCGTGCCGTCGCGGCACTCGAGCGCGGCGCCGACGGCGAAATGAGAATACGGCACGTAGGCATTGTGAGAGGCCTGCTCGGCCAGATTAATCAGTTGACGATCTGTCATGATCCTGCTCTCCTTCCGTTTGTTTGGGAACTGCGAACACAATATACTTATAACCGAAGTAATTGAACAGTGCGACCTCGAGCGTGACACCGACCTTGGCAATATACGGGTTGAGGCCGAAATGCGTCAGCAGGCCGATCATCACCTCGCTCACGCCGAGGGACACCACGTTCCACACCACAAAGCGCAGGCATTGCCGCCAGCGGGCGCCGTGCCCGTCGCAGAAGGTGATGCGGCCGTTGAGAAAATAGCTGCAGACCGTGCCGACGATGTAGCCGATCGCCTGGCAGATCACGGGTGTGAAGTGCAGCAGCTCATGTGCAGTTGTGAACGCCACCCAGTCCATGCCCGTGTCGAAGCAGCCGACGAGCGCATAGGTGGCAAAGCGCTTGGCGCGCGCGATCCACTCGTGTTTCATGCGTTATTGATCTTCCAATCCGTGATGTTGCGGAAAATGTGGTACTTCGTCGGAGCAAAGCCGCCGACGGCGCCGCGGTGCACATACAGGCAGTGCTTTTCAAAGCAGACGGGCACGATGGGCGCGGTGTCCGAAACGGTCTGGAGCATGGTGCGGCAGGCCGCGGCGCGATCCGCGTCCGAGGCAGCGAGATAGGCGTTGATCACATTGGCGTATGTGCCGGTCGTGATGCCGCCGTAATTGAGCGATCCGCCGGCCTTGAGCAGCGCTGAGAGATCGAAGTCCGCCGGGAGGGCAACCTCGCCGTAATACATATCATACTTGCCTCCACGGAGCGCGTCCTGATAATTGTCCCAGCTGAGCTCGCGCACCTTCACGGGGATACCGATGCTCGTGAGATCGGCCGCGATCTTGTTGGCCATGCTGACCTTGACCGTGCTGTCGGCATAGACGATGAGCGAGAGGCTGATGTCGAGCGGGGACTGCCCATCGGGCAGATACTCGCGCTCGCCATCGCCGTCGTAATCGACGATCTTGAGATCGTCGAACATCTTCTTCGCCTTATCGAGGTCGTAGGCCAGCGACTCGTTGAGCGTGTTGTCATAGAGCGTGCTCGCCGGGTGGACGGGCAGCGCGGTGGCAACGGCACAGTCGTGCAGCAGCGCGACGGCAAACGTGCGGTCGATGACGTAATTGAACGGCTGGCGGTAGCGGGCCGTCATGAAAAAGCTGCTGTTGGTATTGAAGCCAATATACTGCAGGTTCGTCGTGGCATACTGGCGCTGATCGCTCTGGCTCGAAAAGCTCAGGTCCGTGCCGGAGCTGGGATCGCTGAGCGCAAGGTCAAGCTGGCCGTTATCAAATGCGGAGACGATCTCCTCGACCGACTTGCACTCCATGAGATAAATCGTATCAGCCGGGGCCTTGTCCGCATCCGGGTGGCCGGAATAGACCGTGAGGCTCTGATGATCGGACGCGAGCTGATACAGCCCCGTACCGCTGGGATAGGTACTGTCGGCCGCGTTATTTTCGATGACCGGGATGTTCAGCAGCGCGGGAAACTGCGTGTTCGCGCGCGCGAGCGTGACGGTGACGGTGCCGTCCTCGTTATCCGTGACGTCCTTGACGGCGCTCAGGCGCCTGGAATACAGGCTCGAGGCCATGGCGGTCCGAATGGAATAGGCCGCGTCCTGCGCGCTGAGCGTGTGCCCGTCGTGGAAGGTGCGGTCGGTATTGACGGTAAACGTCCAGGTCTCTCCGTCGTCACTGCTCCACTCCGTGAACAGGCCGGGTTCGGCCTCGAAGGCATCGTTGAGTTCTGTAAGCGTCTCATACACGAGGCCACAGACGGCGAGGTTATCGGAATTTTGCGTCTGATAGGGGTTCATGCCTGCGGACGCGCTGTAGTTGAGCGTGAACTTGCCGTCGAGCTCGACGGCGGTCTGCGTGTCCTTCTGGCCGACGGTGTCACCGGTGTCGTCCGCGGTCTTTTTGCCGCAGGCCGTACAGCCGAGCAGCAGCACGAGCGCAAGCGCGAACGCGAGCACGCGGGTCAGGTGCAAATGTTTCATGGTCTGCCCCCCTTGGGTCACAGGGTGATGACGGCGGCCTGCACGCCGCGCTGCCCATTGGTCACGCGGTGCGACCAGAACACGTCCGGCCGGCACATAGTGCAGGCGTCCGACACGGCGATCTGTCCCGCCGGGACGCCGAGCTGCTCCAGCCGCCGGGCGTTGACGCCCTTGAGATCGAGCAGGGCCTTGCCGTCCGCGCGTGGGCGCACGAGCGCGCCGAGTGGCTCGCGCAGCAGCGCATCGGCCGCGGCCACGACCTCGGGCCCGACCTCGAAGCAGCACGCGCCGATGCCGGGGCCGATGGCGGCGCGGATGTCCGCCGGGTGCGCACCGAGGGCGCACATCTGCGCGACGGCGGCGCCGAGAATATCGGCCACCGAGCCGCGCCAGCCGCAGTGCACCGCGCCGATGACCCCGGCAGCGGGGTCGTGCAGCAGCGCGGGCAGGCAGTCGGCCATAAAGACCGCGAGCGGGACGCCCGGTTCGTTCGTGACAAAGCCGTCGCAGGTAAAGCGGGGTTCCAGCTCCGGCGGCTGCGCGTCGGCCGCGTGCGCGATGCGCACCTCCGCGCTGTGGACCTGCTGCGCATACACCGCGCGTGTCAGATCCAGCCCGGCGGCCGCGCCGAGGCGCCGCCAGTTTTCACGCACGTTTTCCGGCGTGTCGCCGCGGCGGACGCTGAGATTCAGGCTCTCGAGCACGCCGGTGCTCACGCCGCCGAGGCGGGTGGAAAAGGCGTGGCGCGCCGCGATGTTCGGCGCGGTCAGGTACGCTGCGCCGCGCGCAGCGTGC
This sequence comes from Oscillospiraceae bacterium, assembly GCA_048217285.1. Taxonomy (GTDB): domain Bacteria; phylum Bacillota; class Clostridia; order Oscillospirales; family Oscillospiraceae; genus CAG-103. Next base: position 25,538 of record DBFWVW010000048.1, read on the forward strand.
AGCGGAAAAGAGACTTCGTTATGCATTCTTACCGCAGCAGTCCTTATACTTCATGGGCAGGCCGTTCGGGCGCAGCTTGCCGCACGGGCACGGATCGTTGCGGCCGGGCTTCTTGACGCGGCGGACGGGGCGCTTCTTCTCGCTGTCGTCCCCGCCGGCGTTCGTCGCAGCGCCGCGGGCGACGGTCTTGCGCTCGAGCTTCTGCTCGCGGCGCACGCGCACCGTGAACAGGCGGCGCACCGTTTCGCTCTGGATGCCGTTGACCATCTCGTCGAACATGTCAAAGCCGGCGCGCTTGTATTCATCGACCGGCTTGACATTGCCGTAGGCACGCAGGCCAATGCCCTGACGCAGGTCGTCCATGGCCTCGAGGTGATCCATCCAGTATTCGTCGACCACGCGCAGCATGACCACGCGCTCGAGCTCGCGCATGAGCGGCGTGCCGTCCGGCTGCAGGCCGAAGGCTTCCTCGCGCGCGGCATAGGCTTTCATGGCGCAGTCATAGACCGCATCCGAAAGCGCGTCGGGCGTGAGCTTGTGCAGCTCTTCGGGCGTATAGCTCAGGTCGCACGGGAAGAGCTTTTCCAGCGGCGAGAGGATCTCGTGCAGATCCTTGTCGTTTTCGGGGTGATGCTCGGCCATACCGGCGGCAACGTCGCCGGTGATGACGGTGCGGATCATATGCTGGACGTGCTCCTGGAGGTCCTCGCCGTCGAGCACCTTGCGGCGCTCTTCATAGATGACGTTGCGCTGCACGTTCATGACATCGTCGTATTCAAGCACGTTCTTACGGGCTTGGAAGTTGCGGCTCTCGACCGTGCGCTGGGCCTGCTCGATGGCGTTCGAGAGCATCTTGTGGTCGAGCGGCGTGTCCTCGTCGACGCGCAGCGTCTCCATTATGCTCTGCATACGCTCGGAGCCGAACAGACGCATGACATCGTCCGTGAGCGCGATGTAAAAGCGGCTCTCGCCGGGGTCGCCCTGACGGCCGGAACGGCCACGCAGCTGGTTGTCGATGCGGCGGGATTCGTGCCGCTCGGTGCCGATGATATACAGGCCGCCGGCCGCGCGCACGCGGTCCGCTTCCTCGTCGATGCTCTTTTTGTGCTCGGCCATGCGCTCGGCAAACAGGGTACGAGCCTTGAGGATCTCCTCGTCCTCGGTCTCGGCATAGCCGGTAGCCTCGGCAATGACCTCCTCCGTGTAGCCGGCCTTGCGCAGGTCCGCCTTGGCCAGATACTCCGCATTGCCGCCGAGCATGATGTCCGTGCCGCGGCCGGCCATGTTCGTCGCGATCGTGACAGCGCCGAACTTACCGGCCTGTGCGACGATCTCCGCCTCCTTTTCGTGGTGCTTGGCGTTGAGGACGTTGTGCGGGATGCCCGCCTTGCGCAGGAGCTTGGACAGCTGCTCGCTCTTTTCGATCGACACCGTGCCGACGAGCACCGGCTGCCCCTTCTCGTGGCAGACACGGATCTGCTCGATGATGGCGCGCAGCTTACCGGCCTCGTTTTTATACACAACGTCGGGGTTGTCGATGCGGATGACGGGCTTGTTCGTCGGGATCTCGATGATGTCGAGATTATAGATGGCCGCGAACTCCTCTTCCTCGGTCATGGCCGTGCCGGTCATGCCGGAGAGCTTGCCGTAGAGACGGAAGTAGTTCTGGAACGTGATGGTCGCGAGGGTCTTGTTCTCGCTCTGCACGCGCACGTGCTCCTTGGCCTCGATGGCCTGGTGCAGACCGTCGCTGTAGCGGCGGCCGAGCATGAGGCGGCCGGTGAACTCGTCGACGATGATGACCTCGCCGTCTTTGACGACGTAGTCAATGTCGCGCTTCATGATGCCGTGCGCGCGGATGGCCTGATCGATGTGGTGCACGAGCGTGGCGTTTTCGATGTCCGCGAGGTTTTCCAGACCGAAAGCCGTCTCGGCCTTGGCGATTCCGCGGGCGGTGAGCGTCGCGGTGCGGGCCTTTTCGTCGACAACGTAATCCGCGTCGAGGTCCTCATCCTCCTCTTCCTTATCGTCGATGGAAGCGTAGGACTTGCACGTCAGGCGGGCAGCAAAGTCCTCCGCCTGACGGTAAAGGTCGGTGCTCTCGTCGCCCTGACCGGAGATGATGAGCGGGGTGCGCGCCTCATCGATGAGGATGGAGTCCACCTCGTCGACGATGGCGAACGCGTGGCCGCGCTGCACCATCTGGGACTTGTAGATGGCCATGTTGTCGCGCAGGTAGTCAAAGCCCATCTCGTTGTTCGTGCCGTAGGTGATGTCGGCCGCGTAGGCCTGCTGGCGCTCGGCGCTCGTCATGTCGTGCACGATCAGGCCGACGCTCAGGCCGAGAAAACGGTAGACCTTGCCCATCCACTCACTGTCGCGGCGGGCGAGGTAATCGTTGACGGTGACGATGTGCACGCCCTCACCGGTGAGCGCATTCAGATACGCCGGCAGGACGGCGACGAGGGTCTTGCCTTCGCCGGTCTTCATTTCGGCGATGCGGCCCTGATGCAGCACGATGCCGCCGATGAGCTGCACGCGAAACGGCTTCATGCCCAGCACACGCCATGAGGCCTCGCGCGCCGTGGCGAACGCCTCCGGCAGCAGGTCGTCGAGCGACTCGCCGTCGGCGTAGCGCTGCTTGAACTCGTCGGTCTTGGCGCGCAGCTGCTCGTCCGTGAGTGCGGCGTACTCGTCCGACATCGCCTCGATTTTATCGGCGATCGGATAGAGCCGCTTGAGCTCATGGTCGCTGTGAGAACCAAATATTTTTTTGAGAAAACCCATTTGTTGACACTCCTTGTCCAGTGTAATTTAGAATTATACCATACATTTATGAATAAAAAAAGAGTGAATCCGCACGCCGATAAATTTTTACCGAATCGGGCAATTTCCCATTGCCGCAGGACGTCGAATGCTGTAGAATATGTGTTTGTTTGATAGCTTGAAACAGAGGAGAGAGGATCACTATGCAGGCAATCGGCTTTGATAATGACAAATACCTCCGGATGCAGTCGGAAAAGATCCGCGAACGCATCGGCCAGTTCGGCGGCAAGCTGTATCTGGAGTTTGGCGGAAAACTCTTTGACGACTACCACGCGTCGCGCGTGCTGCCGGGCTTCGCCCCCGACAGCAAGGTACGTATGCTCATGGAAATGAAGGACGACGCGGAGATCATCATCGCCATCTCGGCCGATGACATCGAGCGCAGCAAGCGCCGCGGCGATCTCGGCATCACCTACGACGACGACACCCTGCGCCTGATTGATGCGTTTCAGGGCTGCGGGCTGTACGTCGGCAGCGTCGTCATTACACACCATCGCGGCCAGCCGGCAGCGGAAAAGTTCCAGCGCCGGCTCGAGGCACTCGGCATCCGTGTATACCGGCACTACATCATCCCGGACTATCCGTCCGACGTCGCGCGCATCGTCAGCGACGACGGCTTCGGCCGCAACGACTACATTGAGACAACACGCAGCCTCATCGTCGTGACCGCGCCCGGCCCCGGCAGCGGCAAAATGGCCACGTGCCTCAGCCAGCTTTATC
>DBFWVW010000049.1:0-16763 GCA_048217285.1 Oscillospiraceae bacterium
CCCGTGCCGACGGGCTTGCGGCGGCCCTTCTCGTCGGGCTCGCCGAGGGTCATGGTCTCGACACGGATGCCCGTGGCCTTGCCCTCTTCGCCCAGGATCTCGACCGGGGCGCTCAGGAAGCGGAACTTGACGCCCTCGGCCTCGGCCTCGGCGACTTCTTCGTCCGCTGCGGGCATCTCTTCACGGCTGCGGCGGTAGAGCAGCGTCACGTCCGCACCGCGGCGCACGGCGGCGCGCGCGACGTCGATGGCGACATTGCCGCCGCCGATGACGGCGACCTGCTTGCCGATGGTCGGGCGCTTGCCGAGGTTCACGGCGCGCAGGAACTCAACACCGGTGAACACACCCTTCAGATCGTCGCCCGGGCAGCCGGCCGGCGTGCCCTTGGAGGCGCCGACGGCGAGGTAGATCGCCTTGTAGCCGTCCGCGCGCAGCGCGTCGAGCGTCATGTTCTTGCCGACCTCAACGCCGAAGCGGAACTCCACGCCGAGCTCCTTGAGCACGTCGATCTCCGCGTTGACAACGTCCTTCTCGAGGCGGAAGCTCGGGATGCCGAGCGTGAGCATACCGCCGGGCACGGACTCTTTCTCGAACACGGTCACGGGGTAGCCCTTGACGGCGAGGTAGTACGCGCAGCTCATACCGGCAGGGCCGGCGCCGATGACGGCGATCTTCTCCGGGTACGGACGGCCGATCTGGTTGAGCATCTTCGGCACGAAGCGGGTGCTGGCCTCGAGATCCTTCTCGGCGATGAACTTCTTGATGTCGTCGATGGCGATCGGATCGTCGATGCTGCCGCGGGTGCAGGCGTCCTCACAACGCTTGTTGCAGATGCGGCCGCAGACGGCCGGGAACGGGTTTTCTTTCTTGATGAGCTCCAGCGCCTCGGTGTAGCGGCCGAGGGACGCGAGCTTGATGTAGCCCTGAACCGGGATATGCGCCGGGCACTCGGCCTTGCAGGGGGCGGTGCCGCTGGGCATGACGTCGGAGCGGTTCGTGCGGTACTCGGGGTTGTAGCTCGAGCGGTGGAACGGCACGCTGGCGTCGGTGTCGTAGGTGTCGGAGATGTGCGGATCGGTCGCGCAGCGCTTCTGGCCGAGCTTGAGCGCGTTGGTCTGGCAGTTTTCAACGCACTGACCGCAGGCGACGCACTTTTCCTTGTCCACGCGGGCGATGTAGTTCGAGCGGATGGCGCGCGGCGTGCGGAACAGCTCCGCGATGCGCAGCGCGAAGCACGAGCAGCCGCAGCAGTTGCAGATGGCGTTCGTGTCCTCGAAGCCGGGGGTCTGGTTGATCTCGTGCACGAGACCGTTGTCCTCGGCGCGCTGGAGGATCTCATACGCCTCTTCCTTGCTCACGAGGCGGTGATACCCCTGCTCGGAGAAGCAGAGAGCGTTGTCGTTGAGGTACATGCACATATCCTCTTCGAGGTGGCCGCAGCCCTCGCCCATGAGACGGCGGGCACGGCGGCAGGAGCACGGGCCGACGCTGATGGCGGTCGCGTTCTCAATGAGGGTGCGCACTTCGTCGTAGGAGGCAGCGTGCGAGTCGTTCTCGATGGCGCTCATGACGGGCATGACGCGCATGAAGAACATACCGGTCTTGCCGGAGTCGAGCATCGGCGCGAGCATTTCCGGACGGCGGCGGGTGTACGCCTCAAAGGACTCACCGAGCACGGGATATTTGTCACACTGCTCACGGTTGGCAAGGATGCCCTCCATGATGCCCGGGACCCAGATCGGGTAGAAGTAGCAGCGCTTGCCGTCCACATAGCGGTAGCGGACTGCACCGGTCTTGCACAGCTTGTCGAGCTGCTCCTGCGTGTACTCTACGCTCTTTTTTGCGCGCTTGGCCACTTCCTCAACCGTGCGGTTGGTCTCCAGGCGCACGTGCATCATGATCGCACACATATCATCGTCGATGATCGGCTCGAGGATCTTATACTCGGGATCGTCATACGTGATGCCCATGTACGTCATGCTCTCAAGGCTGATCTTCGTAGCCAGCTTGAGAATATTCGGTCTTTTTGCCATGCCGTTTCCTCCTTCAATGTAGGGTGGTATTTAAAAGGTGTTCCCTGTCCCCTTATTGCTTGGGCGGCGCTGCGAATGCGCGCGTGAACTGCTCGCACAGCGCGTCGATACGCGCGTGCCCGTCAAGCTCTTGCACGCTCGGCACGTCGATGGACATCCGCTGGATGACGCCGAGGATCGAATCGTATGTATTATAATAGAGTGTTTTCACATCGGCATCGGGATCGACCGTCCCGTCAGAGAGCCCGCGGCGGATGGCCGCGGCGATCGGTCCGGGGGCGACCTCGTAGCGCTCCGGCGGGCGGTTGACGACCGCGTGCTGTTTGCCTGCGTTGCACAGCGCGACTTCCGCGTCGAGCGAGAAGCGGATGCCGGCCGGGTCGGTGAAGATCAGCCCCGCGTAGCTGCGCAGCAGCACGCGGATCTCCTCGATGCCGGTCATACCGGCCCGCTGCTGCGCTGCGAGCGCCTGCGCCGCCTGCGCCTTGGCCCGGTCCCAATAGAGAAAGGCCGCCGCGACCACGAGCTCGTCCTTCGTCGCAAAGTAGCGGTAGACCGAGCGCTCGGTCAGCCCCGCGCGGTGCGCAATGTCACGGATGGTCGTCTTGTCGATGCCGTTTTCAACAAAACACGCCAGTGCCGTCTGCGTCACGAGAGCAATATTTTGTTCCCGCACTTCCTGCAGCGACATGGGCGTGCCTCCTGTTCCTATACTTGTCATACCGACTGACATTTTTATTATACCTGCTTTTTACCGGCATTTCAACTATAATTGCGCGATTTTTAACGGGATTGATATGTAAAAAACACCGGTGCGGTCAAAAAACCGCACCGGTGTGTGGACAATGTTACACAGGGTAGTCGCCGGAGAGCTTCTCGTCGGCGTTCGTGCCGGTGTCTCTGTTGCGGAAGAAGGCGAAGTATGCCACCACGCACAGCGCCACGAGCGCGTAGGCAAAGACGATGACGGCGGTGTTGCCGGCCGCGATCTCGCTCTGCAGGCCGCCGATCTCGACGATGAGGATGAGCGCCGGCGTCACGAAGCGGATCATGACGGCATAGACCTTCTTCAGCCAGCCGGCCATGGGCGTGCCGCCTTCCTCGATCTCGGCCACGGCGCGCTTGGGCGTGATGAACCAGCCGACGACGATGCAGGAGAACAGCGCGCACACAGGCATGAGCACGGTGTTGGTCACCTCGTCAAAGAACGTCAGCCAGTCGAGGCCGAACAGCGCGGGGCTGGACTCCTCGAGGATGGCGACGTGGCCGAGCGAGATGCCGATCGGGATCGACACGGCGAAGCACACGCACGCGACGATGAGCGCCGCCCGCTTGCGGTGGGCGTGGAACTTCTGGATGACAAACTGCGTCACGACCTCGATCAGAGACACGACGGACGTGATGGCCGCGATATCGACCATGACGAAAAACGCGAACGACACGACCTGACCCACGCCGCCCATGGACTCGAACACCTGCGGCAGGATGATGAACATGAGCGCGACGCCCTTGCTGCTGCCAAGCAGGGAGGGGTCAAAGTGCGCGACGGACGGGAAGATGGCCAGGCCCGCGATGAGCGCCACGAGCGTATCGAACACGCAGATCATGGCGGTGGAGCGCACGAGATTGACTTCCTTGCCGGTGTAGGAACCGTAGGTGATCATGATGCCCATGCCGAGCGACAGGGAGTAAAACGCCTGGCCCATGGCCACGAGCACGGACTTGAACGTGATGCCGGAGAAATCGGGCTTGAGGTAGAACTTCAGGCCCTCGCTCACGCCGCTGCCGAGTGTCAGGGCGTAGATCGCGATGGCGACGAGGATCAAAAACAGCACCGGCATGAGCACCTTGGAGGCTTTCTCGATGCCGTCCTTGACGCCGCCCATGATGATCGTCACGCTCAGCACGAGGAAGATGGCGGTGTAGAGGATGACCTCACCGGTGTTGACGGAGAATGTGCCGACGATGCCCGCGTTGCCGCTGAAGGAGTTGAGCGCGTACTTCGTCGTCCAGCCGCCGAGCACGGAGTAGTAGCAGATGATGAACGCGGGGATCATGATCGCCACGAGCCCGCACCAGCCGAGGTTCTTGCTGACCATCTTGTAGGCGGTCATGGGGTTTGCCTGCGCGCGGCGGCCGAGATAGATCTCGCTGAGCATCGTCACAAAGCCGATGAGCAGCACGCACGCGATGTAGATGAGCACGAAGGCCGCGCCGCCGTTTTGCGACGTCTTGTACGGGAAGCCCCAGAGGTTGCCGAGGCCCACGGCGCTGCCGGCGGCGGCGAGGATGAAGCCGATACCGCTGGCGAATCCAACTTTTTTCTTTTCCATGACAGGTTTCCTTTCCGTCCATTTTCGTTTTCTATACAAAAAAATCGGCCCCGACCAAAACGGTCGGGGCCGACTCTTGGTATACCAAGTCGTGTGTTATCCCGCGAATACCGGTTTGGCTCGTTCCGTTGGCGGCGTAATGCCCAGAATGCCGAGTATAGCAAAAATCGACACTGCAAGCACAGTGTCGATGGTAAGCAGAAGGGTGCTGTTGGTATTCGCGTCAGAGCGTGCGAAGCCGGCCGCGCACGTGGTCGCGGCAGCGTTGTTTTTGCGGTTGAAAAACGGGTTGCGCATGGCTTGCAGCTCCTTTCGCATGGATGTGGCTGTCATTCTACGCGCCGGTGCGGCGGTTGTCAACGCCGGGATGGTTTCGCGTTTTTGATAAGGATGTTTCGATTTTTTGAATAATCCGGTGCGCCGCGACGGATGAGGTGCTCGCCGGATGTGCACCACACCGCCGGGGCCGCCGGTGGAAATCGTGACCTTTCCACCGCATCCGCCTCGCGGAGCCCGGCACCTTCTCCTCAAGGAGAAGGCTTGAGGGGGTGCGCACCATATCGCCGCAAGGCGAAGGAACGTCAGCCGTTTGCCTCCAGCTTGTGCAGCGCCTTGCGAAACTGCACGGAAAACAGGATGGCCGTGCACGTGACGGCGATGACGTCCGCGACCGGCTCGGCCAGATACACGGCGGTCGTCTGGTCGGGCAGCAGCGCCGGCAGCAGATAGATCAGCGGCAGGAGCAGCACGAATTTGCGCAGCACGGCCACGATGATCGAGCACCCCGCGCTGCCGATGGACACAAACGTCATCTGGCAGGCGATCTGGATGCCAAACAGGAACAGCCCCACGCAGTAGATGCGCAGCACGCGCGTCGTGAAGGCGATGAGCGCCGCGTCCGGCGTGAAGATGCGCGCAAACAGACCGGGGAAGAGCTCGATGAGCAGCCAGAGCGAGACGGAGTAGATCAGGCACACCTTCAGCAGCAGACGGAACGTTTCCCGCACGCGAGACGTGTTCTTCGCGCCGAAATTGTAGCTCGTGATCGGCTGCGCGCCCTGACCGATGCCCTGCAGCGGCAGCATGGCAAACTGCATGACGCTCGTGAGGATCGTCATGGCGCCGACGGCGGTGTCGCCGCCGTATTGGAGCAGGGAGGCGTTGAAGCACACGGAGATGACGCTCTCGCTTGCCTGCATCGTGAACGTCGCGAGCCCGAGCGCCACGCACGGCAGGATCAGCTTCGGCGAGACGAAGAGGTTTTCACGCCGCAGACGCAAAAAGGCTTTTTTCCCGCACAGAAACGCCAGCACCCACGCGCACGAGAGCGCCTGGGAGAGCACGGTCGCGAGCGCCGCGCCGCGCACGCCCATGCCCAGCGCAAAGATAAAGATCGGGTCGAGGACGATGTTCGCCGCCGCGCCGAAGAGCACCGTGTACATACCCACCTTGGCAAAGCCCTGCGCCGTGATGAAGGCGTTCATGCCCAGCGTGAGCTCCACGAAGAGGGTGCCGAACGCATAAATATGCAGATAGTCGGCGGCGTAGCCGATGGTGTTCTCGCTCGCGCCGAAGGCCAGCAGCGCGTCGCGCCCCCAGACCAGCAGCACCGCCGTGAGCACGATGGAGATGCCGATCTGCAGCGTAAAGCAGCCGCCGAGCGTCTTTTCGGCGCTGTCCATATCGTCGCGCCCCATGAAGATCGACGCGCGCGGCGCGCCGCCCGAGGCCGTGAAGCACGCGAAGGCCGACACGATCAGGATGATCGGCAGGCACACGCCCACACCCGTCAGCGCGGCGCTGCCGACCTCGGGGATGTGGCCGATGTAGATGCGGTCGACGATGTTGTAGAGCATATTCACGAGCTGCGCGATCACCGTCGGGATCGCGAGCCGGCGCAGAAGCTGGCCGATGGGCTCCGTGCCGAGAAATGTTTTGTCCTGCTGCATTCAGTTTGCCTCCCCGTGTGTGATCCGGTCGATGTTTTCCGCGAACGCCGTCAGACAGTGCTGGAACGTTTCGAGCGCGTCGGGCGCAAGGCCCGCGGACATCTGCGCGATAAATTGTTCCTGCAGCGCCTGGCCGCGCGCGATGACCGGCGCCGCCTTGTCCGTGCACACGAGCCGGCAGCGGCGCCGGTCGCCGGGGTCGCGCGTGCGCAGTAGGTAGCCCTCACGCACGAGATTGTCCACGTGAAACGACACGATGCTCGGCTTGAGCCGGCGGTAGGTGCAGATGTCGCGCGCGGTGTCCAGCCCCGGATTGTTGGCCAGAAAGAGCAGAATGTCCACGGCATTTTGCGCCATGTCCAGCTCCGCGCTCAGCGGCTGCATGACGGCGGTGTAAGCGTCGAGAATGCGGCGCGTGTAGGTATAGACCTGCGATGCGGTGAGCACGGCGGTCACCTCCTGAAAAATAGTTCAATTTTGAACGATTTTGTATTATACCAGCTTCCGCCCGGAAAGCAAGCGGAAAATTGTGAACATTTGTGCGTTGACAAGGACACAGATGTGTGTATAATTGTATACAATAATACAAAGCAAACGGAAAGGAGTCCCACTGCCATGCTTGAAATATCCGGAAAGACGAATCTGCTCGAGCAGAATGCGTATAAATATTCGCTCCAGGACGTGGCGGAGCCGAACCTCCAGCGCGACATTTACACGCAGGGCACGGTGCCGAAGGTGCCGTTCAACCACCGGCGCGTGCCGATGAATATGCCTGAGGAGATCTGGATCACGGACACATCCCTGCGCGACGGGCAGCAGTCCGTGGAGCCGTACACGGTCGATCAGATCGTGAACATTTATAAGTACCTCTCCCGGCTCGGCGGGCCGTACGGCATCATCCGGCAGACGGAGTTTTTCATCTACAGCAAGAAGGATCGCGAGGCGCTCGAAAAGTGCATGGAGCTGGGGCTGAAGTTCCCGGAGATCACGACGTGGATCCGCGCCACGAAGGAGGACTTTCGCCTCGTGCGCGACCTCGGCATCCGCGAGACGGGCATCCTCGTCAGCTGCAGTGACTACCACATCTTTAAGAAAATGAAAATGACGCGCCAGCAGGCCATGGACTATTACCTTGCCACCGTGGCCGACGCGTTTGAGGCCGGCGTCATCCCGCGCTGCCACCTTGAGGACATCACGCGCGCCGATTTTTACGGCTTTGTGGTGCCGTTTGTCAACGAGCTGCAAAAGCTCTCGCGCCAGGCGGGCATTCCGGTCAAGATCCGCGCGTGCGACACCATGGGCTACGGCATCCCCTACACGGAGGCGGCGCTGCCGCGCAGCGTGGCCGGCATCATTTACGGCCTGCAGCAGTACTCCGATGTGCCGAGCGAGTGTCTCGAGTGGCACGGGCACAACGACTTTTACAAGGCGGTCGTCAACGCTTCGACCGCGTGGCTCTACGGCGCGTGCGCGGTCAACTGCTCGCTGCTGGGCATCGGTGAGCGCACGGGCAACATCCCGCTCGAGGCGATGGTGTTCGAGTACGCGTCGCTGCGCGGCTCGCTCGACGGCATGGACCCGACCGTCATCACCGAGATCGCGGACTATTTCCAGCACGAGCTCGGCTACGACATCCCGCCGATGACGCCGTTCGTCGGGCGCGACTTCAACGTCACGCGCGCCGGCATCCACGCCGATGGCCTGCTCAAGGACGCCGAGATCTACACGATCTTCGACACCGAGAAGCTGCTCAACCGCCCGGCGTCCGTGCAGGTCGCCAAGACGTCCGGTCTCGCGGGCATCGCCTACTGGATCAACCAGAACTACCGCCTGACCGGTGAAAAGCAGATCGACAAGCACGACCCGCTCGTGCTTGCGCTCAAGGGCTGGGTGGACGCGGAATACGAGGATGGCCGTCAGACCGTCCTGTCCGCCAAGGAACTCAACGCCAAGATCGCGGAGCTGGCCCCCGGCCGCTTCGCGCAGGTCTGACAGGAGGCGCAGCATGAAAGATTTCCGTACCGTTACGCTGGCCGATCAGGTGTTTGAGCGGCTGGAATCCGATATCATTCAGGGTGTGTACCCGCGCGGCGAGGTGCTCACGGAGCTGCGGCTCGTCGAGCAGCTCAATGTCAGCCGCACGCCCATCCGCGAGGCGCTGCGCCGCCTCGAGCAGGAGCACCTCATTGCCGACACCGGCAAGGGCTCCGTCGTGCTCGGCATCACGGCCGAGGATCTGGTGGACATTATGGACATCCGCTGCAAGATCGAGGGGCTCGCGTCCTACTACGCGGCGAAAAACGCCACGCCCGACGGTCTCGCGCGCCTGCGGCACATCATGGACCTGCAGGAGTTCTACTTTGAGAAGCACGATGTTGAGCACCTGCGCGAGATGGACGATCAGTTCCACGACGTCATCTGCGACATGAGCGGCCACGCCGTCATCAGCGACACGCTCATCCCGCTGCACCGCAAGACCCGCCGCTACCGCAAGGCGTCCATCGCCGATGCCTCGCGCACGGCGCAGGTCGTCAGGGAGCACCGCGCCATCTTCGACGCCATTGCCGCCGGCGACGCCGACCGCGCCGCCGCGCTCACGACCGAACACACACAACACGCCAAGAACAATATGATCGAAAGGATGAATCACCATGGGTGAAACGCTTGCGCAAAAAATCATCCGTGCACACCTGCTGCACGGCGACATGACGCCCGGCAGCGAGATCGCCCTGCGCATTGACCAGACGCTCACGCAGGACGCCACCGGCACGATGGCCTATCTGGAGTTTGAGACGATGGGCATCCCGCGCGTCAAGACCGAGCTGAGTGTGGCCTATGTCGACCACAACACGCTCCAGTCCGGCTTTGAAAACGCGGACGACCACCGCTATCTGCAAACCGTGGCCAAAAAGCACGGCGTCTGGTTCTCCCGCCCGGGCAACGGCATCTGCCATCAGGTGCAGCTCGAGCGCTTCGGCAAGCCGGGCAAGACGCTCATCGGCTCCGACAGCCACACGCCCACCGGCGGCGGCATCGGTATGCTGGCCTTCGGCGCCGGCGGCATGGACGTCGCGGTCGCTATGGGCGGCGGCGCGTATTACATCACCATGCCGAAGATGTTCAAGGTCAACCTCACCGGCACGCTGCGGCCCTATGTCACGGCCAAGGACATCAGCCTCGAGCTGCTGCGCATCCTGTCGGTCAAGGGCGGCGTCGGCGCGATCATTGAGTGGGGCGGCCCCGGCATCGCGGCACTGTCCGTGCCCGAGCGCGCCACGATCACGAACATGGGCACCGAGCTCGGCGCGACGACGTCCATCTTCCCGTCGGACGACGTGACGCGCGCCTTCCTCGCCGCCGAGGGGCGCGAGGACGACTTTGTCCCGCTCTCGAGCGACCTGGACGCCCGGTATGACCGCATCATTGACATCGACCTCAACACGCTGCAGCCCATGATCGCCTGCCCGCACAGCCCGGACAATGTCGTTCCGGTCGAAACGCTCACGGGCACAAAGGTCGATCAGGTCTGCATCGGTTCGTGCACGAATTCGTCCCTGTTCGATATGCTCAAAGTCGCGGCCCTGCTCCGCGGCAAGACCATCGCCCCGGGCGTGAGCCTGTCCATCTCGCCGGGGTCGAAGCAGGTGCTGACCATGCTGGCCGATTGCGGCGCGCTCACGGACATCCTTGCCAGCGGCGCGCGCGTGCTCGAGTGCGCGTGCGGCCCGTGCATCGGCATGGGCTTCTCGCCCAACTCCGGCGGCGTGAGCCTGCGCACGTTCAACCGCAACTTCCTCGGCCGCAGCGGCACGAAGGACGCGCAGGTCTACCTCGTCTCCCCGGAGACGGCCGTCGCCGCCGCACTCACAGGCGCGATTACCGATCCGCAGACGCTCGGCCCCATGCCGGCCGTCACGATGCCGGAGCGCTTCCGCATCGACGATAGCGCCGTGCTGCCGCCCGCCCCGGCGGAGGAAGCCGGCGCGGTGGAGGTTCTGCGCGGACCGAATATCCGGCCCTTCCCGAAGAGCAAGCCGTTTGCCGACGCGCTCACGGCCGAGCTCGTGCTCAAGGTGGGCGACAACATCACGACCGACCACATCATGCCCGCCGGGTCGAAGATCCTGCCCTATCGCTCAAACATCCCGAAGCTGTCGGAGTTTTGCTTCACGGTCTGCGACCCGACCTTCCCCGCGCGCGCCAAGGCGGCGGGCGACGGCATCATTGTCGGCGGCAGCAACTACGGGCAAGGCTCGTCGCGCGAGCACGCGGCGCTCGTGCCGATGTACCTCGGCATCCGCTGCGTTGTGGCCAAGAGCTTTGCGCGCATCCATGTGGCGAACCTCATCAACGCCGGCATCTTGCCGCTGACGTTTGCAGATCCGGCGGATTACGACGCGCTGCAGCAGGGCGCGCAGCTGCGCATCGACGGCATCCGCGCCGGCATGGCGGCCGGCAGCCTGATGCTCACGGACACGGCGGCGGGCAAGACTTACCCCGTCGTGTGCAGCCTCACCGAGCGGCAGCAGGCCATCCTGCTCGCCGGCGGACTGCTCAATTACACAAAGGAGTATGCACTATGAATGATATTGACCGCGCCTGCGCGGCGTTTCGCGCCCTGCTCACCGAGCAGCAGGAGCGCGTTGCGGCGATGAAACCCGAACAGGTGGACTATACGCAAAAAGCGACCGTGACCATCGGCCTCGTGGACGGCGACGGCATCGGCCCCATCATCATGGAGCAGGCGGTGCGCGTGCTCGAGGCGCTGCTCGCCGACGAGATCGCGCGCGGCAGCGTTGCCCTGCGGCGCATCCGCGGCCTGACGATCGAAAACCGGCTGGCCTGCAATCAGGCGGTGCCGGACGATGTGCTGGATGAGATCATGGCCTGCGACGTGCTGCTCAAGGGCCCGACGACGACGCCTATGGGCGGCGGGCTCGAGAGCGCGAACGTGAAGCTGCGCCGGGCGCTCGACCTCTACGCGAACGTCCGCCCCGTGACCATTCCGGAGCAGGGCATCGACTGGACGTTTTTCCGCGAGAACACGGAGGGCGAGTACGCGCTCGGCAGCCGCGGCGTGGAGCTGCCCGGCATGGCCGTGGACTTCAAGGTCACGACCGACCCCGGCACGCGCCGCATCGCCCGCGCGGCGTTTGACTATGCCCGGCGCAACGGCAAGACGCGCGTGACCGTCGTCACGAAGGCGAACATCCTCAAAAAGACGGACGGCAAGTTCACCGCCCTCTGCCACGAGGTGGCCGCCGACTATCCCGAGATCACCGTCGATGACTACTACATTGATATCATGGCGGCGAACCTCGTCAACGAGCGGGTGCGCGGGCAGTTTCAGGTGCTGCTGCTGCCGAACCTCTACGGCGACATCATCACCGACGAGGCCGCGCAGCTGCAGGGCGGCGTCGGCACGGCGGGCAGCGCCAACATCGGCGACCGCTACGCTATGTTTGAGGCCATCCACGGCTCGGCCCCGCGCATGATCGAGCGCGGCATGGGCGACTATGCCAACCCCCAGAGCATCCTGCGCGCGGAGGTCATGCTCCTGCGGCACATCGGCCGCGCGGCCGCGGCGGATCGGCTCGAGGCGGCGCTTGATACCTGCCCGGTCGTCATCACCGGCCAGCCGGACGGCGCGACCTGCGCCGACTATGGCGACGGGGTTTTGAAGCTGCTCGCGGCAATATGAACGAAAACGTTGGCGCGCCCGAAATGGGCGCGCCAACGTGCTGTCTGCACCCGGTTTTCCGGCGCTGTATTGTGCGCTGGTTTGCGTGTCAACGCGGGGCGGGAAACGGTGAGAAAATTCGTGCAAAAAGACGGCGCGCAAAGCCGCCGGATTTGTTGACAGACCGGGCGTTTTTGTGATATTATATCAAAAATTTGCGATTATAGATCTGATAGAAATGAGGCGAGGAAAAATGGTTGCGGCCGCAGAGAAGATGCAGGCATTTGCGTGGGATCTTTTTCCCGGCAACCGTGATTCTGTTTTTCTTGGCAGCGGCAGCATTGCCGGTGACGAACTTGATATTTCTTCTTTTGTGGTATTACCCGGCTTCGTGGATGTGCACGTACATCTTCGTGAGCCGGGTTTTTCTTATAAGGAGACCATTTCGTCCGGCACGCTTGCTGCGGCGCACGGCGGCTACAGCCGCGTGTGTGCCATGCCGAATCTGGATCCGGCGCCGGACTGCTTGCAGACGCTTGCCCCCCAGCTGGAGCGCATCTGCACGGATGCGGTCATTGACGTGACGCCATACGGCGCGATCACCGCGCGGCGCGGCGGCGGGGAGCTTGCGGATATGGAGCAGCTCGCGCCCTACGTCGCCGGCTTTTCCGACGACGGCAGCGGCGTGCAGGATGCGGACGTGATGCGCGCCGCGATGCGCACTGCAGCAAGCCTCGGCAAGCTCATCGCCGCGCACTGTGAGGACAACACCCTCCTGCACGGCGGCTACATCCACGACGGTGCGTATGCCCGCGCCCACGGGCACAAGGGCATCAGCAGCGAGAGCGAGTGGCGGCAGCTCGAGCGCGATCTGGAGCTGGTGCGCGAGACGGGCTGCGCCTACCATATGTGCCACGTGTCCACCAAGGAGAGCGTGGCGCTCATCCGCCGGGCGAAGGCGCAGGGACTGGATGTCACCTGCGAGACCGCGCCGCACTACCTCGTGCTGACCGAGGACGACCTGCGCGAGGACGGCAGCTTCAAGATGAACCCGCCCCTGCGCACGCAGGCCGACCGGGACGCGCTGCTCGAGGGCATCCTCGATGGCACGGTGGACATGATCGCGACCGACCACGCGCCGCACAGCGCGCAGGAAAAGGCCAAGGGTCTCGCCGGGAGCGCCATGGGCATCGTCGGTCTCGAGACGGCGTTTCCCATCCTGTATACGCACCTTGTGCGCACCGGCGTGCTGACGCTCGACAAGCTCGTGGAGCTCATGGCGATCAACCCCCGAAAGCGCTTCGGCTTCCCGCTGCGCGCGGACGATTACGCCGTCTGGGATCTGAACACGGAATACCGCATCGACCCGGCACAGTTTTGCTCCATGGGAAAGAGCACACCCTTTGCCGGACAGACGGTCTACGGGCGGTGCGTGCGCAACGTCTGCGGCGGCAGAGTCGTCTGGCAGGACGCGCAGGTCTGAGCGCCTTACACCTAACATACAGAACTTTTTACGTACTGAGGAGGAAATCACATGCCCAGAAGAACGGATCTGAAGAAAATTATGATCATCGGCTCCGGCCCGATCGTCATCGGTCAGGCTGCCGAGTTTGACTATGCCGGCACGCAGGCGTGCCTGTCGCTCAAGGAGGAGGGGTACGAGGTCATTCTCGTCAACTCCAACCCCGCCACGATCATGACGGACACCTCCGTCGCGGACAAGGTGTAGCATATTTGTTCAGTGTGCTCTTGCTGAGCTTCTGGAAATCCAGCACCTCGTCGCTGACCGGCGTCGAGCTGGAATGCACCGCGTTCCAAGTCAGGGCAGATACATTGCTGACCTCTGCGGGCCACTCGTGCGCCTCGACCGTCAGACTTCTATCCGGTGCTGAGCCGCCCACGCCGTTGGACGTGAAGAATCCGGCATGGCAGATGGCCAGCTGTGCGCTGACCGGAACGCAGTTGCGCGGCAGCTCCGGCAGATTCGCAAACTGGATATAGATCTCACAGGCATCGTATCCGTTGTCTGCCCGGTATCCGACAAACTGGTCCGCCGCGTTGGGCGCAACAGACCCCGGCCATGCCGACCGGATGAACGTCGTCAGAACGTTGCCCTTGTTGTGCAGCAGGATCGTCGGGTCGAGCGTCACGGGATACGCGCGCTCCGGCGCGTTCATCCACTCCGGGTCCGCCTCCACGGTCAGCAGATAACCGCCCGAGATGCGCTCGAGCTTGTAGGCGGCGTCCTCCAGTGACGTTGCGCCGTCGGCATCCGCCAGATACGGCGCCGGGATCTCGTAGACCGGCTCGCCGTCGGCACCGCGCAGCAGCACGGAGCCGTCGGCCTCAAGCGTCGGCGTCAGGCCCTGCAGGTTCAGCACAAACGAGTAGGCATACTGTTCCTGTGGCTTTTCGATGAGGATGCTCTCTTTTACGTTATACCCATAGTTCTGGTACAGCAGGCTGACACCGTCCATCACGTTGTCGAACGCAACGCTGGAGCGGATTTTCTGCGGCTGGATCTTGTCTTTCTCCGCCAGCTTGCTGAAGGTGCGCATTTTGGCCCCCGGGTTTTCCATCCTGGCCGCCGCCGTGGACGTGACCAGCGTATACGCCGCGTCGTCCAGCAGCGGCAGCTCCTCTGCCGTCTCCTGCTGCGGCGCATCCGTCTCCGCCGCGGCTTCCGCGGGTGCCCGCTGAAGGTCTGCCTCCGTCTGCTCCGCCTCCTGCGGCTGGTCGGCGGTCTCCGGTGCCGCTGTTTCTTCGGGGGCTGCCGTTTCCTCCGCTGCCGGAACGTCCGGCGCGACCGCCACAACGTCGCGGCTGCTGCGCCGCGCCAGCGACATCGACACGCTCTGCCCCTGATACGCCGTCTCGAACAGGAAGCCGCTGTCGAGCGACGCGGCAAATTTCCGCGTCATGTCTCCCGCCTGGGCAACATACTGCTGACCGGTTTTCTGCAGCGTGTTGTCGATCTCCTCCCAGGACCCGTCCGCCGTCTGGTAGTGCACTGCCGTCTCGTACTCCACCAGCATGTAGCCCCCATCCCGCAGCCGGAAATGCTTGACGGATTCCTCGCGCAGCGCGTCCTCCTCGCCGACGATCTCCGCATCGTCGTCCTTCATGGACACCGTTTCGCTGTCTGTACTGATGTCCAGATCATCTACTTCGTCGCCAACGCCGAACGCCACCATCGGCAGCAGCTGCACCAGCAGCGTCAGCACAAGGATGAGGGATATGCTTTTCTTTACGCCTTCTTTCATGGTTCTTTACCCCATTTCAACAAAATCCACACATTTCTGCTAGTTTAAAAAACGAACTTTGTATAATTCTACCCACATCCTCGGGACGTGTCAATAAGATTTGTTCATTTTTCTGAGCACAAACACACCTCCCAACCGGGGAAACAAAAAAAGCGGGCGGCGCTGATGCACCGCCCGCTCTTCTTATTGTGAATTTACATGCAAGCTCTAAGAATTCGGATTCCTTCGGAAATGCCCGCCGCGTTCATTGCGGATCACATCGTCCAGCCGCTTGACCATGTCCCGCGGCATGTACTCTGTCAGCGCCGCCCAGATGGACGGCCGATACTGAAAAATGATCCGGTCACGGCCGATCCGCGCCACCTCGCCGCCGTTTTGGGGCGCATACTCCGCCGGGTCCAGCGAAAAGTACAAAAACGGCATGGACATATAGGAAAAGGAATACCCATAAAACCCATATGTACGAATCTCGTCCCACCGAAGCGTAAAGCGTCCCCAGCGCGGACTCCGGCAGTGGATGCCTTCGGCATCAAAGCTGCAGCGCGTTAAAAGCCGACTAAAAACCTGCGGCTTATACGATAAAACGATCGACAAAACAGCGGGACAGGTCAACAGCAGAAAACATGGGATTGAAAATGACAGATCAGGTGCATGAAATATCCAAATATCAAGCGCAATCAAAGAGATATAATACAATCCAAGACCAACCAAAATCAAATAAGTAATATAATTACCATAGAGTTTATGCCACTTTTGCTTTCTCATATAGCCCACCCCCATTACGAAATCGAAATCACCGGGAGTGACGGCTCTACAGGTGTTGAAAGCATTGTCGAAATTATTCGGTTCGTAGAGGAGTCATAGTTCGTGCCGATGTGCTTCCAGCCGTCCGCGCGGATGATATAACGGTAGATGTTTGTGCCGATGTCGATAAAATCCGGCTTAAACACCGCGCTGCCAAAGTCCGGGCGGATGACGCCCCAATACGGATTGTCAAAGCCGTTATATCTGACGTTTGTAACGTGGACGACTTTGCGCTGACTGGCATAGTTCTGGTGCCAGGTACTGTAATCTGATTCATAGATCGCGACATGGCCAGCCGGGTTTTTACCGTTGCCGGTGTAGACCAGAATGTCGCCCTTCTGCGGCTGTACGTTTTGTAGTCTTTGCCAGCCGGCGGGGAGCGGCTCCTTCCACGCATAATCCTTGCCATCGCCGCCCGGAGAGGTCTGGCCGAGGTACGAGTAGTAGGCAACAATCAGCGCCACGCACTCGCCGCTGCCGACGGTTTGTCCGTTCAGGCTTCTGACCCAGTTGATCGCATCATCCGCTGTTTTGCCGTTGGTCGCGGCAAAGGTTGCCGTCGGCAGCAGACAGACGATCAGGATCACGGCAAGCACAAGACTAATTGCACGTTTTTTCATACGTCATCTTCTTTCTATGATATCTTTCTCTTTGCGGCACACGTCTTCTGCAAGGACGTGTTTATTTCGATTCAATTATAT
>DBFWVW010000005.1:0-3610 GCA_048217285.1 Oscillospiraceae bacterium
GCCAGCACTTCCTCGGGGCTCATCGGCTTGTCGCAGGTGTGCTCATGGCTGTGCGGGTGGCAGTGATGTGCATGATCGTGATCGTGTTCATGTTCGTGCATGGGAAACACTCCTTTCTGAAGTGGGGCAGGGACACTGTAAGGTAAAATATACCTGCCCAGTATGGATTATTAAAATTCTATCATAATTTTTTGTGAAAATCAACAATTTTTTGCCACCGGATGTGAGAAAAAACTTGTAAATTGTGTGAGAATGTGTTAACATATTAACGTGATAATGGAAGCGATTCTTGCGTTCCCGGACGGAATGCTTTGAAGTGTTACATAAGGGTGGTACGCTTCAGAGAACCGCACGTTTCGGCCGGAATCACAGTGACCGCTTCCTGTGTCCGTGACCACCATGGGGGGAAAACGCCCTCCCGGCGAGCAAATCAAACGAAAACCAAAATAGGGAAGAAGAGGTGTAACATTTGAAGGATTTAAAGCATCTGATCTACTTTGAGAACCTTCTTGACAGCGCCAACAACGAGCTTGTGCAGCAGGCCAAGGATGAGGGTATGCACCCCATCGCTTACACTTGCTATCACATGCCCGAAGTGGTCCTCAACGTAGACAACTGTTTCTCGGTCAGACTTCGTGCGCCGAAGACAGGTTCATTCGACATCGCATCCTACTACATGTCCAACTACACCTGCGAGTACTGCAGAGCACTCGTGGAGCGTGCGATCGAGGGCGGCTATAACTTCCTCGACGCCATCGCTGGTGTGGACGCCTGCGCGGAGATGAACCGCTGCATGGAGAACATCGAGTTGGTCGCTGCCCCCGATATGCCCAACAAAAAGCTGTTCGTTACGCACTGCGACATCCCGTACAAAGTCAAGGACTACACCCTCAAGCACTACGTCAAGCAGATCCGTAATCGCTTCCTGAACGTTCTGGCTGAGACCTACGGCGTTGATACGTCCGACGAGGCTCTGCGCAAGGCGGTTGCCGAGCACAACGAGGTCTGCAAGATCATCACCGAGATCGGCGATATGCGCAAGCTGCCCAACCCGCCCATCACCGGTTATGAATTCCATGTCCTCAATCTGGTTACTTACTGCTGCCCGAAGAGCAAGATTCTTCCGTACCTGAAGGAGACGCTGGCAGAGATCAAGAAGAGAAAAGTCGACGCCAAGCCGTGGTACCGCTGCCGTGTGGCCCTCATCGGCTCCGAGATCGACGACCTCGACATGACCCGCATGGTCGAAGATGCCGGCGCGATGATCGTTGCCGACCGTTTCTGCTTCGGCAGCACCCCGGGCCGTGAAGTCATCGAGCTCAACGACACGGATGACGTCCTCACGCAGATCTGCGCCCATTATCTGAAGACGACGCAGTGCCCACGCTACATGAGCCAGGAGAAGATCCAGGAGCGCCGCGACACGATCAACCGGCTCGCCACCGAGGACGGCGCCGAAGGCATCATCTACGAATCTATGAAGTTCTGCGATTTCTGGGCATTCGAGCGTACGCTGGCAAGCCATATCATGAACGAAGAGTATGGCTGGCCGGTGCTGTCCATCGACCGTCCGTACATGGCTCGCTCCTCCGGTCAGCTCCGCACGAGACTGCAGGCTTTTGTCGAGAGCCTTGAGATCAAGCAGATTCATAAGGCTGCGAAGGAGGGCAAATAAATGCTGAAAAGTAACATTGCATGGATGAAGAAAAATGTTCCCTCCGACCTGAAGGTCTGGAAGGGCATGATCCAGGATATCGACTGGCAGCAGGTCGCTGCGAAGACCAAGCTGAGCCTCCAGCGCGACAAGGACCGCATTACCGCCGAGTTCAAGGCATTCGCCGCCATGGACACCAGTGCCAAGATCGATTGGCTCATGAACGGCGACCGTCACCTCGGTTACCTGTATAAGAAAGACGCCATCGCGTTTGCCCGCCGTGAGTGGAAGGGCCTCAAGAGCGTCGGCTACGACTTTGTCGGCTGGCTGAAGATTTGGGCCGGTATGCTCAACATGGTCATGAAGGACCCCGTGTCCATTCTACTGGCCGTGTTTGAGTATCACTGGTTCGCTTCCTATCTGGCGACGCCGGCTGTGGTCGACCGCAGCGTGCTTGGCCGCCGCGGCAAGCTGCTGCAGGCTGACTTTGATATGTGGGTCGCGATTACCCATTGGGCCGAGGATCTGATCGCCAACCTCATCATGGCGGACGCGAAGATCGGCGGCAATCAGAAGATCAACAAGCGCATCATCATGTTCGACGAAATGACGATGGCGCAGATGATGGCCGGCTTCCCGAACCTGCTCGGCATCCCGTACCAGATGATCCCGGTCTTTATGGTCTCCGAAATGGACCAGCTGACCCTCATCCCGTACATCGATGCCATCGAGAGCTACGGCCTCCCGTCCGATACCTGCCCGCTGCCGACGGCTGAGTGCGGCTGCGCGGTCAAGGATGAGTACCCGATGTGCGGCCAGGGCTTCATCGCCTCCTCCATGCCGTGCGACGGTTCCGTCATGGCGACGTCCTTCCAGGATCGCCGCTTCGGCAAGTTCATGCCGACCTACCCGCTGTGTATGCCCGTCCGTTACGACGACGAGGACACCACCGAGATGGCGGCTGCCGACATGAAGGACTGCATCCACTGGGTCGAAGGCCTCACCGGTGAGACCTGGAACTGGGACACTTACTTCGCCACCATGGAGAAGATGAACGAGTGCACCAGACTTGAGATGGAGAAGTGGGAGATCAACAAGACCCATTATCCGCAGCTGGTCGGTTCCTCCTTCGAGCTGTTCCGCAAGTGGAACTACGAGATGGACGGCGGCCTGTTCCCCGAAGGTCTGAAGACGCAGCGTAAGATTTGCAAGACCATGATGGAGACCTACGAGAAGAAGCTGCCCGCTTACGTCGGCGGCTATGAGAGATACCGTGCGCTCATCTGGAGCTGCCCGGCCCACTTCTACGCCAACTTCTCCAACTGGCTGGCCAACTGCTGGGGCATTTACGCGCTGACCGAGATGGAAGCGCTGAACATGACCAAGATGCTCAACACCACCGACAAAGACGAGGCCATCAACGACCTCTGCCGTCTGTACGAGCGCATGGTCATGCGTCGCCACACCAATGGCGGTCACGATCACGTTCTGGGTGAGCTGTGGAGACAGTGCGAGAACTTCAACGCGAACGTCGTCATTATGTATCAGCACGTCTGCTGCAAGACGATGGCCGGCCTGCAGGGCCTGTTCGACGATCAGGCTCGTGAGCTTGGCATCCACCTGATTTGGGTCGAGCACGACCTGATGGATCCGCGTACCGTTTCCCGTAAGGATATGCGTGGCCGTGTGAACAATTACATGGTCAACGTCATGCACGCGGAGCCGGTCGACCCGACCCTCATCGACATTGATGACGAGGTCACCTGGTAATTCGGATCATTTGAACATATATCGGACATTTATAACATTCAGGAGGAAGTAATACTATGAAATACTTTGGCGGATGCGACGTAGGTTCCACCTACACGAAGGCAGTTATTCTCGACGAGAACGGCAAAATGTGCGCCGACACGACGATCCGCAGCAAGATCAACGCGGAGCAGTCCGCGATCGCGG
>DBFWVW010000050.1:0-2778 GCA_048217285.1 Oscillospiraceae bacterium
GTCCGGTACTTTTTCTTTCCGGCGCGCACACGGCGGGGCGAACGGGTCGGGCCGCGGCACGGATAGCCGCCGGAGCACCCGGCATTCAGTCCGCGACCGTGACCGTCGCCGTGGTGCCGGAGGCGGCGATGGCGTCCGCCTGCAGGGCGTCGGTCGTGACGGTCTGGCCGGACGGGTCTGTGACCTCCGCCGTCTCGACGCCGGCGGCCGCCGCGTCCACGCCCTGCTGCGGGGCGGCGAACCAGTACCGGTCGCCGCAGACATACAGCGCCGTGAGCCCCTTGAGGTCGGCGACCGTCAGCTCACCCGTGGGTTTGCCGGCATAGTCGCGCGCGGCCTGCTCGAGCAGCGGGTTCTGGAACTGGGCGACCGTGTCGTCCGGCAGCGTCTGCACCGCAACGGTCTTGGCCGTGAAGCGGTAGAGCAGCCCCGTGAAGTGGCCGACGATGCCGGCCGCAATCAGACAGCCGACGAGCACGACGGCAATGATCGCCGCCGCGAGACCGCGGCGCTTTTTCTTCGGGCGCTCCGGCTTCGGCGCTTTGGCGGGCTTTTCCCGGCGCGGCTTTTCGGCTTTGGGCTTTTTCTCTTCCTCTTTCTTCGCGCGGCGGCTCCGGCGCCGGGACGTCCGGCAGCTCCGGCGGCTCGCCCGCGAACTTGTCCGCGTCGAGCAGCTCGGCCCCGAAGAGCTTGTCATAGAAATACGCCTCGCTCGGGTAGGTGTACTTCATGAGCGCGAAGAGATTGCCGATCTGCATTTCCATACCCGGAGAGAGCTCCGTCGCCTCGAGATAGACGTTGATGACCGGTTTTTTCTTCGTCAGAGCATAGTGCATCTCCTTGCGGCAGTTGTCCGAGCGCAGGTACGCCGGGGACAAAAACGCCAGCACGAGCTGCGCGCGCTCGAGGTGCGACGCGATGCTCTCCGGCCACTCGCTACCGGCCTCGATGCCTTCGTCATACCAGACGCGGAAGCCGCGCGCCTGCAGCGTGCTGATGATCTCCAGCACGGCCGCGTCGTTCGCGTGCGCGTAGCTGACGAAGATATACGGCAGGATCCCCTCATAGGGGTGCAGAAGTGTTTTCAAGGAATCACCTCCGGAAAAATTTCAAAAATTGACTGTATTCTGTCAGCTTATCACACCCGGCCGCGCGCGGCAAGGGTTTTCAGCCCGGCGAGCCAGGCATACGGCACGCACAGCCCGCCCCGGCCGGAGCCGAGGGCAATGTCCGGCTTGCGCAGGCCGTGGTAGTCCGAGCCGCCGGAGGGCGCGAGCCCGAAGCGGCCGGCCAGCGCCTGCGCGCTCGCTGTCTGCTCGGGCGTGTAGGTCGTGTAGCGCACCTCCACGCCGAGGGCCCCGGCGTCTGCCGCCGCGGCGAGCATGGCGGCGCGCTGCGCATCGTCAAAGCGGTACTTGAAAATGTGCGCCACGACCGGCACACCGCCCGCCGCGCGCAGGGCGCGCACGGAATCTTCCAGCGGAATGTTGTAGCGCGGGACGTAAAATTCCTTGCCCCGGCCAAGCATGCCGCGCATCCCGTCGGACACCGAAGGGATGCACCCGCGCTGCACGAGCAGCGCCGCGATGTGCGGCCGGCCGAGCACCGTCTGCCCCGGGAAGGCCGCGTGCAGGTCGGCCATCGTGATGGGGTAGCCCGCGTCGTGCAGGCGCTGCACCATGATCTCGTTGCGGGCGCTGCGCTCGTCGGTCGCGCGGATCATGAGCGCGCGCAGTGCGGCGTTGTCCGTGTCCATGAAGTAGCCGAGCAGGTGCACCTCCTCGCCACCCCAGACGGTGGACAGCTCCACGCCGGGCACGACCTCGATGCCGCACGCCGTGCCCGCCGCAAGTGCCTCAGGCAGGCCGGCGAACGTGTCGTGGTCCGTAATGGCCACGGCGCGCAGGCCGAGCGCCGCCGCTTTTTGCACGACGACGGCCGGAGTGTCCGACCCGTCGGACGCGAGCGTGTGCGTGTGCAGGTCAATCCGCTCCATGGCGCACCTCCAGCCCGTCCGGCAGCGCGTCGCCCTGCCAGAGGACAAAGACCGTGCCGTCCGTGACGCGCACCGTGGCGGGCACGCCGGTGAAGGAATTGCTCACGCCGAGCGGCATGGCGCAGGTGAGCTCCGCGTCCGTGATCTCATAGAGCAGGCCGCGCAGCGTGACGCCGCGCGCGGCGCTGCCGCTGCTGAACACCGAGACCGTGCCCGTCATGCCGGCAGGGAGCGTCAGCGTGCCGTTGCGCACCGCCGTGACCACCCAGCCGCAGCCGATGAGCCAGCCCTGCGCGCCCGCGTCCGTGAGGCCGCGCAGCGTCTGCAGGCTCGCGATCGTCTGATCCAGGCGGCCGCCGAGCGCGCCTGCGATCACGAACCGCCGGTGGCCGTGCGCCAGCGCCCAGCGCACGGCGAGACCAAGGTCCGTGTCGTCCTTCATGACCGGGTGCGTCTCCACGTTCGGGTGATCCGGCCGGTAGCCGAGCGAGTCAAAGTCGCCCATGACGAAGTCCGCCTCGATGCCGCGCGTTTTCAGCGAGCGGTAGCCGCCGTCGGCCGCGATCACATAGTCCCCGGATCCGGGGCTCAGGCGCACGCCGTCGAGACTGGCCGCGCCGACAATGTAGCAGATGTTTTCCAAATTTATTCCAGCTTTCCTGAATTTTCGCCCAATATTGTATCACATTTCGCATCCCGAGAAAAGAATTGCGTGTAAATTGCGCGCGGAAGGAATTGTTAGATTTTAAACTCGCCAAAATTTAAAAATTTTATTTCTATTG
>DBFWVW010000051.1:0-6531 GCA_048217285.1 Oscillospiraceae bacterium
ACCGTGCAAAGTTAACATAAACAATTACAGATTTTTCTGTATCATACGATATCCCAAACACGATGTCAACCGCGAAAACGGATTTTCCCGCGATTTTCCTTGATTTTTTTCCACAATTTCAAGCAAATGCGCGCATTTTCATCCCGGCTCTGCGCGAAATTAGACAATTCGTCAAAAACCAACGAAACATCGTTTTCTCATCTCGTGTACTGTGCGGTAACATATTCCTGCAAAGCAGCGTCGAAAAATGGTAACAAAAATTGACCTGCCAGAATCAGAGTCGGATCCTGGCAGGTCGAATTTTGTAACTTTTTCATGCTTCAAATATCTTTTCCACGTGGCGGATATACGCCGGCAGTGCCCCTTCAAAGTCCACACCGAAGCGGCGCGGCGTATCGCGCCAGAGCGAGCGGCAAATGCTCTCGTCCGTGAGCGCGGTGGCCGTTTCGAGTGCGGCGCTCAGCGGTGCGCCGCGCACGAGCAGCGCAGCAAATGCGGAGGCGAACACATCGCCCGTGCCGTAAAACACGCCCGGATGCGCCGGACGCATACTCGCGTGCATCTCCCCTGTGCGGCAGTTGCAGGCAACGTTGCCGATCACGTCCGGCTGCGGACGCACACCGGTCACGGTCACGACACCGGCGCCGAGCGCTCCGAGCGCCTGAAACAGCTGCGCGAGATAGGCGTCACTGTGCGTGCCGGGCTCATATGGCAGGCCGGCCAGCAGTGCCGCCTCCGTGACGTTTGGCGTGATGACGTCCGCGCGCGAGAGCAGGCGGCGGAAAGCAGCGCACATCCGGTCGTCGAGCTTGGAATAATAGCTGCCGTTGTCGGCCATGACCGGATCGATCACAACAAGTGTGTCCGGCGCAGCGATGCAGTCGAGCGTCTGCGCGAGCAGCTCCGCCTGTTCCGGCGAGGCAAGGTAGCCGGAATACACGCCGTCGATCCGCGCACCGATGCTCTGCCAGTGGCGTGCAATGGGCAGCATATCGTCCGACAGATCGCGGAACGTCCAGCCGGTGAACTCCCCCGTGTGCGTGCTGAGCACGGCCGTCGGGATGCAGGCACACTCCACGCCAGTGGCGGAGATGACCGGCAGCGCCACGGTCAGCGAGCACTTGCCGAGACCGGACAGATCATGGATAGCGGCGATGCGCTTGAGCGGCGGTAACGTATTGTCCATTGGATAACCTCGGTTCCTGAATAGATCCTGTATGCCGGCGCACCGGCAGCAGACAACCCCCGGCAGAGACACCGGGGGCGTGGAAAAATCGCTCAGGCTTCGGACGACGGGAGCGCACGCAGCTGCGCGTCGATCTCCGCGAGCGAGTCGGCCGTCAGGCCCGACTGGGCAAACCCGGCCACCTGACGCAGCGTCATGGCGGCGGTCATCTGCAGGGCCGGATTCTTCAGGATCTTGGGAAAGAACCGCTCGAGGACCGCGACCGCTTCCGGCGCGCCGAGCAGCTTCTTCATCTTGTCGTCCACAGTGTATGTCACGTTGCTTTCCTCCCTGTCTCCGAAAGTCGGAGGACAGATTTCACAAAAAATCAGAGATTATGTAGTGATTATACACAAACCATTGTCAATTGTCAAATTCGGTGCCTTCGGTGGGTGTCTCCGGCGCATCCCGCCGGTCCAGATAGTGCAGAAACCGGCGCGTGGCCGCCGAAATGTGCGTCTGACCGGGCAGTGCAAGGGCAATGTCGCGGTAGAGCGGCGTGTCAAGCCTGCGGATGGCGATCCGGTATGGCACGCGGCGCAAAATCAGTTCCGGCAGCAGGCTGACGCCCAGCCCGCGCGGCGGCGCAATGAACGTGGGCGGGCTTTTATGCGGCGCGGCGGGCGCGGAGTGCGCGCCCATGCTGCGCAGGCACCTGAGGTGCTGACCGCACCGTACAGTCTGCGCCGAAAAAACTCCGGAAGTGCACAATGCGGCACTTCCGGAGCGGAAAGGAAGGGAGGTTTACAGATTCTTGACTGCAAGGTATGCAGAACCAGTTGCATCGCCGATGCGGCCGGGGTTCGTGCAGTCACCGATGTGCACAACGCGCTTATCTCCGGCCTGTCTCCGTATGGGTGCTGCAGCCAGTGCACTTTTTGAAATGAAAAAGGGCGCCGTTTTCTTTACCCAATCAGGATCAACAAAACGACGCCCAAATTTTTGTGAGTTTTTTGCGAAAAATACTGCTGCCAGTCAGGAAAACCGCCGCTCAAAAAGGGCGCTGGCCGAATGCATCTGCCCGGAAAGGAGGACCGCCCGGTTCAAATCCGGGCGGTAGCTCCGAAACCGTGATAAAATCTCCTGCTGCAAAAAAAATCCGGGCCCAAAAAAGCCCGAAAACGGTATAGATGCGCCTGGCTTTTCGCCAGACGCATTTATACCGTTTCGTTCATATGGAGGCGCCACCCGGATTTGAACCGGGGGTCAAGGATTTGCAGTCCCATGCCTTACCACTTGGCTATGGCGCCAAAAAATGGAGCGGGCAACGAGATTCGAACTCGCTACCTCCACCTTGGCAAGGTGGCGCTCTGCCAAATGAGCTATGCCCGCAAAATGGTGCCTCCGGTCGGAATCGAACCAACGACACGGGGATTTTCAGTCCCCTGCTCTACCAACTGAGCTACAGAGGCGTATGTAATTGAAAAACTGGTGGGAACAACAGGGCTCGAACCTGTGACCCCTTGCTTGTAAGGCAAGTGCTCTCCCGGCTGAGCTATGCTCCCGTTTCACAGCTTGCTCATTATACAAGACGCCAAAAAAATTGTCAAGAGATTTTCGGTAATTTTTTCGGCAAATGTACATTTCCGGGGCGGCAATGCCGCCCCGAACATCGGTCAATCCGCTGCGGCGTCAGCATTTTCGGCATCGAGCAGCGTCTGCAGCTCCGCCGGGGTGAAAACGTACTCCGTATCGCAGAACTGACAGTGCACCTGCGTGTCCTTGCCCTCGGCGATCATTTCCTGCAGTTCCTGCACGCCGCACTGGCGCAGCGCCTGTTCCACGCGCGCACGCGAGCACGCGCAGCGATAGGCCATGGGGTGGCGCAGGACAATCTCGGGCTCGAGACCGCGCATGACCTGCGGAATGATGGCGTCTGCCCCGTCCTCGTCCAGGATGGTCGTGAGCTGGTCCATCATGAAAATGTTGTCCTCCAGCTTTTCGATCAGCTCCTCGGGCGCGCCGGGCATGAGCTGCACGAGAAAGCCGCCGGCCGCCTTGACGCTGTGGTCGGTATCGACGAGCACGCCGAGACCGCAGGCTGCCGGGATCTGCTCGCTCTCGACGAGATAGGCCGACAGGTCCTCCGCGATCTCGCCGCTGACGAGCTCCGTGCTACCGATATACGGCTCGCGCAGGCCGATGTCGCGGCTGACGGTGAGCATACCGTCCTTGCCGACGGCGCCGCCGACATCGAGCTTGCCGTCCGGGCGCGTGGGCAGGTCGAACGCGGGGTTCGAGACCACGCCGCGGACATTGCCTTCGCTGTCCGACACGGCGATGATGCTGCCGAGTCCCCCGCCGCCGCTGATGCGCAGCGTGAGCGTGCCGTTTTCCTCCTTGAGCAGGTCACCGAGCATCGACGCTGCGCACAGGCTGCGGCCGAGGGCGGCGATCGCCGTCGGGCTGCAGTGGTGGATGGCGTTGGCGCGCTGCACCGCGTTGCGCGCGGTGACAATTGAAATTTTCACAAAGCCGTCTTTCGAGACGGCGCGGATGATCTCATCCATAGGATTCACCTCAGAAATCTTTGAAATGTAGTGTACAACTGCGTTTTCTCACAGTAGGATATTACCCACGGTTCCAGTCCCGTATTCCAGACTGCGCATCGCCGTGAGAAAGACCCGGCCGGCATCCGCCTGCGGGCCGTCGCGCCGGACGGACACGTCCAGAAAGCCCGCCTGCGTGAGCAGTTCGGTGAGCCGCTCCGGCGTGTGCGCATACTCAATGTGCTCCTCCGACGCGCGCGACCACAGATCGCCTGCGCGCGTGAACAGGTCCATCCCGTAGTGCATGGTCTGCGCCGCATCGTCAAACTCCGCCCGCCAGAGGCACAGGACATCATCCGTCTCGTCGACGAACGTGCCGCCGTCGAGCGCGCCAAACGACGCCGGGTCGCGGATGTCCAGAATGAGCATCCCGCCCGGGCGCACGAACAGATGCAGCCGGTACAGCACCTCCGGCAGCTCCTCCGGCGGCAGGTAGTCAATCCCGTCGAGCGAGCAATAGGCCGCGTCGACCGTACCGTAAAGGTCGAGCTCCGATGCCTCCTGGCACAGCAGCAGCGGCTGGATCGCGTCCGCGGGCAGGTCGGCATTGTGCGCCTGCGCCTGCATGAGCATATCGGGTGAGCCGTCGGTCGCGATCATCTCATACCCGCGCGCGGCCATCAGGCGCGTGAGCGTGCCGGTGCCGCAGCAAAAATCCAGCAGGGTATGGCTCTCGCCGCGCCCCTGCTGGAAACACTGCTCATAAAAGTCCGCGAACGCGGCATAATCCACATCGCGGGTCAGCGCATCGTACCACGCGGCAAGGGCGCCGTAAGCGCTCACGCCTGCTCCTCCGAGGATTCCGCCGCCTGCTCCTTGAGCCGGCCAAACACGATCTCATACCCGCCGTCGCCGTACTGCAGGCTGCGGTTGACGCGGCTGATGGTCGCGCTCGAGGCGCCGGTCTTTTCGAGAATGTCGTTGTAGATCAGGCCCGCATCGAGATACTGCGCCACCTGATAGCGCTGCTCCATGGCCTGCAGCTCCGTGACCGTGCACAGGTCATCGAAAAACTGCTTGCACTCCTCGACCGTCTTGAGCGTCAGGATGGCACGGTACATGTCATCGCAGCGCGGTTTTTTATGCTGTTTATTCATATGCGCTCCTTATTTCTCATCAGATATATGGATGCTGAAATACATGCTTTCACGAATCTCATTCTACTCTAATTGTTTAGGAAAGTAAAGAGGAAAACTGTCCGGAAATTTCATACGGCGAAATTACCGGTGTTTTACTTGCTTTTATACGATAAATCAGGTATGATATTGCTGTAGCAAACGGTTGCCGCACAAGCATACCATCGCCCATTGCAACAGGAGGTTTTGTCTATGGTCATCGCTGGGATCCCCTTCACTATGCCGGCCATCTGGATCGGCCTGATCGTGATCTTTCTGATCATTGAGGGCCTGACCGCCGGCCTGGTCACGATCTGGTTTGCCGTGGGCGCACTCGCCGCGCTCATCGCCGCCATGTTCCACGCGCCGCTGTGGCTGCAGCTCGTGTGGTTTTTCGCCGTGTCGATCGCGGCCTTCGCCGTGACACGCCCGCTGGTGAAAAAATATATCAACAACCGCACCCAGCCCACGAACGTCGATATGCTCATCGGGCAGGAATGTCTTGTCACGGAGGATATCGACAATCTGACCGGCCACGGCGCCGTCACCGTCGGCGGCAAAGTCTGGACCGCGCGCTCGGAGGGCGATGTCCCCATCCCCGCCGGGACCGCCGCCACCGTGCTGCGCATCGAGGGCGTCAAGCTCATCGTCACACCCGCCCGCGTGACTGCGGGCGCAAAAGAATAAGGAGGAATCACCATGCCATACGTTCTCTACGGAATCATTCTGATCGCGCTCATCATTCTCGTGCGCAACATCCGCATCGTCCCGCAGGCACAGGCCTATGTCATCACCCGCCTCGGCGCCTACAAGACCACGTGGGGCGTCGGACTGCACCTGAAGATCCCGTTCATCGAGTCGGTCGCAAAGCGTCTGTCACTCAAGGAGCAGGTCGCAGACTTCCCGCCGCAGCCCGTCATCACGAAAGACAACGTCACCATGCAGATCGACACCGTCGTCTACTACCAGATCACGGACCCGAAGCTCTACACCTACGGTATCGAGCAGCCGATCCTCGCGATTGAGAATCTCTCGGCCACGACGCTGCGCAACCTCATCGGCGACCTTGAGCTCGACCAGTGCCTGACCAGCCGCGACATCGTCAACACCAAGATGCGCCAGATCCTCGACGAGGCCACCGATCCATGGGGCATCAAGGTCAACCGCGTGGAGCTCAAGAACATTCTCCCGCCCAAGGAGATCCAGAGCGCCATGGAAAAGCAGATGAAGGCCGAGCGCGAACGCCGCGAGGCCATCCTGCGTGCCGAGGGCGAGAAGCGCTCCTCCATCCTCACGGCCGAGGGCGAGAAGGAATCGGCCATCCTGCGCGCCGACGCGAAAAAGCAGGAGCAGATTCTGGAGGCACAGGGCCGCGCCGAGGCCATTTTGACCGTGCAGCGCGCGACCGCCGAGGGCATCCGGCTCATCAACGAGTCCATGCCGTCCGACGCCGTCATCAAGCTCAAGAGCCTCGAGGCCTTCGCCGCCGCCGCGGACGGCCGCGCGACGAAGATCATCATCCCGTCCGAGATCCAGGGCGCTGCCGCGCTGGCGGCCGGTCTGGTCGAGAGCGTCAAGGGCGAAGCTCCGAACGCCTGATCCGCAGCTGAATTTACACCGACCCCACGCCAGGCCTGGCGTG
>DBFWVW010000052.1:0-10221 GCA_048217285.1 Oscillospiraceae bacterium
ATGATGCGGCGCTTGACGGCGCCCTCACCATGCAGCTTTACCACCTTGACCGTTTCGCCGATCTTGGCTTCTCGCAGCGTTTTCATCGTGCTTCCTCCCTTAAATCATGATTTTGCGTGCCATTTCATCGCTGATGGCAACGCGGGACTCTTTGACCTTCACGATCAGATTCCCGCCGATCGCCGACACGACCGTGGCCGTCCCGCCGGGGACGAAACCCAGATCCTCTAAGTGCTTTCGTGTCTCCGGGTTCCCGCCGACTTTCAGAATCAGTGTTTCCTCGCCGACGTTGGCGAGATTCAGCGGCATCATAGATATCCCTCCACTGGTAAATGGTTAGAGCGTGCTAACCTTGGGTGAAAAAAGAACGGTTATATTTGTTTAACATAAGTTAAACTTCCCTAACCTTGCTAAAGTTTAATCTATCTAACGGTTCGTGTCAAGGGGTATTTGTAAAAATTTTTGCATTGCTTGCATTTTTGGTTAAGGTGTGCTAACCTAGAAACAATTTTACGAAAAGGTTGGTGGAATCCGCTATGCAGATCTTGAGAGCCGCGGAAGACTATCTGGAAGCGATGCTGATGATGCAGCAAAAACACGGTTACATCCGCTCGATCGACATCGCGGAACAGCTCGGCGTGACGAAGCCGAGCGTGACCTACACGACCAAGCGCCTGCGCGAAAACGGCTACATCACCATGGACCGCGACGGGCTCATCACGCTCACGCCGAGCGGCATGGACATTGCCGCGCGGATGCTCGACCGGCACCACACGCTCACGAAGTTTCTCGTGGAGCTCGGCGTGGACGCCAAGACCGCCGAGGAGGACGCCTGCAAGATGGAGCATGACATCAGCGAGCAGTCGTATGCGGCGCTGTGCCGCCATGCCATCGGCAAGCTCGGCATCCTCAATGAGGACGAGACGGCCGGGACCGGGGAGGACTGACCCCGCATCCGCGCATAGCCGCCCGCGGCAGCTTCGGCTGCCGCGGGCGGTTTTGTTTTGCGCCGCGGGCATTGACGCGGCGGGACGGATTTGCTATGCTGAAAAGGAGCGAAAATTTCCGCTTGACTCTGACACGGTGAGAGGGCTTATGCTGTGCGTGAGCTCAAAAAACACGACCGGCACGGAGGTACCGCCATGCTGAAAATCGGTGAATTTTCAAAACTGTCCAGAGTCAGCGTTCGTATGCTGCGCCATTACGACGAGCTGGGGCTGCTCGCCCCGTCGGAGGTCGATCCCATGACCGGCTACCGCTATTACAGTGAGCGGCAGCTCATCGCCGCCGGACGCATCGCCGCGCTGCGCGCGCTCGGTTTTGGCCTGAGCGAGACGCGCGAGCTCCTGCGCATTTATGACGACCGCACGGCGCCGATGTTCAATATCTATCACGTCAGCCCGCACGAGACGCAAACCCCCGACGAATCCGTCACGGAGGTGTGTTTCCCGGTGCGGGAGGCCGAATCTGTTTTCCGGAGGTGCAGCCCATGACCCAGACCCGCAGACCGGCCCTGAGCGGCAACGCGCTCAAGGGTATCGCCATCCTCGCCATGACGCTCGACCACCTCACGTGGACGCTCTGGCCCGGCTACGCCACCGACTGGTGGGTGCTCGTGTGCCACCTGCTCGGCCGCGTGACGGCGCCGATCATGTGGTTTTTCATCGTCGAGGGCTACCACTATACGCACGATGTGAAAAAATACGCCGCGCGGCTGTTCGTGCTCGCGGTCGTGTCGCACTTCGCGTATGATTTCTGCTTCGGCATCCCGTTTTTGCCGCTGTCCACCGGGCCGTTTAACCAGACGGGCGTTGTGTGGTCGCTCGCGTGGGGCCTCGTGCTGCTCGTCATCCACGACGATGCGCGGCTGAAGGACTGGGTCAAGATCGCGCTGACGCTGCTGATCTGCGTCATCACGTTCCCGTCGGACTGGAGCTGCGTGGCCGCAATGGCGATTTTGTACATGGGCACGGCGCGCGGGGACTTCCGCAAGCAGATGCGCTGGCTCATGGTGTGGTCGGCCGTGTACGCGCTCGTGTATTTCTTCTTTATAGATAAGGTATATGCACTCGTGCAGCTCGGTACGTGTCTGGCCATCCCGCTGCTGCGGTGCTATGACGGTACGCGGGGCCGCTGGCGCGGGATGGGCAAGCTCTTTTACGTCTATTATCCCGCGCACCTTGCGCTCATCGGCGTGCTGCGGCTGCTGCTCTGGGGCGCGGGGGTGTCCACCGCCGCCGGCGGTTTTTGACGGCAATGTGCACAACGGCGCCCGCCCGGACGGAGGAAAACTTCGTCCGGGCGTTTTCGCGCCCGATGGTGGCATTGTGCCGGGGTTCGTGGTAAAATGCTGTGCAACATAAGACAAAGGAGGCGGCGCGTATGCGCTACCAGTGCCTGGTGCTCGATCACGACGACACGGTCGTCAACAGCACCGCGACCATCAATTACCCGGCCTTCGTGCAGACGCTGCAGAAGCTGCGGCCGGAGGTGCACATGACGCTCGATGACTTTTTTTCCTACTCGTTCGAGCCGGGCTTCGGCGCCCTGTGCAGCGATGTTCTGGGCTTTTCCGACGCGGAAATGGACATCCAGTACCAGACGTGGCTGGACTATGTGCGCACGCACGTGCCCGACACGTTTCCCGGTATGCGCGACCTGCTGCAGCGGTTTCACGCCGCGGGCGGGCACATCTGCGTCGTGAGCCACTCCGTGCCGGAAAACATCCTGCGCGACTACCGTGCGCACGACCTGCCCACGCCGGAGTGCATCTACGGCTGGGACTCGGACCCCGAGCGGCGCAAGCCCGCGCCGTGGCCCGTTTACCAGATCGAGCACGAGCTCGGCCTGCGGCCGGAGCAGCTCGTCATCATTGACGATCTCAAGCCCGGCAAGGACATGGCCGACCGCGCGGGCGTGGACTTCATCGCGGCGGGGTGGACGCACACCGTGCCGTACATCATCGAAACCATGCAGCGCACCTGCCCGCACTACTGCCGCACGGTGGCGGAGCTGGCTGCGCTGCTGCTGGACGATCCGGAGGCATGAATATGGACATTCGCACAGCAACCCTCGCCGACCTCGACGCCGTGACGGCGGTGGAGGCGGCGTGCTTCCCTGCGGCGGAGGCCGCGACGCGCGTGGAGCTGGCCGAACGGCTGGCACACTACGGCGACCACTTCTGGCTCATGCTGGACGGCGATCGGCTCATCGCATTCGTGGACGGTATGGTCACCGACCGCGCGGATCTCACGGACGATCTCTATGCCGACGCGTCCCTGCACGACGCGCGCGGCGCGTGGCAGATGATCTTCGGCGTGAACACGCTGCCCGACTACCGTCGGCACGGCTACGCGGGGCAGCTCATCGAGCGCGCCATCGCCGATGCGCGCGCGCAGGGCCGCCGCGGCCTCGTGCTCACGTGCAAGGACCGGCTCGTGCACTATTACGCAAGGTTCGGCTTCGTGAGCGAGGGCGTGTCCGCGTCCACGCACGGCGGGGTCGTCTGGTATCAGATGCGCCTGACGTTCTGAAACCGTCGCCCCGGCGCGAAAAAATCCGCGCCGGGGCAAAAGAAAGCCTTGACTCTACAACTGTTGTAGAGTTTAGAATGGCAGTATTCCACGCAAAGGGGCAAATATCATGGAGAAAAATCTGACGTCCGGCAGCATTTTCGGCAACATTGTGCGCTTCTCGCTGCCGTATCTGCTTTCCTACTTCCTGCAGACGCTCTACGGCATGGCCGACCTGTTCATCATCGGCCAGTACGAGGGGGTGGCCAGCACGACGGCCGTGGCCATCGGCAGTCAGGTCATGCATATGCTCACGGTCATGATTGTCGGCCTTGCCATGGGGGCGACCGTCACGATCGGTCAGGCCGTCGGCGCGCGCGACCGCCGCGGGGCTGCCGCTTACATCGGCAGTACGACCACGCTGTTTCTGGCGCTGAGCATCGTAGTGACGGGGGTGCTGCTGGCGCTCGCGCGGCCGATCGCGGCGGTCATGTCCACGCCGGCGGAGGCCGTGCCCGGCACGGTCGCCTATCTGCGCATCTGCTTTCTCGGCGCGCCGCTGATCACGGCGTACAACATCATCGCGTCCATCTTCCGCGGCCTGGGCGACTCGAAGCGCCCGATGTATTTCATCGCCATCGCGTGCGCGGCGAACATCGGCCTTGACTATCTGTTCATGGGCGCGCTGCGGCTTGGCC
Source organism: Oscillospiraceae bacterium (assembly GCA_048217285.1). GTDB lineage: Bacteria > Bacillota > Clostridia > Oscillospirales > Oscillospiraceae > CAG-103. The sequence continues at coordinate 4,211 of DBFWVW010000052.1, forward strand.
CGGCGGGCGCCGCGCTCGGCACCACGCTCGCGCAGGCGGTCAGCGTGGTCGTGTCGCTTCTCGTCATTCGCCGCGAGCGGGACGGCATCGTCCTCACGCGGGGAGATTTTCGCCCGCAGCGGGCGGTCATGGGGCGCATTCTGCGCATCGGCGTGCCGGTCGCGCTGCAGGACGGGCTGATCCAGATCACGTTTTTGTTCATCACCGTCATTGCCAACCGTCGCGGCCTCACAGACGCCGCCGGCGTCGGCATCGTGGAGAAGATCATCAGCTTTCTGTTTCTTGTGCCGTCGTCCATGCTCTCGACGGTGTCGGCTCTCGGCGCGCAGAATATCGGCGCGGGCAAGCCGCGCCGCGCGCTGCAGACGCTGTGGTACGCCATCGCCATCGCGCTGGGCTTCGGCGTGATCGTGACGGTCGTCATCCAGTTCGTGGCCGAGCCGGTCGTGGCGCTGTTTACCGACGACGCGGCCGTCGCCGCCGCAGGCGGACAGTACCTGCGCGGGTATATTCTCGACTGCTGCCTGGCCGGAATCCACTTTTGCTTCAGCGGATATTTCTGCGCCACCGGGCGCTCGGAGCTGTCGTTTCTGCACAACATTACGGCCGTTGCGCTCGTGCGCGTGCCGGGCGCCTACCTGATGAGCAAGTGGTTTCCCACGACGCTGCTGCCGATGGGCCTGGCCACGGCGGCGGGCTCGCTGCTGTCGGTCATCATCTGCCTGATCGCGTTCGCGGTGCTGCGCCGGCGCGGCGGGCTTATGCCGGGGGAGGCGTGAAGCGGTGCGGACGCAGGAACGCTTCTCCATCGGCGACGTGGCGCAGCTGTTTCACCTGAGCGTGAGCAGCCTGCGCCACTATGAGACCATCGGTCTGCTCACGCCGGAATACACCGACCCCGCGACCGGCTATCGCTACTACGGGCCGCGGCAGTTTGAGGTGCTCAATACCATCCGCTACCTGCGCGCGCTGGATATGCCGCTCGGGCAGATCCGCGCGTTTTTGCGCAACCGCGACGTCGGGCGCATCGAGCAGCTGCTGCGCGAGCAGAAGGCCGCCGTTGTGCGCAAGCAGGCGGAGCTCCAGCGCGTCGAGCGCAAGATCGACAACCGCCTGCGCCAGCTGCACGACGCGCAGACGGCCGAGCTCGGCGCGATCCGCCTCGCGCGCAGCCCCGCGTGCCGCATCGTGTGGATGTCCGGCGCGCTTGAGCTGCACAGCTTCCTCGACATGGAGCCTTCTATCCGGATGCTTGAGCGCTCGCAGGCGGAGGCCGTGGTGTTCCTCGGCAAGGTGGGCGTGGGCCTTTCGGCCGAGCGGCTGGCGGCCGGGGAGTTCGCGCCGTATGACCGCGTATTTCTCGTGCTCGACGATGAGGACGCCTTCGACGGCGACGTGACCGTTCTGCCGGAGACGACGTGCGCCGCCGTGTGCTTTCGCGGCAGCCACCCCGCGGCATCGGCGCAGTATGCGCGCCTGATGGACTATCTGCGCGCGCACGAGCTCGCGCCGGCGGACTTCTCGCGCGAGATCACGATGATCGATTACGGCCTGACCAACGACACGGAAACGTTCGTGACCGAGATCCGCGTCCCCGTCCGGACGGCGGAGTGAGCGGAGGGGTGCGGGCCGGCCGTCCATGCCGCGCTGCTGCTGGCCGCCGTGCTCATGCTGGCGCTGGCCGCCTGCGGCCAACAGACCGCCGCATCCGACCCCGCGCAGACCGCCGCTCCGGCCGCTGAGACGCCCGCCGTCGCCACGCCGACACCCGCCGCCGGGAAAGACACCGGCAGCGGCGACTGGAAAGCCGAATTTGAGCAGAGCCTGCTCGAAAACTACGGCGTCACGCCCGATCACTACGAGGATCTCGGCAATGGCATCTATCAGGTTTATGTGCAGATCGACGGCAAGGTCGTGCCCTACGTCACGGTCGATTCCGCGACCGGCGACTACCACGGCTGAGTACCGGTGAAAAAACAAAGCCACGCCCCTGCGCACCGCTTCGGTGCGCAGGGGCGTGGCTGCTTTTGTCCGCGATTTATCCCCGCAGGCCGACGGCCTCAAGAATGGCCTCGACGCGGTCGGACGCCTGCACCGGCCAGTCGCCCTTGACGCCCTGACAGCCGGCGGAATTGAGCAGTTCGCGCGCGCCGCTGCCCATGAGCGTCTGGCAGGTCGTGTCAATGAGATCCATCTGCTGGCTGAAGGCGACCTGCGCGTCGTTGCCCTTGTTGCTGAGCCACGCGGTGACCGCGCTCTTGATCTCGCTCTGGGTCATCGTGCTCCCGGCGCCCCAGTCGAGCAGCTGCACGGCATAAGGCACCGCCTTGAGCGTGCTGCCGGCCACACCGACCTGCACGTTCTTTTCCACGTCGGTGAGCACCGCGATCAGCTGATCCGTCACCGTGCCGGCCGGACGGGCCGGATCGGTGGCCGGGTCCATGGGCGTTGGCACCGGCTGCGGCGTGACCACGGTGGGGGTGGAGGATGCGGCCGGCGTTTGCGTCTCGCTGCTGCAGGCGGCCAGCGCCAGCACGAGGACCAGCGCGAGGGTGAGCGCCGCGAGGCGCTTTGCATTGCGGGATAACCATACCTTCATATGGGAACACTCCTTTCGTTGTATCCTTATAATACCATACCGGCGTCCGCTGTCAAGAAAATGCACGTGCTCTGTTGACAAATACCCTCTGGGGGTATATACTCGAAAATACCCCGGAGGGGTATATGAGAAACGATGAGGTACTGACATATGGACGATGAGAAAAAAACCTGCTGCTGCGGCTGTTCGCAGCGCAAGAAGGAGCGCACGCCGGAGGAATACAAACGGCTCATCCACCGGCTCAACCGCATCGAGGGCCAGATCCGCGGCATCCGCGGCATGGTCGAAAACGACGCCTACTGCCCGGACATCCTCGTGCAGTCGGCGGCGGCGGGCGCGGCGCTCAACGCATTCAACAAGGAGCTGCTGGCCAGTCACATCCGTACCTGCGTTGTCGAGGACATCCGCGACGGCAAGGACGAGGTGATCGACGAGCTGGTGGCGACGCTGCAAAAACTCATGAAATGAGCCGCACCACAAAGGAGGAACGACATTGAAGCAATACCATGTCACCGGCATGAGCTGCGCGGCCTGCTCGGCGCGCGTGGAAAAGGCGGTGTCGGGCGTGCCGGGCGTGACGGCGTGCTCGGTCAGTCTGCTGACCAACTCCATGGGGGTGGAGGGCACGGCGGCGGATCAGGCCATCATCGACGCGGTGCAGGCTGCGGGCTACGGGGCGTCGGTCAAAGGTGCGCAGCAGGGCGCGAACCCTGCCGCGGACGCGGACGCGCTCGCCGACCACGAGACGCCGAAGCTGCGGCGCAGACTTTTCTGGTCGCTGGGCTTTTTGCTCGTGCTGATGTATTTTTCCATGGGCCACATGATGTGGGGCTGGCCGCTGCCGAAGTTTTATGACGGCAACCACGTCGCCATGGGCCTGACGCAGCTGCTGCTGACGGTGATCATCATGGTCATCAACCAGAAGTTTTTCATCAGCGGCTATCAGGCGCTCTGGCACCGCGCGCCGAATATGGACACGCTCGTGGCGCTCGGGGCGACGGCGGCGTTTGTGTACAGCACCTACGCGCTCTTCGCCATGACGGGCGCGCAGGTACGCGGCGACGAGCAGGCCGTCATGAACGACATGATGGACTTTTACTTTGAGTCCGCCGCCATGATCCTCACGCTCATCACGGTGGGCAAAACGCTCGAGGCCCGCTCGACGGGCAAAACGACCGACGCGCTGCGCAGCCTCATGGAGCTTGCGCCCAAGACCGCCACCGTCGAGCGCGGCGGCGCGGAGGTGACCGTCCCGGTCGAGCAGGTGCAGACCGGCGACGTGTTCCTCGTCCGCCCGGGTGAGCGCATCCCGGTCGACGGCGTCGTGCTCGAGGGCACGAGCGCGGTCAATGAGGCGGCGCTCACGGGCGAGAGCATCCCGGCCGACAAGGCGCCGGGCGCGTCCGTCTCAGCTGCGACGGTGAACCAGTCGGGCTTCCTGAAATGCCGCGCCACGCGTGTCGGCGAGGACACGACCCTCTCGCAGATCATCCAGATGGTCAGCGACGCGGCGGCCACGAAGGCGCCGATCGCGAAGATCGCCGACAAGGTGTCCGGTGTGTTCGTGCCGTCGGTCATGGGCATCGCGCTCGTGACGTTCGTTGTCTGGCTGCTGCTGGGGCGCAGCGTGGGCTACGCGCTCGCGCGCGGCATCTCCGTGCTCGTCATCAGCTGCCCGTGCGCGCTCGGCCTCGCCACCCCGGTGGCGATCATGGTCGGCAGCGGCATGGGCGCGAAAAACGGCATCCTCTTCAAGACGGCCGCCTCCCTCGAGGAGACCGGCCGCATCCAGATCGTCGCGCTCGACAAGACCGGCACCATCACCTCCGGCGACCCGACGGTGACGGACATCTGCCCCGCTCCGGACGTGACGGCGCGTGAGCTACTGCGCCTGGCCTGCGCGCTCGAGCGCAAAAGCGAGCATCCGCTGGCCAAGGCGGTGCTGCGCCGCGCGGAGGCCGACGGGCTGACCGCCGCCGAGGTCACGGACTTTCAGGCGCTGCCGGGCAACGGCCTGCGCGCCGCGCTCGACGGCCAGCCGCTCTGCGGCGGCAACGCGGACTTCATCCGCACCGTGGCTGAGATCCCCGCGCCCATGCAGACGCAGGCGGAAGTGCTTTCGGAGGCCGGCAAGACGCCGCTGTTTTTTGCCCGCGGCGGGAAGCTGCTCGGCATCATCGCCGTCGCGGACGTGCTCAAGCCCGACAGCCCGCAGGCCGTCCGCGAGCTGCGGAACATGGGCATCCGCGTCGTCATGATCACGGGCGACAATGCGCGCACGGCGAAAGCCATCGGCGCGCAGGCCGGCGTGGACGAGGTGATCGCGGGTGTGTTGCCCGACGGTAAGGAGCGCGAGATCCGCCGCCTGAGCGCGCGCGGCAAGGTCGCCATGGTCGGCGACGGTATCAACGACGCGCCGGCGCTCACGCGCGCGGACATCGGCATCGCCATCGGCGCGGGCACGGACGTGGCCATCGACGCGGCCGACGTCGTGCTCGTCAACAGCCGCCTGAGCGACGTCCCGGCGGCCATCCGGCTCAGCCGCGCGACGCTGCGCAACATCCACGAGAACCTGTTCTGGGCGTTTTTCTACAACACGATCGGCATCCCCATCGCGGCGGGCGTGTTCGTCCCGCTCGGCCTGACGCTCAACCCCATGTTCGGCGCGGCAGCCATGAGCCTGTCGAGCTTCTGCGTGGTCACGAACGCCCTGCGCCTGAATCTGTTCCGGCTGCGCGATACGCGCCACGATCATAAACGCGCAAACCATCTCAAAGAAGTACCCGAAATCAAGGAGGAAACAGCTATGAAAAAGACCATTACCATTGAAGGCATGATGTGCGGTCACTGTGAGGCGACCGTGAAGAAGGCGCTCGAGGCGCTGCCCGAGGTCACGGAGGCCGAAGTCAGCCACACGGCGGGCACCGCCGTCGTGACGCTCAGCGCCCCGGTGGACGACGCCGTGCTCAAGCACACGGTCGAGGCCAGGGACTACACCGTCACCGGCATCGCGTAACGTTCCCGCAAAAACCGCGGCAAAGGCGTCCCCTTTTCAGGGGGCGCCTTTGCCGTTCTTTTTCACGTTTTGCGCGTGTCGATCGCCTGCGCGAACAGGCCGTGCTGCGTGCAGTACCACAGCAGCGTGCCGTGCGCAAAGTACGGCAGACGCGTCTGTGCGCCCCCCGTGCGTGTTGGATCCATGTTTCGTACCTCCCTTGCAGCCCCGTTGTACGGATTTTTGCCCGGAATGCAACCGACGCTCCGTAGAGTTCGCCGTCAGGATGGCGCCGGGACGGGAACATTTCTGAATTTTGCCTGAATTTTTATTTCTGCGGTAGCTTTTCCGGCCGGTTGTCACTATAATGTAAGCACGGACGAAAAACCATCAGAAACGATTGCATCCGACGAAAAA
>DBFWVW010000053.1:0-15890 GCA_048217285.1 Oscillospiraceae bacterium
ATCGTGGAAGAGAAAAGCCACGCTCCTGCGTGACCGGCAGACAAACAGCGGCTTCTACTGTGGCGCCCGGCGGTTAAATTCATCGAACCGGCGTGGAAAAGAAAACGCGCTGCAACAAGGCACCGCAAAAAGCAAAAGCTGTCCATACACGTGATATTATACAGTGGCACTCCCACCGTGCCAAGAAAAGAATCGGTAATCCGCCGCATCCGTGCTGCACGGAAACACACCGCGCCCGATCATCGGGCGCGGTGTACAGAAAGCGGTGGTATGGATCACTGAGCCTCGTCGTCCAGCCAGTCAGCCAGCTTGCCTTCATCCAGCTTCAGACCTTTGGTCAGAAACGCGACCATTTCGTTGAAGTTGAGCTTCTTCATACGCTCAAAGTTCGTCTCGCCCTTCTTCTCAGGGTCGATCAGACGGCCTTCGATGTAGCCACACTCATAGCACATATTCAGCGCATACTTCCGATGGGTATCGAGCGTCATTTCATGACCGCAGCGGGGACATTTCATCACACATTCTCCTCTCCATAAACAGCAGTTTTGGATACTTTATGTACCGTTCTCTGCGCAATAACTAACAATATGCTACATGATTGCGCAGAAATATGCAAGCATAGTTTACGAATTAACACGACGCGGCCGCCGCTTCCGTCAGCGTGACGGTCAGCGTTTGCGCCAAACGCACCGGGCCACCGATGGACAGCCCCGTCACCGCGCCATGGGTATGCTGCACGCCAACCTCTAGCGTGCCGCCCGGCTGGCCGATGCCGATCTCCGTGATGCCATCGGCAAAGCCCGCCGTGAGCACCACAGCCGCCGCGACGCTGCCGGAGGCGCAGCTCGTCTCCGCAACGCAGGAGCCGGTCTCGCGCACAAACACGACCGGCCGGATACTGCCGGCCGCCCGGTCGAGAAACACGGCGCCGACGGCGCTCGCCAACGGCGCGGCGGCGATGGTCCGCTGCACGAGCGCATCATCCGGCCGCGCACAGTCGATGACAAAGTGCGTGATTCCGGCAAACGTCACACACGCAGCCTGCACATCCGGCCAATCCACCGGCTGCACAGAGCGCGGCAGCGGCATCGCCGTGGATGCCTCCCCGGCCGCCGTGTCCGCCATGACCGGCTGGACGCCTTCGGCCCCGCTGATTTCGGCAAAGACGCAGGTCTTGCCCTGTGCGCCGGTACGCAGGGCATGATAAAAGCCCGCGCAGCGCAGAGCGTTGCCGCAAAACTCGCCGCCCATCATCTCCAACCGGATCTCACCGCCGCAGCGCGGCGCGGTCAGAAAAGCGGCCTGCTCAATATGCAGTTCCGGCAATCGCAGCAAACGTGCCGCGACCTGCGCGCGCTCCGCCGCCGGCACGTCCGAGAGCACGAGTGCCGTGACGTTGCCCGCCGGGTCAAGCACCGCAACGGCATAGTCTTTTTTTATCTCCGTGGTCTGCATGGTGGGTCACTCCGTGAAATGGACATGGTTGTTGATGTGGTCCTGACAGAAGCAGTGATAGCCCACGCAGCGCGAACAGTAGCGGAACTCCAGCTCCGGATAGTCCGTGTCTGTGCGGCCGCAGACGGCGCATTTATAATGATAGGGCTTGTTTGCCTGCTCGCGCTGGATGCGCCGGGCCTCGCGCTTGAAGTTCACCGTTTTCTGCCGCTGGCGCACGTGCGACGGACGGAAAAAGTCAAACAGCCAGTCGCCGCAGTAGACCAGATAATTGAGCACCGCCACCACCGGCAGCAGGTTCAGCGGAAACGACGTCGTGACAATGCCGAGTACAAACAGCGCCGCATCCACATATGCCAGATACTTCACCTTGATCGGGATAATGAAAAACAGCAGCACCTGCATATCCGGATAGAGCGTGGCAAAGGCAAAAAACATGGACAGGTTCAAGTACGTGGTCGAGACGATCACGTCGCGTCCGAGAATGGCCGAAAGGACCACGCCGTAGATCGCCGTGAGGAGCATACCGCTCACGTAGTAGATCGTGAATTTGCCGTTGCCCCACTCACGTTCGAGGCACGAGCCGATCCAATAGTAAAAATACAGCATCACCAGCAGCCAGATAGGACTGGCCTCCGTCGGCACGAACACATACGTCACAAGACGCCAGACCTGCCCATGCAGGATGCCCTGTGCCGAGCCGCTCAAAAGTGAAACGAGCTGCCCGGTCGTGTCCATTTTCGTCAGCAGCCAGACAGCCGCGTTGCCGATGACGATGATCAGCATCAGGTTCGGGATACCAAAGCGCGGATGCGCATAGCAAAACCGGTCGATTTTGTTCATCAGTTTTCTCATGGGGTTCCTCCGTAAATATAACGTATGTCCATGATACCTTCTTAAAACCGCAAAGTCCATAAAAAAATATCCGGAATCGCAGATTTGTGCTTTCTAAATGGGGATTCGTGTGGTATGATGCTATCTGTATTATTATGTCGCAAGGTATGGGTATATCATGGAACAAATACAGGAATTTGAAAACGAAGCGCGCAACGATCTGATTGAGGGCCGCAATGCGGTCATGGAGGCCCTGCGCGCCGGCCGCACAATCGATAAGATCTTCATCGCCAAGGGTGACGTGGATAAGACGCTCGGACATATCGCCTCGAAGGCGCGCAGCGCCGGCATCGTCGTCACAGAGGCTGACCGCCGCAAGCTCGACGCCATGAGCCAGACGCACGCGCATCAGGGCGTGATCGCGCTGTGCGCCGTCAAGGAATACAGCACGATCGAGGATATGCTCGCCATCGCGGCCGAGCGCGGTGAGGCACCGTTTCTCGTGCTGTGCGACGAGATCTCCGACCCGCACAACCTCGGCGCCATCATCCGCACGGCCGAATGCGTCGGTGCGCACGGCGTCATCATCCCGAAGCGCCGCAGCGCGGGGCTGACCGCCGTCGTGGACAAAACGTCCGCCGGTGCGCTTGAGCATATGGCCGTCGCGCGCGTGCCGAATCTCGTCGCTGCGATCGAGACGCTCAAGAAAAACGGTCTCTGGATCTACGGCACTGCCGCCGAGGGAGCGAACGAGCTGTGGAAAACGGACCTGACCGGCCCGGCCTGCATCGTCATCGGTTCGGAAGGTACCGGTATCAGCCGTCTGGTGCGGGAAAAGTGCGACTTCCTCGTCAGCATCCCGCTGCGCGGGCAGATCTCCTCGCTCAACGCATCCGCGGCTGCGGCCGTGCTGCTCTATGAGGCGCTGCGCCAGCGGAGCTGAATGCCCGCACCCCTTACGATAGAAAAAGGAGTTGACCATATGGACCAATTTGATCGCTCGCCAGAGGACGTTTCTTTTGATCTGGATGCAGAAGAATTCTCCCTGGAATCCATTCTGGACGAATATAAAGATTTTCAGACGGACGCACCCGCGCCCCGTCCGCAGCCGGCCTATCGCAGCCGGCCCGTCACGGCGGAAATGATCGAAGAAGAAGCGGCCGAGGAAGCCGAGGCCGAAGACATTCTCATGTCCGCCGAACTTGACAGTGCGCTGGAGAGCGTGGCTCCGGAGAGCCGCTCGGCCACGCCGGAGGAACCGCCGCACGAGGATCACGACGTCAAGCGCTATCAGCCGAAGCGCCAGCGCGACCACGCGACCGAGGACGAAATTGAAAAATGGAATGAAACCAAGGCCAATGCCAAACGTCTGGCGCAAAAAGGAATCTCGGGACTGAAGCATTTTGCCTCGAAGCTCTCGGAAGTCGTGCCGGACGAGCCGGTGGAACCGGAAGAGGTGCCGCCGGAAGAGGATGCCGCCATCCCCGTCTCTGCCCCGCCGGAGGTGCCGGAGGGTCTGTATGATCCCGAGCCGGAACCGGAAGAGCCGACGCGTGTGTTTCAGGCCATTACGGAAGAAGGCGTGGACGACAGTGCGGCCGGAGGCGCATCCTACGCCCGCGCCGGTGACTACGCCGCCGGTGACGAGCGCACGGACGGTTCCGCGCGCCGCAGCTTTCAGGACACGGTGCTCAACCCGCTCATGGCACGGCTCGCCGCCGTGGCCTACCGCATCCGTGAGCACAACAGCGCCGTGCACACCTCGGCAAGCACCGAGGAGGATCTCGGCCCGGAGCCGGACGCCGAGGGCGCCGCGAAGTATTACGGCGGTCAGGTCAAGTCCCTGCGCTTCCGGTGCCGGGCGGCTATGATCGTGTGCATCCCGCTGATCTACATTTCGCTCGGTCTGCCCGTATTTGGCGTGCTCAAGAGCAGTCCGTCCGTCGCGGCGCTCGTGTGCCTGATGATGCAGTTGACCGTGATGCTCATCGGTCTGGACGTGATTACCAATGGCTTTTTCAATCTTGTGCGCCGCACGCCGGGATTGGAGTCACTCGTATTTCTCAACTGCGTCTTTTCCGCGCTCGATGCGGTCGTGCTGGCTATCACGGGATCGGACGCCGTCGGGCTACCGTTTTGCGCCGTATCCGCGTTCTCCGTGGCCTGCTGCCTGTGGAGCGCGCTGAACACCTGCCGTGGCTTCAAGTCCACATTCCGCACGCTCGCGGCCGACAAAGATCCCTACACCATCAGCGCGGACAGTGAAGTCGTCAAGGACAGTATCACCGTGCTCAAGTCCAAACGTGACACCGCAGGCTTCATCCACCGCAGCGAGGAAGCCGGCCCGGCCGACACGATCTACGCCTCGCTCGCACCGTATCTGATCGCTACGTCCGTGATCCTCGGCCTGCTGGCCACGATCCTCAGCGGCAGCTATACCAACATTCTGCACGTGTTTGCCGCCGTCACCGCGCCGTGCGCGCCGTTTGCGGCTCTCGTCGCGTTCGCCGTCCCGTTCCGAACCGCCGCACGCAAGCTTGCCCGCTCCGGCAGCGCCATCGCAGGATGGAGCGGCGCGAGCGATATCGGCCGCAGCAAGCATCTGATCGTCACGGATAAAGATCTGTTCACCGCGCGCAACATCTCGATCGAGGACATCCGCATCCTCGACGGTGCGTTCCCGGACAAGGTCATTTCCTATACCGGCAGCGTGATCGTCGCCTCCGGCAGCTGCCTTGCCACCGTGTTTACCGATCTTATGCAGCGCAACAACTGCACGCTCATGCCGGTCGAATCCTTCACCTGCAACGAAAGCGGCGGCCTGACCGCCCTTGTCAACGGCGAGGAAGTGCTCGTCGGCAGCAGCGCATTCATGAACCTCAAGGGTGTGCACCTACCGCAGCAGCTCAACGCCAAAAACGCCGTGTTCACGTCCATCAACGGGCTGTTTGTCGCAAGCTTCAAGATCAAGTACGTGCCGGTGCAGTCGGTGCAGAACGCGCTCTTCGGTCTGCTGCGCACAAAGATCGCGCCAATCTTCGCCGTGCGCGACTTCAACATCACGCCGCTGATGCTCAGCCAGAAGTTTAAGATGTCCACTGACGGCTTCGACTTCCCAGCCTACTCCAAGCGCTATGCCATGTCGGCCGCCGAACCGTCCGACTACACGCAGACCGCCGGCATTGTGGCCCGCGATGGGCTAGGTCCGCTCGTGAGCGTCGCCGGACTCGGCCGCCAGCTCTACTCCACCGTGCGCATCTGCGTCATCCTCGCCCTGCTATGTACAGCGATCGGCGTCGTGCTGATGTTCGCCCTGTGTGCCATCGGCGCATTCGATTCTGCCACCGTCGGCAACCTCTTTGTGTACATGGGCCTATGGCTTGTTCCGGTCATTTTGCTGAATTTCAGCCTGAAACGCTGAGTTTTCATATTTATGATTGCCAAGAGTTTTGAAATCGTGTATACTTTTATAGTCGTGTGTGTAACGCGCGGCACGATTTCCGGAGTTTGGAATTTCTGATAGTCTATATATAAGGAGAGTACACTACATGAGCTATGAAACCAAGAACATCCGCAATGTGTGCCTGCTCGGCCATGGCGGCAGCGGCAAAACCACGCTCGCCGAGAGTATGCTGTACATGACAGGTGCGATTGACCGTCAGGGCAAGACCGCCGACGGCAACACCGTCTGTGACTATGATCCCGAAGAGATCAAGCGCCAGATCACCATCTCGACCAGCATCGCGCCGGTCAACTTCAGCGGCTGCAAAATCAATGTGCTCGACTGCCCGGGCTTTTTCGACTTCGCGGGTGACGTGATGTGCGCCCTGCGCGCCGTCGAGGCAGGCATGATCTTCTGCACCGCGAAAGACGGCATCGCCGTCGGCGCCGAGCGCAGCTGGAAATACCTCAAGAACGCCAGTATGCCCTGCATGTTCTACGTCTCCAAGACCGATGAGGATCACGGTGATTTCGCCGGTGTCCTCTCTGCCCTGCAGGAGAAGTACGGCAGCGCCGTCTGCGCCGTGACCGCTCCGATGAGCGACGGTACCGGCGTGATCGACTTGGTGCACAACGTGGCTTATCAGACCAAGGGCAACAAGACTACGAAAGTCGCCGTCCCTGCTACCGACGCAGATATGGTCGAGTCGCTGCGCGAGACGCTCTTTGAGACGGCCGCCGGCGCTGACGAGGAGCTCATGGAGAAGTACTTTGAGGACATGATGCTCTCTGAGGAGGATACCGTCAAGGGTCTGCGTCAGGGCTTGAAGGACCGCACCGTGTTCCCCGTGCTCTGCGGCGCCGCCGGCAACGGCATCGGCACCTCGGCCGTGCTGCAGGCGATCGTGGATTACGTACCCAACCCGGCCGAGGTCGGCGAGGTCGCCACGGCTGACGGCAGCAAGCTCGCGATCAATCCGAACGGCCCGGTGTGCGCGTTCGTGTTCAAGACCATTTCCGACCAGTTCGGCAAGTACTCCTTCATCAAGGTCCTGTCCGGCAAGGTCACGTCCGATCTGTCTCTGCGCGATGTGCGCATGAGCAGCACCGATAAGCTCGGCCGTATGTACACCATGTGCGGCAAGAAGAACACCGAGGTCAAGGAAGCCTGCTGCGGCGACATCGTGGCCATCGGCAAAATGGAATGGAAGACCGGCGACACTGTCTGCGACCCGAAAAACGAGGTCGAGCTGCCCGCCATCGAGCTGGCAGAGCCCTGCTATTCCATGGCCATCAGCCCCAAGACCAAAGGTCAGGACGACAAGGTCGCTTCCGGCCTCGCCCGCCTGAACGAGGAGGACATCTCCTTCACGCTCGTCAACAACGCCGAGACGCACCAGATGGTCATCTCCGGCGCCGGCGATATTCAGGTCGACGTCCTGTGCGCCAAGCTCAAGAGCCGCTTCGGTGTCGAGACCGAGCTCAAGCCCGCCCGCGTCGCTTACCGCGAGAAGATCAAGGGCAAGGTCGAGGCCCACGGCCGCCACAAGAAGCAGTCCGGCGGCAGCGGCCAGTTCGGTGACGTCTGGATCCGCTTCGAGCCTCAGGATGAGTCCGATGACATGATTTTTGCCGAGGAAGTCTTTGGCGGCAGCGTGCCGAAAAACTTCTTCCCGTCCGTCGAAAAGGGCCTGCGCAACGCCGTGCAGAAGGGCGTGCTCGCCGGTTACCCGCTCGTCGGTCTGAAGGCTGTGCTGTACGACGGCTCCTACCACCCGGTCGACTCCAACGATATGGCATTCCAGACGGCCGCCCGTCTGGCCTATCAGGATGGCATCCCGAAGGCGAAGCCGACCATCCTTGAGCCGATCGGCCTGCTGAAGGTCACCATCCCGGACGCCAATCTGGGCGACATCATGTCCGACATCTCCTCCAAGCGCCGCGGCACCGTGCTCGGCATGACGGCGGAGGACGGTATGCAGACCGTCGAGGCGGAAGTCCCGATGGCCGAGATGGGCTCCTACACGATTGACCTGCGCTCCATGACGCAGGGCCGCGGCTCCTTCTCGTGCAAATTCGTGCGCTATGAGGAAGCCCCCGGCAACGTCCAGCAGAAGGTCATCGAGGAAGCCAAGAAAGAGCAGGAAGCGTAACTGTAACTGCAAAAGAAGCCCTTCATTGGGCTTCTTTTGTCTATCCGGAAGCGAGGGATCCTGATGAAAAACACGAACAAAAATATGATATATACCTTCTGGTCGGGCGCCATTTTGCTGTGTCTGGCGCTGGTGGCCGTCGTGCTGGTCTTTACCAACGCCGTCGGCAACACCGGCTCGACAAAGGCCGCCGCCACACCGACCGTTACGGAAACGCCGATGCCGACGCCGCAGGCAAATCCGATCGCGCCCATCCCGTCGTCCGCCGCGCTCGCGCAGACGGAGGACAAGGGCAGCACCTATGTCGATCAGATCTATTTCCTGGGCAACAAATCCCTGAAAGTGCTGCAATCGGAGTCGATGCTCACCGGCAAGGACGCCTCCAAACAGGTTTGGATTCCGGAAACCGGTTCCCTGCCTGCGTCCTCACTCGACACGGCAAAGTACAAATCCCCCGTGACCGGCAACAACGTGCCCGCAGATGAGATCTGCGAGGTCAACAAACCCGCCTATCTCGTCATCTGCCCGAGTGCGGACAACATCTCCATGACGAATGAGGAGCAGATCAAATCCGTCTACACCACGCTCATCAATGCCGTCAAGGCCAAGAGCCCAGACACAAAGATCATCTGCTGCTCGCTGACGCCGATCGCGTCCAACTACCAGTACGAGGACATCACGAATGAGCTCATCCAGAAGGTCAACGGCTGGATCGCCGCAGCGGCGGAGAGCAACAACGCGAAGTATCTGGACGTGGCCAGCGGTCTCGTCGGTGAGGACGGTTTTCTGCCGCAGTCCTATCAGGACGGCGACGGTATGCACCTGAACGCCGAAGGCATGAAGGCATGGCTGACCTATCTGCGCACGCACGCCTACCCGTAATCTGCGCATAAAAAATCCCGGAGCGGAAGCTCCGGGATTTTTTGTTGCCCGTCAGCGGATGATCGCCTTGATGAACGGCTCTGCCGGGGAGGCATCCGGGGTGATCGTATAGCAGGCGGCGAGCTCTTCAACCGCCTTGCGGGCGCTGGCCGCATCGGCCGCATGGATCGTCGCGAGCGATTCCCCTGCCGCGACCAGCTCGTCCACTTTCTTGCGCAGGACAATGCCAACACTGTGGTCAATCACGCTGTCCTTCGTCGCGCGGCCGCCGCCGAGGCGCATGGACACGAGCCCCACATCGGTGGCTGCGATGTGGCGCACATAGCCGCTCGCCGGGGACGGCACCTCCATCTGCACCGGTGCCATAGGCAGGCGTGACGGATCATAGATTGCAGCCGGGTCACCGTCTTGCGCCGCAACGAATTCCGCGAGCTTTTTAAGTGCCGAACCGTCCGTGATCGTCTGCTCCAGCATGGTGCGGGCAGCCGTATCGTCAGCTGCCATGCCTGCCTGCGTGAGGATGCAGGCGCCAAGCGTCAGGCACAGTTCGAGCAGCTCACTTTTGTATTCCCCGCGCAGCGTCGCGATCGCTTCCTCGACTTCGAGCGCATTGCCGACGGCATGGCCGAGCGGCTCGTCCATATCCGTGATGACGGCGACCGTCTTGCGGCCGGCCATCTTACCGATCTCGACCATCTCGGTCGCGAGTTCGCGCGCATCATCCAGCGTCTTCATAAAGGATCCGCTGCCGCACTTGACGTCCAGCACGATGATGTCCGCACCTGCGGCCAACTTCTTGGACATGATGCTGCTGACGATCAGTGGAATGCTCGCCACGGTACCGGTCACGTCACGCAGAGCGTAGAGCTTCTTGTCCGCGGGGTCGAGATTCGCCGTCTGACCGGCGATGACCATGCCGACACGGTCCACATTCTCCAGAAACCGCTCCATAGGCAGGTTGATGTTGAAGCCCGGTATGCTCTCGAGCTTGTCAAGCGTGCCGCCTGTGTGGCCAAGGCCGCGGCCGGACATCTTCGCCATCTTCACGCCGAGGCTCGCCACCATCGGCACAAGCACGAGCGAGGTCTTGTCGCCCACACCGCCGGTCGAATGTTTGTCCGCCTTGACGCCGGACACACCCGACAGATCCAGCGTCTCACCGCTGTGCATCATAGCCATGGTCAGGTCCAGCGTCTCGCGCCGGTTCATGCCGCGAAAATAGATGGCCATCGTCATGGCGGACATCTGATAATCCGGGATCTCACCGCGGCTGTAGCCGTCGATCATATAGCGGATCTCCTCTGTTGCGAGGGCCTGCCCGTCGCGCTTTTTCACGATCAGATCGCTCATTCTCATAGCGATATGCTCCTTTGCATTTTTCTTTGCCATGAGTATAACACGCCGGAACCTGAATTGCAATTCAGCGCGGGAAAATGAGATACTGCCGGCCGTTGATTTCACGCAAAACCGTCTCGGCTCCGCGCGGCAGGTTCGGCGCATCCGCCGGGATGGCAACGAGCATCCGCTTGCCGTCAAACGTGGTGAGCACGCCGTCCGGTGCGGAATACCAGAGCACATCCAGGCCGTCGTCCGGCGCAAGCTTTTGTGCCTGCGGCGGATCCGCGGCCGGTTCCGGCGCGTCCGGAATGTCCCACGCAGCGTCTGCCGCAAACAGGATCGGATCCGGCAGACGCGCGCGCTCGAGCCGCGTGAGCCGCTTGCGCAGCGTGAGCGCGCCGGTGCCGTCCGGCAGCAGCAGGCCGAGATATACGCGCGACTGCTCACCGCACACGACAAGCCGCAGACGGTCGGCATCCGTCTTTGCCTGCGCAGAAAAGACCGTGAACAGCCCCTCCTGCGTCACGGTCAGAGCACCGATGGGCTTGTTTTGCTGCAGGATCGGATAATCAGGCATAAAAAAATCACTCCCACACCAGATTATGTGTGAGAGTGATGGATTTAGAACCGGATCAGCCGATGCTATAACTGCCGCGCACCATGACAGTGGTATCGGCGGTCGCCTGAATGCCGGAATCGTCCGCCTGCACGAGGTACAGGTGGTTTTCCGTCAGTTTTTCCCCAACGGCAGTCGTCTGCCCGGTCGTGAGGTCAATCGCGGCACTCTGCATTACGGCGGCAGTGCCGGTGCGCATGAGGATCTCCGTACCGGCGCGGCCGGTGAGTGTCTGGCCGTTTTCAAGCGTCACAAGCACGTAGGAACCGCCCGCTGCAGCAACCTGATCGGCGAACTGATCTTCCATGTCACGGACCTCCCCGTCCAGCGTAGAACGGTAGGCGTCCTCCATGCGCGGCTGCACCACATCCTGCAGATAGCTGGACGTGACGAGCGGGTCATCCTTCGAGCCGTAGTTCGCGACAGCGTATACAGTCACGCCGGCAACCATGGCAAGCACAACCACGAGGATGATGGTGGTCAGTGTCTTTTTCTTCATAACCGTCCCTCCGTTGGAAAGCGTGGGGTTTTACTGCGGCAAGCCAAAGCTCACCGCGATTGCGTTGTCCACCTGGTGCATCGCGGGCTCGTCCAAACGGCCCATGCGCTCACGCAGGCGCGACTTATCCAGCGTGCGCACCTGCTCGAGCAGGATCACGCTGTCGCGCGTCAGGCCGCAGCTGCGCGCTGCGAGCGAGATGTGCGTCGGCAGGTTTGCCTTGCCGGTCTGTGACGTGATCGCAGCGGCGATCACCGTCGGGCTGTGGCGGTTGCCGGTGTCGTTCTGAATGATGAGCACGGGGCGCATACCCCCCTGCTCGCTGCCGACCACCGGACTGAGGTCGGCATAATAGATATCTCCGCGTCGAACTGGATTCATAGATTTCATCTCCGATGGAATATTTGCCCCAGTCGATATGTAGGGGCACAATTATTTTCGCCATCGGAGCGAAATTTATACTTCAGTCAATATACACGCGCTGCACACGCTGACTCATGGCACACAGCAGCTCATACGGGATGGTGCCGGCCTTGTCCGCCTGCTCCGCCACCGAGAGATCAGCACCGAAGATCGTGGCCACGTCGCCGGGCTGTACCTCGGGGATGTCTGTGACATCGACCATGCACATATCCATGCAGATGCGGCCGACCTGCGGCGCGCGCTTGCCGTGCAGCAGCACATCGCCCTTGCCGGAGAGGCTGCGCAGCAGCCCGTCGGCATAGCCGACCGGCAGCACAGCCAGGCGCATATCATGCGGGCAGGTGAACGTGCGGCCGTAACTGATCGTGTCACCCTTGTGGTGGTGCGTCACTTCAGACACACGGCTGTAGAGCGACATGGCCGGGCGCAGGTCGAGCCCGCCGGTCTCTTTGGCGGGGAACACGCCGTAGAGCAGCAGACCGGGGCGCACCATGTCGAGGTGCATCTCGGGATAGTTTATCACAGCGCCGCTATTGGCGCAATGGCGAATCTCGAAATGGTGGCCGGTCGCCTGCTCCATACGCTCGATCGCGTGCATGAAACGTGAAAACTGCAGCTGCGTGTACGGGTCGCCGTTTTCATCCGAGACGGCAAAGTGCGTGAACACGCCCGTGAAGTTCAGGTGCGGCAGCGAGAGCGCCTCGATCATCTCGTCGAGATGGCTGTCATCGTGCACGTCAAAGCCGGTGCGGCCCATACCGGTCTCGAGCTTCATGTGCGCATTCAGGCGCAGACCGGTGCCGACGAGAAAGCGGTTGAGCTCGCGCGCGTATTCGATGCTTCCAACCGCCTGCGTCACGCCCAGCGTGGCCAGATCGACCGCGATATGCGCCGACTGCGGGCCGAGCAGCAGGATGTTCATCGTCACGCCGGCGGCGCGCAGCTCTTCGGCCTCGTCATAGCAGTTGACGGCCACCCACCGGCAGCCCGCCCGCTGCAGCCGCTGCGCCACGCGCACCGCGCCGTGGCCATAAGCGTTGGCCTTGCAGACGCCGAGCATCTGGCAACCATCCGGCAGGCGGCTGCTGATCTCGCGATAATTATGTTCCAGATCATTGAGACTGATCTCTACCCAGGTTCTGATCTTGCGATTCATCGTTCATACTTCCTTGTTCCAGATTCCAGTTTTCTATGGTGCAGCGCAGACAGAGCGCGTCATCGACCGACAGCTCCGCGCACTGCGGCACCGCGCCGTCCAGATACAGACGCACGGCTGTATGATCGTCCGTGATGAGCTGCACGACCTGCAGCCCGTCCTCTGCCCACGTCAGATCGACATAGCCGCTGCGGATGGCCTCCACCACATAGGGAAGCGCCGTCAGCGGCGTAAGACCCGCACCGTTCAGATCACCCACCGGCAGAATGATGTCATCAAAGGCGAGCGTGCTCGCCCCGTCGCGCAGGTGCGCCGTAACACCGGCCGCCTGCTCCGGCGCCGTGACCGTGAGGTCATAGCCGTCCGTCAGCTCCTGACAGGTGAGCGTGTAGTCCGTGACCGTGTCGCCGCGCTGGACGCGCACCTGCGCCGTCAAGCTGACGCGTTTGCCGGCAAGCGTGTCACGAAAGGCCTCAAACGTCTGTTCTCCCGCGCCGTGTCCGCACGCGGACAACAGCAGCAGGCTTATCATCAGTGCAGCGATTCCTTTGCGCTGCATACTGCCTCCTATCGAATGATGGGTTTTGTGACCTCCGGCAGTGCCGTGATCACATCGGTCGGATTCATGGCATATTCGCCCATGCGTTCTGCGCAGAGGTCGCCCGCCCGGCCATGCAGCCAGACGGCGGTCTGCACCGCATCGCGCGCGGGCAGCTGGCACAGCAGCGCGCCGAGCATTCCCGCCAGCACATCGCCGCTGCCGCCCTTGGCCATGCCGGGATTGCCGACGCGCAGCACCGCCGTGTCCCCGTCCGGGAACGCGCAGACCGTCTCCGGACCCTTGCGCACAACCGTACAGCCGTGCCGGACAGCGAAATCGGACGCCGCCTCTGCCCTGCCGGCCGTATCCGGCCCGGCCAGGCGGGCAAATTCCCCGTCGTGCGGCGTGAGCACGATGGGCGCGCGCGCACGTTTGAGCACCGTCACATCCTGCGCGACGGCAAAGAGCGCGTCGGCGTCGAGCACGAGCGGTGTGCCGGACTGCACAACGACCGCCTGCACCAGTGCCGTGAGCGCATCACTGCGGCCGAGACCCGGGCCGAGCACACACACCTCGCTCTTTTGCAGCCGCTCGAGCAGCACTGGCAAGGCGTCACGCGCCAGCTTTCCCTCCGCAGATGGCAGCGGGAACGGCATCGCCTCGTCGTTTTTCACGGCAGTAACGGTGTAGATTTCCTCCGGCACGCCGACAGATACCAGCCCGGCGCCGCAGCGCAGGGCCGCCCGCGCACACAGGGTCGGCGCGCCGGTATAGCCGACGCAGCCGCCGATGATGAGCACGCGGCCGTAATCATACTTATTCGTGTCGGACGCGCGCCGCGGCAAATACGGCGCGCATGGCGCAATGCGATGCATAGTTTGCCTCCCGGACGGAAAAACGGTGATCTTTCTCTGATTATTATAACGTTTTCGGCGCGCCGCGTCAAATTTTCTTCCCCTTTTACATTGATTTGTGCCGCAAAGTGTGGTATAAATAGATTTGTTATTGAGTTTATTGCTTGGATCGGGAAAATAGTACCAAGGTTCCGCACCAGAGAGGGACGCCGCCGGCTGAGAGCGTCCTGCGAGAAACGTGCTTTGTTCGCCCGTGAGCTCCGGCCAATCCCCGGCGGGTCCGCCCGTTACCGCGCACAGAGTGCGGCGCAGCGCGCCGAATTCGGGTGGTACCGCGGAAGTTTCCTTTCGTCCCTGTATGCGGGGCGGGAGGATCTTTTTTTATCCGCGATCCGGCATGGAACACAACAAACCACGAAAATCTTGCAACGAAGGAGTTGTTTGCATGAAAGAAATGCTGCAGAAGCTGCGCGAGGCTTCCGTTGCCGCCATTTTGCAGGCGGATGACATCACCGCGCTGGAAAACCTGCGCGTGAAGTACCTCGGCAAAAAGGGTGAGCTGACTGCCATCCTCAAGCAGATGGGCCGCCTGTCGGCGGAAGAGCGCCCGGCCATGGGTCAGCTCGCAAACCAGGTGCGCAGCGAACTTGAGGAAGCGCTCGATCAACGCCGCGAAGCGCTCAATGCGCATATGCTCGAGATGCGCCTCAAAGCCGAAACGCTCGACGTGACCATGCCCGGCAAGGCGCCGGAGCTCGGCCATCAGCACCCGATGTACATCGTGCTCGATGAGATCAAAGACATCTTCGTCGGCATGGGCTTTGAGATCCTCGAGGGCCCCGAGATCGAAGAGGCGGAATATAACTTCACAAAGCTCAACACCAGCGAGGGTCACCCTGCCCGCGAGTGGTCGGATACGTTCTATCTGACTGAGGACAGCAGCATTCTCCTGCGCACGCAGACCTCCCCGATGCAGGTACGCGCCATGGAGAGCAAGCCGCTGCCGATCCGCATGGTCGCCCCCGGCCGCGTCTATCGCAAGGACGAAGTGGATGCCACACACTCGCCCATGTTCCACCAGATCGAGGGCATGGTCATCGACAAGGGCGTCACGATGGCGGACCTGAAGGGTACGCTCAACACGCTCGTCAAAAAGCTTTACGGTGAAAACACCGTCACCCGCTTCCGCCCGCACCACTTCCCGTTCACCGAGCCGAGCTGCGAGATGGACGTGCAGTGCCACAAGTGCGGCGGCAAGGGCTGCCCCACCTGCAAGGGCGAGGGCTGGATCGAGATCCTCGGCGCCGGTATGATCCACCCGAAGGTGCTCGAGGGCTGCGGCATCGACACGGATGTCTACTCCGGCTGGGCCTTCGGCATGGGTCTGGAGCGTCTGGCGATGCGCCGGTTCAAGATCAGCGACCTGCGCCTGATCTTCGAAAACGACGTGCGCTTCCTGCAGCAGTTCTGAGAAAGGAGAGGCTACCATGATTTTAAGCAGAAAATGGCTCAATGAATTCGTAGACTGCTCGGCATTGGCCGACCATGACTTTTCCGAGGCAATGACCCTCTCCGGCTCCAAAGTGGAGACGTTCACGGACCTGCACAAGAACATTCAGAACGTCGTCGCGGGCCGCATCGTGGAGATGGTGCGCCACACGAACTCCGACCATATGTGGGTCTGCCAGGTCGACGTCG
>DBFWVW010000054.1:0-12026 GCA_048217285.1 Oscillospiraceae bacterium
CTTTCTGGATGCCTTCAACGCCTGGCAGCTCGTGCGTGAGCTGAAAGCGGCGCTCGGACTGCCGGCAGCGGCCTCCTTTAAGCATGTGAGCCCGACCTCGGCTGCGGCCGGCTTGCCGCTGTCGGGAACGCTCCGGCGCGCCTGCTTTGTCGATGACATTCCGGGGCTGGACGCGTCGCCCCTCGCGTGCGCCTATGCCCGTGCCCGCGGCACGGACCGTCTGTGCTCGTTCGGCGATTGGGCCGCACTGTCGGATGTCTGCGACGTGACGACGGCACAGCTTTTGCAGCGCGAGGTGTCCGACGGGGTCATTGCTCCGGGTTACACACCGGAGGCGCTGGAGATTCTCAAAACCAAGCGTAAGGGAAATTACAATATTGTCGAGATCGATCCGGCTTATGAGCCGGCGGCGCTGGAGCGCAAGCAGGTTTTTGGCGTCGTGTTTGAGCAGCAGCGCAACAGTGCACCCATCACGCGCGCTCTTCTGGAGAATCTCGTGACAGAAAATAAAACGCTGCCGGACAGCGCTGTGCGCGACCTGCTTGTAGCACTGATCACACTCAAATACACGCAGTCCAATTCTGTCTGCTATGCCGTCGACGGTCAGGCCATCGGTGTTGGGGCGGGGCAGCAGTCGCGCATCCATTGTACGCGCCTGGCAGGCACAAAGGCGGACACCTGGTTTTTGCGCCAGCACCCGAAAGTGCTCGCGCTCCCGTTTCGGCCGGATATCCGCCGCCCGGATCGCGACAATGCGATTGACGGCTATATCAACAAAAGTGAAGAGGATATCTGTGCCGACGGCGTTTGGCAGCGCTATTTTACGGTCCGGCCGGAGCCGCTGACCGCAGAGGAGGCGGCAACATATCTCGCCGGCATTGACGGTGTGGCGCTCGCCAGCGACGCTTTTTTCCCGTTTGATGACAACATTGTCCGCGCCCGGCGCAGCGGCGTGCGCTATGTGGCACAGCCCGGCGGTTCCATTCGGGATGATCTCGTGATTGACCGCTGTGACCGGTATGGCATGGTCATGTCCTTTACCGGCCTGCGCCTGTTTCATCATTGAATCCCGTGGTATTTGCGGCCGCCCGATGGGCGGCCGCTTTTCTATACAAAATTTTAGCGTGTAAACAATCTGTGACATCTCTTGACTATTCAAATATCTGCCGCTATAATGCGTAGCGTGCTACACATTTGGAGGTGTGTCATGGAGCAATTCCAAATCGGATGTCTATTAAAAAGGATCACGGATAAGATCAAAGTGCGGGCAGATGCCAAGCTTGCGCAGCAGGGGCTGACCTTGACGCAAAGCCGCGTTCTGGGCTATCTGGACCACAACGGCGGTCAGGCAACGCAAAAGGAGATCGAAGGCTTCCTGCAGGTGTCGCACCCGACGGTAGCGGGCATCATCAACCGCATGGAGCAAAACGGCTTCGTGCACTGCTGGCTTGATCCGGCTGACAAACGCAGCAAAATCGTCTGCCAGACAGAGCGTTCTGCGGAGATCGCGCACGAGATGCAGGCCACGATCCAATCGACGGAGCAGCAGATGCTGCGCTCGCTGACGCCGGAACAGATCGCGGCGCTGGAATCGGCGCTGCGCACGATTTATGCCGATCTTGACTGATCGGTCTGTGATTCAGGAAGGAGGAAATCCATGCTTCATACATTATCCCGCAGTCTGCGGGAAAACAAAAGCCCGGCGCTTGTGACGGTTCTGCTCTCAGCGCTGGAGGTCGTGTTCGAGATCGTGATCCCGCTGTATATGTCCAACCTCATTGATTTCGGTATTGAGGGCGGCAGCATGGCGGCGGTCTGGAAGTTTGGCGTGTTCTTGCTGCTGCTGGCGGCGCTTCAGCTCGCGACCGGTGTGCTCGCTGCACGTATTGCAGCGCGTGCGTCAGTCGGCTTTGCTGCAAATCTGCGTGAGGATATGTACGATAATGTGCAGACCTTCGCGTTTTCCAACATTGACAAGTTTTCCACTGCGTCCATCGTCACGCGCCTGACAACGGACGTCACAAACGTGCAGAACGCATTTCAGATGCTCATGCGCATGGCGATTCGTTCGCCGGTCATGCTGATTTTCTCCATGATCGTGTCGTTCCGCATCAGCCGTGAGATCTCAATGACATTCCTGATCATTCTGCCGATCCTTGCCGTGGCGTTGTTTTTCATCATCTGCAGCGTGTTCCCGATTTTTTCGCGTGTTTTCCGCACGTATGATGAACTCAACAATGTCGTGCAGGAGAACGTCCGCGGCATCCGCGTCGTGAAATCTTTTAATCAGGAGCAGCACGAGATCCATAAATTCGATGCCATTTCCGAGCGTATTTATCAGGACTTTTCCAAGGGCGAGCGGCTCATCACGCTCAATGCGCCGCTGATGCAGTCGTGCATCTATGCATGTATGATTATCATCTCCTGGCTTGGCGCCAAGGCGATCATTGCCAGCGGCAACGACCCGGCGCTCGGCCTGACGACCGGCAACCTTACCGCGCTCATCACGTATGCCATGCAGATCCTCACGAGTTTGATGATGCTGTCCATGGTCTTTGCTATGCTGACGATCTCGCTGTCGTCCGCACGCCGTATTGCCGAAGTGCTGGAAGAAAAGACGGACATTCAGAATCCGGAGCAGCCGGTCATGGATGTGCGCGACGGCACCATTGATTTTGACCATGTGAGCTTTGTTTACGCATCCAAGGCGGATAAAAAGGTGCTCGATGACATTGACCTGCATATCCGCTCCGGTGAGACGATCGGCGTCATCGGCGGAACGGGATCGTCCAAATCCTCGTTTGTGCAGCTCATTCCGCGCCTGTACGATGTCACCGGCGGCAAGCTGATGCTCGGCGGCGTAGATGTGCGTGAGTATGATCTCGAGACCCTGCGCAGCGCCGTTGCCATGGTGCTTCAGAAAAACGAGCTGTTTTCCGGCACGATCACGGAGAATCTCCGCTGGGGCAATGAGAATGCCACGGACGAGGAGATCCGCCATGCCTGTGTACTTGCGTGCGCAGATGAGTTCATCTCCGCCATGCCGGATGGCTATGATACCTATATCGAGCAGGGCGGCACGAACGTCTCCGGCGGCCAGAAGCAGCGCCTGTGCATCGCCCGCGCGCTGCTGAAAAAGCCGAAGGTGCTGATTCTGGATGACTCGACGAGCGCTGTCGATACGCGCACGGATGCGCAGATCCAGCAGGCCTTTTCGACCTATATTCCGGAAACGACAAAGATCATCATCGCACAGCGTATCAGCTCCGTGCAGAATGCGGACCGTATCGTTGTGCTCAACGATGGGCACATCGACGCCGTCGGCTGCCATGATGAGCTGCTGCGCACGTGCGCGATCTACCGGGAAGTATATGAGTCCCAGCAGAAGGGAGGCGAGGACGATGCATGAACGCCCGAAGTTTGATTCTCAGACACTCAAGCGCCTGCTGTCGTATATGCGCGCTTATAAGGGCACACTCGTGCTCGTGACCATTTGCATTTTGCTCAGTGCGGTCGCCGGTGCGGCCTCATCCATGTTCCTGCAGAAGCTGATCGACGGCTATATTGTCCCCATGCTCGGCACGGCGTCGCCGGACTTTTCCGGTCTGATCCGCGCACTGATCACGATTGGCTGTGTGTACCTCATCGGCATACTGTCCACATGGCTGTATAACCGCCGCATGGTTACGATCGCACAGGGTACGCTCAAGCGGATCCGCGACGAGATGTTTGAAAAGATGCAGCGCCTGCCAATCCGCTATTTCGACACGCACACGCACGGCGACATCATGAGCCTGTATACGAATGATACCGATACGCTGCGCCAGATGATCGCACAGTCCATGGCCCAGCTCGTGTCGTCGGTGTTTACGCTGGTAGCGGTGTTTTTCTGCATGCTGTATATCAGCGTCTGGCTGACGCTGATCGTCTGCGCGGTCATGGCGCTCATCCTGTTGTTTGTGCGCAAGCTCACCGGCCGCATCGGCGGTTACTTCATGGCGCAGCAGACAGCGCTGGCAGATCTCAACGGCTATGTCGAGGAAATGGTCAACGGCCAGAAAGTCATCAAGGTGTTCTGCCACGAAGAGCAGAGCAAAGAAGAGCTGCGCCGCCGCAACCGCATCTGGGCAGAAAACGCCGCACGCGCCAGTGGCATGGCCAACAGCATGATGCCAATGATGAACGCCGTCGGATACCTGCAGTATGTCATCATCGCCGTCGTCGGTGGTACGATGGCCATTGCCGGTACGCCGAATCTCGGCCTGACCGGTCTGAATACGCTCTCGCTCGGCATGATCGCATCGTTTTTGACGCTCTCGCGCGGGTTTACGAACCCCATCTCGCAGATTTCCAACCAGTTTAACTCCATCGTCACGGCGTTGGCCGGTGCGTCGCGCATCTTCGCATTCATGGATGCGCAGCCGGAGACGGACGATGGATATGTGACGCTTGTCAATGCCAGGGAGGAAAACGGCGCGCTTGTCGAGGCCGACCACCATACCGGCCTCTGGGCGTGGAAACATCCGCACGGTGACGGTACGCTCACGTATACGAAGCTCGAGGGCCGCGTCGTGTTCGACCACGTGGACTTCGGCTACACGCCGGACAAGGAAGTCCTGCACGATATCACGCTCTATGCCGAGCCCGGCCAGAAGGTGGCCTTTGTCGGTGCGACCGGCGCTGGCAAGACAACGATCACGAACCTCATCAACCGCTTCTATGACATTGCCGACGGCAAGATCCGCTATGACGGCATCAATATCAATAAGATTTGCAAGGCCGATCTGCGCCGCAGTCTCGGCATTGTGCTCCAGGACGTGAACCTCTTCACCGGCACCGTCATGGAAAACATCCGTTACGGCAATCCGGACGCGACAGATGATGAATGCATCGCGGCGGCGAAGCTCGCAAACGCTGATCGCTTCATCCGTATGCTGCCGGACGGCTATAACACCATGCTCAAAGGTGACGGCAGCGGTCTGAGCCAGGGCCAGCGCCAGCTGCTGAGCATTGCGCGTGCGGCCGTGTCCGACCCGCCGGTCATGATCCTCGACGAGGCGACCAGCTCCATCGACACCCGTACGGAGGCGCTCGTGCAGAACGGCATGGATAAGCTCATGGAGGGCCGCACGGTGTTCGTCATCGCGCACCGGCTCTCGACGGTCAAAAATGCTGACGTGATCATGGTGCTCGACCACGGCCGCATTATTGAGCGCGGCAGCCATGAAAAGCTCATCGCCGAAAAGGGCGTGTACTACCAGCTCTATACCGGCGCGTTCGAGCTCGAATAAATTTCCTGCGCGCCCCTTGCAAGCCGGTAGGGGGCGCGGTATAATCCAGATAAACGAAGCCAAAGGAGGAGACCCATGGAGTATCGAAGATTTGGAAACACCATCGTCGCCCGCATCGACCGCGGTGAAGAGGTGCTCGAGCAGGTCAAGGCGATCGCGCAGGCCGAGCAGATCAAGCTGGCGAGTGTACAGGCACTTGGTGCGGTCGGTGAATTCACGGTCGGTGTGTTCCACACGGCCGAGAAGCAGTACCATGCCAATTCGTTCGCGGGCGATTTTGAGATCGTCTCGCTGACCGGCACGATCAATACGATGGACGGCGCGTTTTACACGCACCTGCACATGAGCGCCGGTAATGAGAAGGGTGAGGTGTTCGGCGGGCATCTGAACCGCGCCGTCATCAGCGCCACCTGTGAGATGGTCATTACCGTCATCGACGGCCGGGTGGACCGCTTCCACAGCGAGGAGATCGGCTTGAACCTGTTCCAATTCTAAAAATTTGTGTCAAAAGTGCGCGCGGTTTTCCGACCGTGCGCGCTTTTTTGCTGTCATTGCTCCTTATTCCTATTGACAACATGGGAATAAAGGCATATAATTCACGGCGTAGAGGTAGGGATTTCGTGTCAAACCGTCCAGAGCCTCTCGGAATTTGTGTATATGATGCAGCCGCGCCACCCGGCGCGGCCTGCCATTGGGAACGGAGGACGCATATATGAACAGCAATCTGCTTGAAGTCAGCGATCTGCACGTGAGCGCAGGTGAAAAGGAGATCCTGCACGGTGTGGATCTGACCGTCGGCAAGGACGAGACGCACGTGCTCATGGGGCCGAACGGCACCGGTAAGTCCACGCTCGGCTACGCGATTACCGGCAACCCGGAGTACACGGTCACGGCCGGTAGGATCATTTTTGACGGCGAGGATATTACGGAACTGCCGGTCAACGAGCGCGCAAAAAAGGGCATTTTTCTGTCCTTTCAGAACCCGCTTGAGGTGCCCGGCGTGACGCTCAGCGCCTTTATCCGCAGCGCGCTGGAGCAGAAGACCGGCAAGCGCATCCGCCTCTGGGACTTCAAGAAGAAGCTCGCCGAGACCATGCAGCTGCTGGCGATGGACGCTTCCTACGCAGAGCGTGACCTGAACGTGGGCTTTTCCGGCGGCGAGAAGAAGAAAGCGGAAATCTTGCAGATGCTCATGCTTGAGCCGAAGCTCGCCATTCTCGATGAGACCGACTCCGGCCTGGACGTGGACGCGGTGCGCACGGTCTCCAAGGGTGTGCAGCTCTATCGCGAGCGTGTGCATGGATCGCTGCTCATCATCACGCACAGCACACGTATACTCGAAGCGCTGACGGTGGACGCCGCGCACATTATGGAAAAGGGTGTCATCGTGAAAAACGGGGATGCATCGCTCGTCGATACCATCAACGAAAACGGCTTTGGCGGCATCCAGGCAGACTGAAAGCGAGGCGATCCGAATGAAGGAAAAAAGTCAGGTTGCGGACATTGACCGCAGCGTCTATGACATCCGCGACAAAGAGGACGATGCCTATCGTATGCAGGAGGGCCTGACACCGGAGATTATCGACAAGCTCTCCAAGGAAAAGGACGATCCGGTCTGGATGCAACAGTTCCGTCTGCAGTCGCTGCAGATCTATAACGAGATGCCGATCCCGGACTGGGGCCCGTCCATTGAGGGGCTGGACATGGATCACATCGCGACATATGTTCGCCCTAAGACCGGCATGAAAAACGACTGGAAGGATGTCCCGCAGGACATTAAAGATACCTTCGAGCGTCTCGGCATCCCGCAGGCGGAGCGCAAATCGCTCGCCGGTGTCGGTGCGCAGTACGACTCCGAGCTTGTGTACCACAACGTCAAGGATGAGGTGGCCGCGCAGGGCGTCGTCTATACCGATATGGAGAGCGCGCTCAAGGGCGAGTACGCTGACATGGTGCACAAGTATTTCATGAAGCTCGTCACGCCGCGCGACCACAAGTTTGCAGCGCTGCACGGCGCGGTCTGGTCCGGCGGTTCGTTCGTGTACGTGCCGAAGGGCGTGCAGGTGTCCATCCCGCTGCAGTCGTACTTCCGCCTGAATGCCAAGGGCGCGGGCCAGTTTGAGCACACGCTCATCATTGTGGATGAGGGCGCGAGCCTGCACTTCATCGAGGGCTGCTCGGCACCGAAATATAACGTTGCCAACCTCCACGCCGGCTGCGTGGAGCTGTACGTGAAGAAAAACGCCAAGCTGCGCTACTCAACCATTGAAAACTGGTCGAAAAATATGTACAACCTCAATACCAAGCGCGCGCTCGTGGAAGAGGGCGGCGTGATCGAATGGGTATCCGGTTCGTTCGGCTCCCATGTGGGCTGCCTGTACCCGATGAGTGTGCTCAAGGGTGACAACGCCAGAATGGAGTTTACCGGCGTCACGTTTGCCGGTGCGGGGCAAAACCTGGATACCGGCGCGAAGGTCGTACACATCGGCAGGAACACGAGTTCGTACATGAACACTCGCTCCATCAGCAAGAGCGGCGGCATCAGCACATTCCGCAGCAGTGTCGTGGTGCAAAAGAGCGCCAAGCACGCGAAATCCGCCGTGTCCTGCCAGTCGCTGATGCTCGATTCCGAGTCCCGTTCCGATACCGTTCCGGCTATGGACATCCGGACAAAGGATGCCGCTGTCGGCCATGAGGCCAAGATCGGCAGCATCAGCAACGAAGCGGTGTTTTATCTCATGAGCCGCGGCATGAGCGAGGAGGATGCCCGTGCACTGATCGTCAGCGGCTTTGCGGACAATGTCTCCAAGGAACTGCCGCTGGAGTACGCGGTGGAAATGAACAATCTCATTCGTCTGGAGATGAAGGGCAGCATCGGCTGACCGCACATTCCGAAAGGAGGGAATATCGTGAATACGCGTGAACAGCTGGTCGTCAACAAACTGCCGACCAGAACGTGGAACCATCTCAACGTCAACGAAGCGACCATCCCATGGAATGCGGCCAACGCGGCCGATCTCGGGACGGATGCATATAAAATCACAGCAGAGAATCAGGCGCAGCCACTGCACATTGACCTGACTTGCGCCGAGGGGTATCGCCGCAAGCGGATCGCGGTCGATGTGGCCGCCGGTGTGCAGGCAACCATGTATATGGTGCTTGGTACAAAGGGGAGCTTGATCGCTGAAACGGCACTGACGCTGCATAACCATGCGTCCCTGCGCCTTGTGCAGGTGCTCGGTGCGCAGGCCGGTGCACTGCTCTATGCCAAAACGGATGCGGACTGCGCGCCCGATGCCGGTGTGGACATGACGCAGATTCTTATGGGCAAGGGTGATCTGTATTCCGACAATGATACGGAGCTCATTGGCGACGGCAGCCGTTATTCGGCGCAGATCGGCTACCTCGGCTGCGGCAGCCAGACGATTGACGTCAATGTCGTCGTCAACCACTACGGCAAGAACACGGAGTGCGAGATCGACACTTCCGGAGCGCTCAAGGACGCAGCAAAGAAAGTATTCCGCGGCACGATCGATTTCAAGACCGGCTCGGCCAACTCCGTCGGAAATGAGAAGGAGACGGTGCTCATGCTCGGTGACGATGTCGTCAACAAGACGGTGCCGCTTATCCTCTGCGCCGAAGAAAACGTTGTCGGCAACCATGGCGCGACCATCGGCGAACTCGATGATGAGACGCTGTTTTACTTTGAGAGCCGCGGCATCTCGCGCGAGCAGGCCGAAAACATACTGGCCCGTGCCGCGATCGAGCGCTTTGCCCGCACGGTGGACGACGAAGCGCTGCGCGCGCAGATTCTTCAGACACTGGAGGAGGAACTGAACGATGGCGTATAATTATAAAAATGACTTTCCGATCTTTCAGCATACGGATGTCGCCTATATCGATAACGCAGCCACGGCTCAGCGCCCGCAGTGCGTGCTCGATGCGGTGGCGGATTTCTACCGCTGCCACAATGCCAACCCCCTGCGCGGTCTGTATCCGCTGAGTGTAGAGGCAACCGATATTTATGAGCAGGCGCGCGAGACGGTACGTGACTTCATTGGCGCAAAATCCTCACGTGAGATCATCTTCACCCGCAACACGACCGAGAGCCTAAATCTGGTTGCCTACAGCTACGGCCTGACGCACGTCAAGGCGGGCGATGAAGTGCTCGTGTCCATCATGGAGCACCACAGCGATCTGCTGCCGTGGCAGATGGTTTGCAGCCAGACCGGTGCGGAGCTGAAGTTTATCGAGTGCGCGCCCGACGGCAGTGTAGACCTGCAGCAGATCGAGTCGCTCATCACCGAACGCACGAAGATCGTCGCCATGACGCAGGTGTCGAACGTTCTCGGCCGGAAGTATCCGGTGCAGGAAGTTGTCGCCATGGCGCACAAAAAGGGCGCGGTCATGGTCGTGGACGGTGCGCAGAGCACGCCGCATATGCCGGTGAACGTGCAGGAGCTGGGCGCGGATTTCTTTGCCTTCTCCGGCCACAAGGTCTTTGGCCCCATGGGCATCGGTGGGCTGTACGGCAGGGAAGAACTGCTCGAACAAATGCCGCCGTTTCTCTCCGGCGGCGAGATGATTGAGTCCGTTACGCGCACGGGCGCCGTCTATGCCGAACTGCCGCATAAGTTTGAGGCCGGCACGGTCAACGCCGCCGGTGCAGCCGGTCTGGCTGCTGCCATCCGGTATGTGCAAAGCGTCGGCTTTGACATCATCCAGCAGCGTGAGCATGACCTGACGGTCAACGCCCTCTCGCGTGTGCTGGCAGTGCCGCACGTGCACGTGCTCGGCACCGACAAGCCGGAGGATCACAACGGCATCATCACGTTCACGGTCGACGGCGTGCACCCGCACGACATCAGTGAGATCATGGCGTCTGATGGTGTGAATATCCGCGCGGGCCATCACTGCGCGCAGCCGCTGCTTGCGCACCTCGGCCTGAATGCGACGGCCCGCGCCAGTTTTGTTTTCTATAACACCGATGAGGACGTCGACCGGTTCATCGAGAGCCTCTCGACCTTGAGGGAGCGTATGGGATATGGAAAATAGAAGCTTCTATAATGAGATCCTGACGGAGCACAACATCCACCCTGAGTTCAAGCATGAT
The DNA here is from genome assembly GCA_048217285.1 of Oscillospiraceae bacterium. Lineage (GTDB taxonomy): Bacteria > Bacillota > Clostridia > Oscillospirales > Oscillospiraceae > CAG-103. Next base: position 10,405 of record DBFWVW010000054.1, read on the forward strand.
ATTCCGGACGCGGATATTGAGCTCGCAGGCGTGAACCCGAGCTGCGGTGACAACATCGTCCTCAAACTCAAGACTGACGGAGATGTGATCACCGACGGCGGTTTTGTCGGCGACGGCTGCGCCATCTCGCAGGCGTCGGCGGATATCATGCTCGGCATGATCGTTGGGCAGAAGAAGGGCAAGGCGCTGGAAATGGGCCGTACCTTCCTGCGCATGATCCATGGTGAGGCGACCGAGGAAGAGATTGAGAGTCTTGAAGAAGCCTCGGCGCTCAAGGACATCGCGCACATGCCTGCGCGTGTAAAATGTGCTATGCTCGGCTGGCGCACGCTTACGCAAGCGCTGACCGGCAAGGTTGAGGAATAAGCCGTTCCCGCCGCCGGCGGATGCCGATGAGGTGTCTGCCGGCGGCTTTTTGCACGCTGGAAATCCCCGGTTTGACAGCACGCGTTTGCGGGATTATGATAAGACATCCTCTTGACAGCAGGTGCTTTGTATGACTGATTTTGAAACGACCCTTCTGCGGCGCATCCGTGCGCTTGCGGCCACGCAGCCACGCGTACTCGTTGCCATCGACGGCCGGTGCGCCGCCGGAAAGACCACGCTGGCCGCGTCCTTTCGGAAGGTGCTGGACTGCAACGTGTTCCATATGGACGACTTTTTTCTCCGTCCGGAGCAGCGCACGCCCGAGCGCTTGCACCAGCCGGGCGGAAATGTGGACTATGAGCGATTTCTGGCCGAGGTGCTCCGCCCGCTGTACGATGGCACTCCGGTGACATACCGCCCTTACGACTGCCACGCACAGCAGCTGCGTGCGCCGGTGCGCGCAGAGGCAAGGCCGGTCAATATCATTGAGGGTTCCTATTCCTGCCATCCGGCGCTGTGGGATCTTTACGACCTCCATGTGCTCCTCACGGTCAGCCCGGAGGAACAGCGCAGCCGCATTGCCGCACGCAACGGCGAAGAAATGCTGCCGGTGTTCACAAATGTCTGGATCCCGATGGAGGAAGCGTACTTTGCGCAGTTTCAGGTCGCAGAGCGCGCCGATCTTTGCCGGGAAAACTGAATCAGACTGCGGATGACCGCGCGGGGCTTGTGTCCCGCGCGGTTTTGTGCTACATTAAAAAGACATATACAGCGTGAATTTTCACAGAAAGGCGGGAGCCCAATGGATGTTCTGCGTTTCAAACAGGCCAACTGCAAAAACTGCTACAAATGCGTCCGGTTCTGCCCGGTCAAGTCCATTCGCGTTTACAAGGGTCACGCACAGATCATTTCCAGCGACTGCATTCTCTGCGGTAACTGCCTGTCTGTTTGCCCGCAGCACGCAAAAGAGGACATCAGCGACGTCGCTCAGATCCAGGAGCTGATCGCATCCGGCCAGCAGGTCGTTGTGAGCGTCGATTCTTCCTACATCGCTTATTTTGACACCCCCGGTTTTCAGGGCATTGCAGAGCCGCTCAAAAAGCTCGGCTTTGCGGCGGCGTTCGAGACGGCCGAAGGCGCCTATCTGGTCAAGAAGCAGCTCGAGGAGCTTGCGCGCCAGCCGGGTGATGCGCCAATCATCACGTCCGGCTGTTCGACGATCGTGCTCTATGTAGAAAAGCACCTGCCGGAGGCGC
>DBFWVW010000055.1:0-16811 GCA_048217285.1 Oscillospiraceae bacterium
TCGGCAACGAGTACAACACGGCCATCAATCAGCTCTCGGCAGCAACCGGGGCGACCGGCGACGAGCTGGACGCGCTCGGTGAAAGCGTCAAGAACATCTACGCCCAAGGGCTCGGCGATGACTTCGCCGACGTGGCCGACGGTCTGGCTGCAACGCAGCAGGCCAGCGACCTGACCGGCGAAGCTCTGGAGAGGGCAACCGCCGCCGGCTTCAACCTGAGGGATGTGTTCGACTACGATGTCAGCGAGAGCGCCCGGGCAGCGTCGGCCCTGATGAAAAACTTCGGCATCGACGCCGAGGAAGCCTACGGCCTGATCGCCGTGGGCGCGCAGAACGGCGCAGACAAAAACGGCGACCTGCTGGACACCCTGAACGAGTACAGCCCGCAGTTTGCGGCTCTCGGCCTCAGCGCCGACCAGTTCATCGGCACCCTCGTGGAGGGCGCTGACGCCGGCCTGTTCTCCATCGACAAGGTCGGCGACGCCGTCAAGGAGTTCAACATCAGGGCGAAGGACGGCAGCGACACGAGCCGGGAAGCCTTCGAGAGCCTCGGCCTTAATGCCGACAAAATGTTCGCAGCCTTCGCCGCAGGTGGAGACACCGCGGAGGCCGCGTTCTTCGACACCGTCGAGGCCCTCAACAGCATGGACGACCCCCTCGCTCGCAACGCGGCCGGCGTGGCCCTGTTCGGCACACAGTTCGAGGATCTGGAGGCCGGCGTGCTGCCGGTGCTGGCGAGTATCGAGACCGCAGCCTACGACGGCGCGGCCGCTCTCCAGCAGATCAACGACGTGAAATACAACGACCTCGGCAGCGCCTTCGAGGCAATCAAGAGGTCGGCCGAGGTCTCGCTGCTGCCGATGGCGTCCATGATCGCCAACACCCTGACGGCTCTGGCGCCGATCCTGCGGGAGACCTTCGAGGCCATCGCCCCCGTCATCACGGAAACGCTCAACGCTTGTATGCCGTTTGTGCAGCAGTTCCTCATGGGGATGGGGCAGGCCCTCCAGACCGTGCTCCCCATGGTCTCGCAACTGGCCGCCGGGCTGCTTCCGCTGCTCTCGCAGCTGATCTCGGCCTTCCTGCCGCCGCTCCTCGAGCTGGCGCAGCAGCTACTCCCGCCGCTGATGCAGATCGTGCAGGCCATCCTCCCGCCCATCGTGAGCATCCTGACCTCGATCCTGCCAATGCTGACGCAGATCATCTCGACGATCCTGCCCGTCCTGACCAGCCTGATCTCGGCCCTGCTGCCTGTCATCACCCCGCTGCTCGAGGTCGCGCTTCAGATCGTCAACAGCGTCATCATGCCCCTCGTGCCCCCTCTCATGCAGATCGTCGAGGCGCTGCTGCCGCCCCTGATGTCGCTGCTCAATGCCATCATGCCGATCCTGAGCCCCCTGCTGGGGCTGCTTCAGCCCATCGCGTCGGTGCTCGGCACCATCGCCAGCGTCATCGGCAAGATCGTGAGCTTCGGCGCGGGCGTCATCAACAGCATCGCTGGTCTGTTCGGCGGCGGCGGGGGCGGCGGGGCTTCCGGCTTCGCAACCGGCGGCTTCACGAGCGGCCCGTCCATCGCGGGCGAGGATCCGCGCTACCCGACCGAGGCCGTCATCAGCTTCAACCCTGCATATAGGGCGCAAAACCTGTCCTACTGGGCCCGCGCCGGCGAAATGCTCGGTGCTATGGACGAGGGCAGCTATGAGCCCATCAGCTCCGGCTCGGGCACGTCCGTGGTCTACGACCTGAGCGGCCTGTCCTTCAGCCCCACGATCAAGGTCGACGGAAACACCGACGAGGACGCCCTGATCCGAAAGCTGCGGGATCTGGAGCCGGAGTTCATCGACTTCATCCTCGAAGCACTCGCAAGAAGGGAGGGCGGCGCCTATGTCACAGCGGATAGTCGGCTATATTGATTACACCGCGCAGGGCGGCGACACCTTCGACAGCATCGCGCTGGCAGCCTATAACGAGGAACGGATGGCGAGCACCATCATCGACGCCAACCGCGACCTCTGCGACGTGCTGATCTTCGAGGGCGGCGAGGCCGTACGGATCCCCATCGTCGAGACTGTGGAGACGCCCGACACCCTGCCGCCGTGGAGGAGGTGAGCCTGCCCTGTGAAAATCATCTACGAGGGGACGGACATCTACCCCGAGATCAGCGTCCACCGCTGCTACCACGATATGTACGCAGACAAGCAGAGCGACGAGCTGCTGCTCAAGCTCAACGACACCCGGGAGCTGTGGGACAGGTGGAGCCCCAAGAAGGGCGACACCATCGCCGTCGAGGACGGCGCCGCCAAGACAGGCAAGATGTTCGTCGAGAGCGTCGTCCCCGAGTCCGGCCTCATAACCCTGCGGGCCTACTCGGCCCCGCAATCCACCAAGGACAAGAGGAGCAAGTCGTGGGAAAAGGTCAAGTTCCTGCAACTGATCCAAGAGATCGCCGGCCGGCACGGCCTCACGGTCGAGACCTACGGCATCACCGACCAGACCTACGACTACGTCGAGCAAAACAACCTCCCCGACTTCGCTTTTCTTCAGGCACGCTGCACCCTCGAGGGCGCGGCTTTTTTAGTCTATGACGGCAAGCTGGTCGTCTACGACGAGGCATACATGGAGGGCCAGCAGCCCGTCGACACCATCACCATCACGCCGGCCAACGACTTCGAGTACCGGGACGAGGGCGCCTACGCCTACGGCTCGGCCGAGGCCGTCAACGGCGGCCTGACCGGCACCTTCTCGGCGCCGGCCGGGGGCGACAAGGTGCTGCGCAAGATCCTCCCCTTCCGCATGACTGACCAAGCAGAGGCCGACCGCTTCGCCAAGGGCCTGCTCCGGGACGCCAACAAAGAGGCGACCGTCGCAACGCTCTGGACGGGGACGCTGCTGCGCGAGTACGCGGCGGGCTCCGTGGTGACGCTCTCCACCGAGGGCGTCGCCTCGTGGGACGGCACGGCCTTCGTGAGCCGGATCCGGCACGACTACGTCAAGACCCGGAGCAAGCTCTATCTGCGCAAGCCTCTGGAGGGATATTGACCATGCCAAACAGCAACACCCAAATGATCCAAAAGGGCAAGATCTCGAGCATCGAGGGCGAGCCCGACAGAAACGGCGACAAGACCACGGCCCGGGTGCTCCCGAGCACCGCCGACAGCCTCGTCACGAGGCCGCTGACGATCCCGTGGTATCTGCGCGGGGACATGGGAAACCTGAGCCCCGGCGTCGAAGTCGCCTACGCTATGTTCGAGGACGGCACCGGCCTGATCCTCTCCCGCATGGACGGGGAGTGGCCCGGCATCGTCCCCGGCGACATCACCATCAAGAAGGGCGCGCTCACCGTGCAGGACAAGGGCGTCAGCGTACCGTCGGCCGATGTCACGGCCAGCGGCATCAGCCTGAACAGCCACACCCACACCGCACCGCACGGAGAGACAACCGGCCCGCACTAAGAAAGGAGGCCGAGCATCATGTCCGTCATGGCATCGTGGAACGGCAAGACATGGGGCGTCTCCCCCGAGCGGATCGCCGCCCTGAATGGCGTCTCGGCCAGCGTGGAGCTGGACACCGAGAACAGCGACGACAAGGCGGGATCCCCGGCCACCAAGACCAAGGCGCTCAAGCTCCAGAGCATGAGCTTCGACTTCGATCTCGGCGTCGCCGTGGGCTGCGATGTCCGCGGCGAGTACGAGTCGTGGACGGCGCTGGTGGGCCAGTACGCCCCCTTCTACCTCGGCGGCACGCGCTTCGGCCCGGCCAACCTTCAGCTCACTGGCGTGAGCCTCGGCGACACGACGGTCGACAACTTCGGCCGGATCCTCAAGGGCAAGATCACCATCAACCTGACGGAGTTCGCCGAGGAGGCCAGCAGCAAGAAGGCGACCGCCGGCAGCTCCAACGGGGGCAGCTCGTCCCCGGCCGGAGTCTCCACCGGCGTCGGCCCGCGCCTGAGCGCCATCACCGTCGGCGCATCCAGCAGCGACAAAGCTGCAAAGAAACCCAACAACACCCAACTGACCTAAAGCGAGGTGATCCCATGAAAGCAAGCGGCAACGCAGCGCCCGAGACCTGCGTGCAAAACCTCCTAAAGACCATCCGCGGCGAGGTGCCATACGAGCGCATCAAGGGGATCGACCGCACCCTGATCGACAAGCCGAGCGGGACGGCTGCCAACGATCTGGCCGCCGACGTGGAGTTCGTCGTGGAAACCTACGAGCCCCGCGTGCGCCTGAGCTCGTCCGATCTGGTCACTCTGGTCGCGCAGACCGGCGACTTCGAGCTGCGGGCCAGTATTGACAACAACACACTCTGAAGGAGGTGAACAGCATGAGCGACGAGACCAACACCTACGGCGACGACATCCACCTCACCACCACCGACGCGACGACCATCTACAACACCCTGATCGCTGCGCTCGAAAAGGGCGCCGGCGAGCCTCTGTACCCCGGCGACGAGCGCCGGATCTTCGGCGAGGGGCTCGTGGCCGTGTTCGTCGCCCTCTACAACAGCCTCGACGACACCGGGCGGCAGACCCTTCTCCGCTATGCGCGGGGCGAGGTGCTGGACGCCATCGGCGAGCGGCTGGATGTCCACCGGCTGGAAGGATCCCCGGCAAAGACGACCATGCGCTTCTCCGTGAGCACGCCGCAGCCCAACAACATCATCATCCCGAAGTGGACGAAGGTGACGCCGGACAGCGACCACTACTTTGCCACCGACGAGATCGCCGTCCTTCAGGCCGGCGCCTACTCCGTGGAGATCCCGACCTCGGCCGTCAGCAACGGCACCGAGTACAACGGGTACGCCCCGGGCACCATCACCACCCTCGTCGACCTGATCCCCTACATCGAGAGCGTCACCAACATCACGGCGACGGCCGGCGGCGACGACGGCGAGCCCTACACCGAGGAAGGCGACAACCGGCTGCGCGAGCGCATCCGACTGGCGCCGGCGTCCCGGTCTACGGCCGGGCCGGAACAGGCTTACATCTACTGGGCCATGACGGCCGACAGCTCCATCATCGACGCCCGGGCCGTCAGCGAGACGGAAACCATCAGCCGCACCCTCACGGTCTACGACGGCCACGCCTTCATCGGCGGCGGCCGGCTGCTGCCGGACACCCTGATCGTCAAAGAGCACGGGGAGAGCACGGCCGGCGTGGAGGACACCGACTACACTGTGGACTACACCGACGACCTGCTGACCATCGAGCTCAAGGGCGCCCTCACGGACGCCACGAGCCTCGACATCACCATCACCCGCACCCTCGAGGGCTGCGTCAAGATCGTCCCCCTGCTGGAAGGCGGCGCCGTCCCCGACGAGAGCATCCTTGAGAAGGTGCTGGAGGCGTGCAACGCCTCGGACATCCGGCCGCTCACCGACGTGGTCACGGCCGTGGCGCCCGAGGTCATCACCTACGACATCGAGATCGTCTACTACACCACCCCCGAGACGGAGGCCGAGGTCGTCGCCAATGTGGAAGGCACCGGCGGCGCCATCGACCGCTACAACGAGTGGCAGGTGGGCGCGCTGGGCCGGGACATCAACCCCGACCAGCTCCGCAAGAGGATCCTCTGCCCGTCGTGGGGCGAAAACCTGACCGGCGCCTTCCGCGTGGACGTGACCAAGCCGGTCTACACACCCGTCAGCGACACACAGGTCGCCAAGTTCAGCGGGCACCTGACTGTCAGCCATAAGACAGAGAGCGAGGTGGTCTAAATGCGACTCAGCGAAGTCGAGATGATCAAGCTCCTGCCCTCGTGGATGGCACAGGACGGCGCCGACCGCGGGCTGGCCGCCGGCTGCGACACCCTATCCCGGGACGCCTTCGCCCGTCTGAAGCTGCTGAGCAGGTGGGACAAGATCGACCAGCTCAGCGAGGCCGAGCTGGACGAGATGGCGTGGGAGCTGAACATCCAGTGGTATGACAGCACCGCACCCATCGAGACCAAGCGGGCCGTCATCCGCAACAGCGACCGCGTCTATGCCAAGCTCGGCACCCCCTACGCCGTGGCGCAGATCATCGCCGACTACTTCGGCACCGGCGAGGTCAGGGAGTGGTATCAGTACGGCGGCAAGCCCTACCACTTCAAAGTGCTGAGCGACAACCCGGGACTCGTCAACGAAAACCTCGACCTGTTCCTCTCGCTGCTGCGCACCGTGAAGCGGCGCAGCGCATGGCTCGACGCGATCCTGATCTGCCTGACCGGCGAGATGTTCCTTTATGCCGGGATGGCCGTGCGAGAGCACGGCGAGGAGCGGCACGTCATGGGGACGGACGAGATCCACCTCTACCACGGGGCCGTCGTCCACGACAACAACCGGGAGACCGTCACCATCGGCACCAGCGTCCTCGCTTCAGACTAAGGAAAGGAGAAAGACATGGCCGCATTTATCAACAACGACATCACCGCCGCGGGCCTTCTCGTTCTGGCGAAGGGCGTGGCGGGCCAGCAGATCAACTACACCAAGATCGTCCTCGGCGACGGCTACCTCGAGGAGGGTCAGACGCCCCGCTCCCTCACCGGCGTGGTCAGCCCGAAGGCGACCATCGACATCACCAAATGCGTCGTGAACGGCGACGGCACCGTCACCGTGGGCGGCGTGTTCACCAACGACCAGACCAACGACGGCTTTTACTACCGCGAGCTCGGCCTCTATGCGGACGATCCCGACGAGGACGTGGGCGAGGTGCTGTACTGCTACGGCAACTGCGGTGACCTCGCCGAGTGGATCCCGCCGACCGGCGGCGCCACCATCGTCGAGAAAACCATCGACATCGTCACCGCCATCGGCACGGCCACCAACGTGACCGCCTACATCCCCGCGGACGCCTACGCCACCAAGGAGGACTACGAAAACTACAAGGCCATCGCCCTCGCGGCGCAGGCCACGGCCAATCAGGCCATCCTCCTCGCGCAGCAGGCCGTCGGGATCGCAGAGCAGGCCGCGGCCGCCGTGGTCGACCTGAGCAACGTCGTCCAGCAGAACACCAGCAAGATCACGACCCTGTGGGACGCTGTGTTCGGCGACATCACGACCAACCCCTTCCAGATCACCTTTGCCAATCTGGACGGCATCACCCTCACCTCTGGCGTCTGGAACGCTACGCTTCAGCGCCTCGAGTGTTAAGCCATGGACGGCTACGGCTACACGCCGATCCCGCCCGCAGAGGCGTCGTGCATCATCGCGCACCTGTTTGTCGAGCTGGCGCCGCCCTGCTCATGCTGCAAGCGTGAGGAGGGCGTGATCGTCATTCAGGGCACCGCCTACGACGGCACCGGCGCGAGGATCACCATCAAAGGGGAGGAGGTGAGGTACTACGGCAAGCAACGGACACTCGCGGCCATACGAGCGGGCCAATGTAGGCCGCCCGCCCTTCGGCCGTGAAAAGCTCCCGGAGATGCAGGTCATCAGCGACGCCAAGGAGCTCGAGAAGCACACCTACATCAAGACGCGCAACCCGAACATCTTCCCCAAGAAGGAACGGCTCGGGCTGGCGCAACGGATGATGAACGAGGCCAGCGACCTCGTCGCCGACCTGATGGAAGCCAACGACCTGCTCCTGACCGACCCGCAGGAGCGGGAGCTGCGATACCGGGCGCAACGCTCGGCCCTGCGCAACTGCCGGAAGCTGATCCACCACATCGAGCTCGCCCACGAGATCCTCAGCGGGCTCGGCGACGACGCCTTTGCACACTGGTCGCGGATGGCGGCCAGCGTCAAAAACCAGACCGCCAAATGGTACAAATCCGATAAAGAAAGGGCCGCCAAGATGGACGCGCAGGCGCGCCACCAATAGGCAGCCCGTGGGGTACGCCTTGTTTTTTCGTGCCGGGTCGGCCAACAACGCCCGCAACGTCAGGAACGATGGCACGCTGAACAGGAACAACGCCTACAACGGCAACAACGGCCTGCGCCCCGCTTCGATGGATAGCCCGACTTATTAACCGGCCGGAGACGGCCGGCGAACACTGTGCACCATCATCCAAGGAAGGCGTATCCCTCCCGCACCCGGCGCCGTTTGACCGGCCCGGCCATGGGTAAACACAGGACTGCCGATGCTCCCGGCGGCGCACGCAAAGCGTGGCCGGAGCTGCCGACGGCAGGGATTTTTTCACATGGAGAACATCGTCAACAGCTTCAACTCGCTATACAAAGCATACCGCAAGACCCGCTGCGGGAAGCGGGACAACCCCACGGCCATGCGCTACCGCATGGAGGCCATCGAGCGCACGGCCGACCTCTCTGACCGCCTCCAGCGGCGCGAGTACACCTTCGGGCCCTACTATCCCTTCAAGGTGTACGAGCCGAAGGAGCGGCTCGTCCTTGCCATAGACTTCGAGGGCAAAGTCGGCCAGCACTCGCTCTGCGACAACGTCCTCGAGCCCGTATTCTCCCGGCGCTTTATCCGGGACAACTATGCGGGGCAGATCGGCAAAGGCACCCACGACGGCCTCGACCGTCTGGCCGGCGCCATGCGCCACTACTTTTTCAGCCGGAAGGCAGCAGACGAGGAGGCCCGGCGGGCCGCCGGCCTGCCATACCGGCCGATGGAGGAGTGGGACTACGCCGAGGGCTGGGTGCTGAAAGGTGACTTTTCCAAGTTCTTTTACACCCTGCTGCACGCCGTCTGCTTCGAGAAGGCCCGCAAGGCTCTGGCCTTCCTGTCTGACGAGGAGCTGATCGACTTCGTCGAGTGGCTGCTCTGGATCGTCATCGACAGCACGCCAGACCCCGGGATCCCCATCGGCAACCAGTCGAGCCAACTGCTCGCCCTGCTCTATCTGGACGACTTCGACCACTGGCTGCGGGATGACCTCGGCCTCGTCTATGGCCGTTACATGGACGACTTCTACATCATCAGCAGCGACAAGCTGCTGCTCCGGGAGATCCTCAAGCGGATCGAGGCGTACATCAAGCCGCTGGGCCTGCGCCTGAACGGCAAGACGCAGATCTTCCCGCTCAAGAACGGCATCGACTTCCTCGGCTTCCACACCTACCTCACGAGCACCGGCAAGGTGGTCAGAAAGGTGAGGGCCAAGAGCATCGACAACATGAAGCGGAAGATCCGCAAGTTCCGCGGCCTCGTGGACAGGGGCAAGATGACGCTCGAGAGCGTGAGCCAATCCTACGCAAGCTGGACGGGCCACATCTCGCACGGCAACACCTACCACCTGCGGCAGAACATGGACGCCTATTTCTTCGCATACTTCCCGGAGCTAAAACCTACCGAAAGGAGACAAGACTCATGCCTCAAACCCTCGGAAGCCTTGCCAACAAGGCAAAAATCAAGTTCGGCAGCCTCTACGGCGCGCCGATCATCTGGATCAAGGCAGACAAAAACCACGCTGGCTACCCTGCCAACAGCACCACCCTCGTGACCAACCAGATCATCAAGCTGCTGTGCTTCGACGCGAAGGAGAGCGCCAACGGCAACAGCGACCGCCGAAACTACGGCAACAACCGCTACATCTACTCCAACCTGCGCCAGTGGCTCAACAGTGACGCCGCCGCGGGCCAGTGGTACACCGCGCAGCATAGCGCAGATGCGCCTCCGAGCACGGCCAACGTGTGGGACGGCGTCAACCAGTACCAGACCCTCGCCGGTTTCCTCAATGGCTTCACGGCCAACGAGCGGGCCGCCCTGCTCGCCACCACCATCACCGTCGGCAAGAGCTCCACGGACGGCGGCGGGACGGAGACCTGCGTGGACAAGGTTTTCCCCCTGTCCTGCACCGAGGTCAACCTCTCGGGCGACCATGTGTGCGGCAGCAAGCTGGCGATCTTCAGCGACAACTCCAGCCGCATCGCTACCGTGACGGCGTCCTGCGTCGCCAATTCCAACTACGGCAGCAACCCGTCGGCAAATCAGGCGTGGTACTACTGGCTGCGGGACGCCTATGCCGGGTCGGCCCGCTACGCCCGCCGCGTCGGGTACGATGGCGCGCTGAACTGGGGCTACGCCTGCCACGGCTACAGCGGCCTGCGCCCCGCTTGTAATCTGTCCTCTGATCTCCTGGTCTCCGATACCACCGACTCGGACGGCTGCTACACAATCGTCTACAACCAGCCGCCCACGGCCCCCGGCACCATCACTGTCCCGAGCGAGGTCATCGGCGGCGAAAACCTGAGCATCTCGTGGGGACAGTCGACCGATCCCGACGGCAACCTCTCCGGCTACAAGCTGGAGCGCAAGGTGGACGACGGCACATGGGCGCAGATTTACAGCGGCAGCTCCCGGAGCTACACGGACTCCATCACCTACGGATGGACGAGCGTGCAGTACCGCGTCAAGGCATACGACACCGCCGGGGCCGAGAGCGCCTACACCACCAGCGCCGTGCGCACCGTCACCAACAACCGGCCGCCCGTCATCAGCGGCAGCGACACCGACCTCGGCAGCTTCACCACCACGCCGCCCTCCTATGAGTACACCGTCACCGACGCCGACGGCCATCAGGTCACGGTCGTGGAGAAGCTGGACACCACCACGCTGCGCACCTACACAGCCACCCTCGGCGACACCAACGAGCTCGAGATCACGGCCGACCAGTGGCTCAAGCTGCTGAACGGCGACCACACCCTGACCATCACCGCCACCGACGCCAAGAACGAGAGCACCGTGCGCACCCTGTCCTTCGACAAGGCCATGCACTCGGTCGAGTTCGAGCAGACCGTGGCGATGGCGGCCGACGATATGCCGACCAAGGCCCTCGTCAACATTCAGGGCAGTTTCCCGACCGGCAGCACCCTTCAGGTCTGGATCTGCAACAACGGCAACGACGCCGAGCCCACATGGGAGGACATCACCACCAAGGCCCTGACCAGTCAGAAGCACTTTTTCACCAACCAGACCAAGACCGCCGCGAGCTGGGGCGTGAAGATCAAGGTCAAGCTCCTGCGCGGCTCGGCCGAGGGCGACTGCTACATCCAGTCGGTCGGCGGCAACTTCGCATAAACCAACACCCCAAGACCAGAAAGGAGGAGCAGCATGGTCTACTTCATGGAACACAGCATCAAAGCCATCCACGAGAAGGAGCAGGCCGCCGCCGGCGGCGGGGGCGGCACCTCTCCCGAGGACAAGGAGCGGATCACCAAGCTCGAGGACGAGCTCGAGGATCTGTCTGGCGCCATTGAAAGGGGGCTGACCACATGAGCACCAAGTACAGCGGCCTCGAGGCCGCCCTGCGCAGCGCCCGCATGACCTTCGTGAGCGAGGCCAACGCCGGCGACCGCACCGGCACCGAGATCATCGCCTGCGAGGATCTGCTGCCGGCGTGGACGAAGGCCGGCCCCAAGGGGGACGGCAGCCACGAGGTCGGCGAAGCCTGCACCCACGACGGGCAGAGCTGGCGCTGCTGCCAAGCCCACAACACCAACAACAACCCGGACATCGAGCCGGGCAATAGCCCCGCACAGTGGGCCCCGTATCATACCACCGACCCGACCAAGGCCAAGGCGTTCATCCAGCCAACGGGCGCCCACGACGCCTACATGAAGGGCGAGTGCTGCCTGTGGACGGATGGCAAGGTCTACCGCTCCATCATGGAAACGGCCAACGCATACAGCCCGGCGGCCTACCCGCAAGGCTGGGAGGAAGTGACCGCCGCAGGTGATCCCGGCACGACCCCGGAACCGGGCACAGAGCCGGAACCAGAAACACCCACGGAGCCCGGCACAGAGCAGGAACCGGGGCAAGATCCTGAAACCGGCGGCGAGGAGACGGGAGAAACCGTCCCGGCCTTCGTCCAGCCTACCGGCGCGCATGACGCCTACCAAACCGGCGACCGCGTGACCTACAACGGCCAGATCTACGAGAGCACCATCGACAACAACGTCTGGTCGCCGGACACCTACCCGCAGGGCTGGGAGGTCGTCGAGGTCGAGGATGGAGGTGCAGCATGATCCAGCTTGACATCGGGCAGCTCGTGGCCCTCATGGGGATCCCGTCGGCCATCACGGGCCTGTGCTTCTGGATGATCCAGAGGCAGCTCTCCAAGAGGGACGCAGAGCTCGACCGGCGCGACGCCGCCCGGGAGAGAAACGAGGTGCTGCTCGTGCGCAGCGTGGGGGCCGCCATCGCGCTCGGCGAGGCCACGGCCACCGCCCTGAAGAACGGCCACGCCAACGGAGAGACCGAGGCGGCCCTCCAGTATGCGCAGAAGATCAAACACGAGCAGAAGGACTTCCTCACCGAGCAGGGCATCCACGCGATCTACTGAGGGAGGTGACACCCATGGGAAGATACCGGCGCAAGCGGGAGGCCAAGGCCCGACGCAGGCCGTGGGAGTTCTCGAAGAAGCTGGCGGCGTGGGCCGTCCTCGTAGCAACTGCCGCGGCCGTGGCGTCCTATGTGCTGGCCTTCCGCGATCAGCAGACCGCCAGCGATGTCACGACCACCATCTTCACGGCCTGCATCGGCTACCTCGTGAGCTATGCGGCCAAGTCGGCCACCGAGAAGATCAGCCGCAACCGGCACGGCCTCGACGCTGATGGCAACCCCATCAGCGGGGCCGGCGTCGGAGAGTACACCACCACAACCACATCAGACAAGGAGGCAAAAGGATGAACATGATCGACATCACCCCCATCGTCAACGCCGTCATCGCGCTGCTCGCCGCAGGCGTCAGCGTGTTCCTGATCCCGTGGATCAAGAGCAAGACCACCGACGCGCAGCGCAAGGAGCTGCTCGAGTGGGTCAAGATCGGCGTCGCCGCAGCCGAGCAGCTCTATGAGGGGCAGGGCCGCGGCGAGGAAAAGAAGAAGTACGTCCTCGAGTTCCTCGCGTCCATGGGCTTCACCGTGGACGAGGAGGCCGTCAACGCGGCCATCGAGGCGGCAGTCAACCAGCTCAACGGCGGCAACCTGCCGCTCGAATAACCAGCAAAGGGCGGGCCAACACGGCCTGCCCTTCATTTTGCAAAGGAGGCACAAAGACATGAGCGAGAACAAAAAGCCCGCGCTGAATATGCGCTACTACAACGGAGAGATCGACGACGACCTTCCCTACACCGGCGTGCTCAACTACGACGAGGAGACCGGCCTGATCTACGACGAGGACGGCGATGTCGTGGATGAAAAGACCCTTGACGCCATGCTCGACGGTGACGGAAAGGGGGATGACGAGGATGAGTAACAGCACTCTGATCTCCTACACCAAGCTCAGCCCCAACCACTCGGGCAAGCGCACCAAAAAGATCGACACCATCACGATCCACTGTATGGCCGGCCAGCTCTCCGTCGAGAGCTGCGGCGCTCTGTTTGCTAAGAGCAGCCGGCAGGCGTCCAGCAACTACGGCATCGGCCCCGACGGCCGCATCGCCCTCTATGTGGACGAGAGCAACCGCTCGTGGTGCACGTCGTCCAACGCCAACGACCAGCGTGCCGTCACCATCGAGGTCGCCAGCGACGCGACGCACCCCTACGCCGTCAGAGATAAGGCATACGACGCGCTGCTGGATCTCGTGACCGACATCTGCAAGCGCAACGGCATCAAGAAGCTCGTCTGGTCTACCAGCAAAAACAACCGCGTCGGCCACCTGAACGGCTGCAACATGACAGTGCACCGGGACTATGCGGCGAAAGCCTGCCCGGGCGACTACCTCTACAACCTGCAAGACGAGATCGCGGCCGAAGTCAACCGTCAGCTCGGCTCCGGCAGCAGCACACCCTCCACCGGGGGAACCACCGGCAGCGCCGCCGACATCAAGGTCGGCGACGTGGTGGAGTTTACCGGCTCCAAGCACTACGTCAGCGCCACGGCCACGAGCGCGTCGAGCTGCAAGCCCGGCAAGGCCAAGGTCACGGCAATCGCCAAGGGCAAGGCGCACCCCTACCACCTGATCGCTGTCTCTGGCGGCGGCTCCACCGTGTACGGGTGGACGGACGCGGCCGACATCAAGACCGGCAGCGGATCCACGGCCACCTCGTACCTCGTGAAGGTGACGACCGACGTGCTGAACATCCGCAAGGGCCCCGGCACCAACTACGGCACCAACGGGGCCATCCGCGACAAGGGCACCTACACCATCGTCGCCGAGAGCGACGGGCCCGGAGCCTCCAAGTGGGGCAAGCTGAAATCCGGGGCCGGCTGGATCTCGCTGGACTACACCAAGAAGGTCTAATTGTGCAGTTTGCCGTCGGCGCGGCGCGGATCGCCGCCGGCCGGAAGCCCTGAAACCGTCAGAACACACAAAAAGAGCCCGCTCGGGAGTGATCCCGGGCGGGCTTTTTCTGTTTATGCACTCATTCCTCTGTGGCGTCGTCCTCTGCTGGATCCTCGCCGCCATCGCTCTGCGCCGCCTCAGCAGCGGCCAGCTCGGCCTCAGTCGGGTGGAAGCGGACAACATAGCCGTTTACATCATAGAAGCCGCCGAGGGCGACCGTGAAGATGTCCACGATCCAACCGATCCCGAAGAAGCCAGCCGTCAGCGTCCAGATGACCCCGGTGCCAATCTTCCCCACATAGTAGCGGTGCACACCGAGCACCCCGAGGAAAATGCACAACGGCAGGACGACCGCTTTGCTTTTCGGTGAGGTGGGGCGCTGTGCTGCCGGCACGCTGGCCGGCCGGCCGCCACTGGTCGTGTACGACAGGCCCGTGCCGGGCACTCCGACGGTCGTGTGGCTTTTCCCGGTCGTGCTGACTGTGTACTTCAGGCCCTTCGGGCCGAAGGTGACGCTCGCGCTCTTTTTATTCAAGTTCACACGGACGCCGGGGGCGATCTTAATACTGCGCCGGAAACGTAAACCCATTGAAAAAACCTCCTTTTCGTCTGTCCTATTGCGTTTTTTAGCCTTTAGTCATCTTTGGGATAATATTAACATGGGAGTCGTGTTATTGTCAACTTGCACTACCCATCTTTGGCATAAGTGGCAGAAAAGGAGGCGGCGCGTATTTGAAAATATACAGGCCAGAAGGCCGGTGCAATATCTCAGGCGAGCGCGTCCGCGCAGCCAGAGAACGGGCCGGCATCTCACAGGAGCGCCTCGCGTACAAGATCCAGATCGCGGGGCTCGACATCACGCAGAAGGCCATCAGCAGGATCGAGACCGGCGACCGTATTGTCGCCGACTATGAGCTCGAGCACCTCGCCGACGCTCTCGGCGTGACCATCTACTACCTGCTCGGAAAAGAATGAAAGCAGCGCAGCCAGAGCGGCCGCGCTGCTTTTCTCTTATCTCCCCTCTTGACTTTATACAACAAATGTTGTATAGTAAAGACACACGAAACAAAAGGGGAGGCGCTCAACATGGAAACGATCACCACCGGGAAACGCCTGAAGGCGCTGCGAGAGGATCGCGGCCTGTCTCAGTCGCAGCTCGCCAAGAAGGCCGACATCAACAGCCGAGTGCTCCAGACCTACGAGCAAGACGACCGAGACATCGCGGGGGCGAAGCTGAAAACGCTCCTCAAGGTCTGCGTCGCTCTGGAGTGCCGGCTCGAGGACATCGTCACAGACGACGAGACGCTGGCGCTGATCGCGGCATACAACAAGCGATGACAACGAAGGGCGGCCAGCCGGCCGCCCTTTTTTCTATTTCACGGAGGGATCACCATGGGGAAACACTTCAGCCACCTGACACCAACGCAGCGCACGCAGATCGACGCCTTCAGGCGCGCCGGCATGAAGGTCGTGGACATCGCCAAGGAGGTCGGCGTCCATTACACCACCATCTACCGGGAGCTCAAGCGGTGCACCTATGAACACCTGAACAGCGACTACACCGTCGAAACCCGATACAACCCGGACGGGGCGCAGGCCCGATACGAGGCGAACCTGCGGGCGAAGGGCCCGGAGCTGAAGATCGGCAACGACTACGAGCTCGCCGACTACCTGATCGGCAAGATCCGGGACGAGAAGTACAGCCCCGAGGCAGCCATCGGAGAGGCCGAGGTCATGGGCTGGCCCTTCCGGGTGCATATCTGCGCAAGTACGGCCTACAACTACATCAGGGGCGAGATCTTCGGCGACGATCTCACTGTGGAAATGTTACCGCAGCACGGGAAGCGCCGCAGGAAGCCGGAGCGGCCAGAGGGCGCCATCCCGAGAAAGCCGGCAGGAAAGAGCATAGAAAAGCGGCCGGAGATCGTGAACACGCGCACGACCTTCGGCCACTGGGAAATGGACAGTCTCGAGAGCGGCAAGGGCTACAAGCGGACGTGGCTCATGCTGACCGAGCGAAAGACCCGCCGGGAGATCATCGTCTCCATGAAGGACAAGACGAGCGAGAGCGTCGTCCGGGCCCTCAACGGCATCGAGCGGAAACTGGGCGCTCTATTCCCGCAGATCTTCCTCTCCATCACCTGCGACAACGGCACCGAGTTCTCGGACGCTGAAGGCATCGAAAACAAGCGCCGAGGGAAAGGAAAACGCACCACCGTCTACTACTGCCACCCATACACGCCGAGCGAGCGCGGCACCAATGAAAACCAAAACGGCCTGATCCGGCGACTCGTCCCGAAGGGGACAGACCTCGGCACCCTCTCGCCCCAAGAGGTGAAGGCCGCCGAGGCATGGCTCAACAGCTACCCCCGCAAAATGTTCGGTTTTCTGTGCGCCGAGCAGCTTTTCAGGGAGGAGCTGGCCCTCATTCTGGCCCGCTGAAAAATTTTTTAGACTTTTTTAGCATTTACCCTTGACAAACGGCGCGGGGCAAAAAAGGCGAATGTAGGTTTGTCAAACATATTGGACAGAGAACTCTGCAGGGGAGAGCCAGTGGAGGGGCCTCATAGGTAAGCTGTTGGAGCGACGGTTGTGGACCGCAAGCTGCTTTGCGAAATCGTTCAGAGAATAGAAGGCGTGGCA
>DBFWVW010000056.1:0-4846 GCA_048217285.1 Oscillospiraceae bacterium
CAGCATACCGGGCAGGAACAGCAGGATGAGGATGATGGCCGAGAACGCGCCGATGGAGATTGTGCGGCAGATCTGCTCGATGGTGGGGTTGCCGAAAAATTTTCCGACGACCGCCGTGACGAGCACCATGATCGAGCCGGAGGTCAGCACCGTGTGGATGCTGCCGCGGTAAGCGGCGATGAGCGCGTCGCGCACGGACATGGTCTCGCGCATCTCGCGGTAATAGCTCGTGTAGAGAATGCCGTAGTCGATCGTGGCGCCCATAAGGATGCACTCGACAATCAGCAGCGCGAGGTAATAGATCTCCAGCCCCTGCAATCCAACGACCGTGACGGTGATGAACACACCGCACTGCACGATCAGCACGAGCAGCGCCGGAATGACCAGCGAGCGGAACGTGAACACGACGACGAGGAAGATCGACGCCGCCGTCAGGAGCGTGATGAGCAGCAGCTCGCTGTCGAAACTGTTTTCCATCTCGTAGACCATGGCGCTGTTGCCGATGAGATAGTAGTCCCCGGTCGTGGCGGCATCCAGATCCTGCGTGAGCCGGCGGATGAACGCGCTCGTCTCGTCCGACTCGCCCGGCAGCGTCGTCGTGAGCACAAGGCGGGAGTAATCGCTGCCGCGCAGCTGCGTGACGGCGTCGGTAAGCATCGTCTGCGCATCGGTGATCTGCGCGCGCACGTCATCGGTCAGGAAGGAATCAAAGCGCGCGTCCGTGAGCAGATCGTTCTGCAGATAGTCAAACAGCTCCTGCATGGACATCGTCCACGCGCTGTCGCTGCTGTACACGCTGGCGTAGTAGAGAAACAGCAGCTCCATCGTGCCGCGGTTCAGCTGGCCGGACAGCCCCTGAAACAGGTTTGCCAGTTCCGCCGCCGTATAGGCTCGTCCGGAGGCAACCGCGTCGATGACCGTCCGCGCCGACGAAAGCTGGCTGGTGTCCACGCCGCTGAGTTGGTCGGCAAAGCGCGCATCCGGCAGCACCTCCCGACACAGGAAGTCCACAAACTGCTGCACCGAGAGCGTCCAACCGCTCGTGTCGCCATGGCGGCTGATGTAGAGCAGGTAAAGCTGGCGCATCTGTCCGGCGTCCATGCCGAGGAGACTGGCAAGCTCCGTCGCCGAGTAGCTCGTGCCGTAAACGGAGCCGTTGATGATCCAGCTGAGCGTCGTGATCTGCTGCGCCTGCGCGTTGTCGAGCAGGGCGCTGTGGTCGGCAAGGAAATTGGCCAGGTCCTGCATCGACACTTCCCATCCGCCCGTGATCAGGTCGCCGTTGACCGTGTGGTACGCCACGAACAGCAGCCGGACGGTTTCCTCATCCATGCCGAGCATCTGCGCGATCGCGCCGCAGTCGCGCGGCGTGGTCATGGCATCGACGTCCGTGAACGTCTGCAGCATGGCCGCCTGCTCGCGCGCCGAGGCATCGACCATGTCCGCCATGGTCGGGTCGGTAAGCACTTCGTTGACAAGGAAGTCGGCAAAGACCGGCAGCGTCATGCCGCCGGTGCTCGCATCGCCGTGCTGCGTGTAGTAGTAGAGCAGCAGCTGCTGGGCGTCCGACGCGTCCATGCCGAGGAAGTCCGCCAGCGACTCCGCCGTCCGCTGCTGCGTGAGCGCGGCGGGGTCTGTGAATTTCTGCAGCGTCTGAAGGTTCGCCGTCATGCCCGCGTCGAGATACGGCGCGAAGGCGGCGTTGCTCGCCACGTGCTCCGCGACAAAGCGCAGGAACTGCCCGGCCGGGATGGTCACGGCACGGCCGCCGCTGTAGACATCATAATAAATCATGCCCAGCATATCGGCGCTGACCGGGATGCTGGCATCGAGCGCACCGACCACATTGGCCATCTGCGCGGCGGTGTACTGCCGACCGAGCGTGGTGGAGTAAGACATGGCGCTCTTGACATTCGGGTCGGCCTCGAGCCGGTCCGCCAGCGCGGCCAGGGCGTCCTCGTCGGCGTTGTTGTACAGCACGACGATGGGGTTATCCGGCGGGAACACCTCCGCGACCGGATCGGCATCCGTGAGCGTGTAGGCGATCTGCGTCGACAGCTGCAGGAAATACGTCCCGGCAAACAGCAGCACAAACGCCGCCGCGATCGCGCCGCGCCACCGGTAGCTGAAGCGGCCGAGCGCCGCGAGCACGCTCTTGCGCTCGCGCTTGGGCGCGCGGGGTTTTTTCGTCGTCTTGCGGATGAGCTTATCTGCCCACAAGATCAGGCCGGGCAGCACCGTGAACACGCACAGCAGGCTGCACAGCACGCCCTTGGCCAGCACGATGCCGAGATCCATACCGATCTTGAAGCGCATGAACACCAGCATCAGCAAGCCGACGATCGTCGTGACCGAGCTGCCGGTGATCGAGCCGAACGGCGCCGTGAGCGCGCGCGTCATGGCGGCCCCGCGGTCGGGGTCAGCCTGCAGCTCCTGCCGGTAGCGGTTCATGAGGATGATGGAATAATCCATCGAGAGCGCGAGCTGCAAAATGGCCGAGATACTCGCCGTGACATCCGACGTCTCGCCGAGGAAGATGTTCGTACCCTGGTTGATGAGCACGGCAATGCCGATCGTGATGAGAAACAGCACCGGCTCGAAGTAGGACGGGCAGGCAATGAGCAGGATAACCGTCAGGATCGACAGCGCGAGAATAAAGACGATCGGCGGGATGTCCGGCGTCGAGGTGTCGTCGCTGCGCACGGCCACGTCATAGCCGTCGAAGCGGTCGGCCACGTCGCGCTCGATCTGCGCCTCCTCTTCGGACTTGTAGTCATACTGCGTCGTGAGCTTGTAGAGCGTGGCGTCGCCGCGGTTATAGTCATCGCTGTCCGGCTCGTAGGCGACGCTGTCCACGTTCGGAATTTCCGTCAGCTGCTCGCGGATGGCGAGCTTGTCGCGCGCATCCAGTCCGCGGAACATGACACGGATGGTGTAGGTCTCCGCCGCGTCCGGGAAAGCCTCGTTCATATGGTCCATGCCAATCTTCATCTGCGAGCTGTCCGGCAGGTATTTCGTCATGTCGGTGTTGATGCCGACAAAGGGCATCAGCGCCGCGCAGACCACCGCCAGCGCCAGCATGACAACAAGCAGGAGCTTGCGTTTTTGAACGATGAAAGCTGCGATCTTCTGCATGGTTGGGGGAACTCCTTTCACGCGCGACAGCGAATAGAAATCAATTGAATATTATAGCACACAGACGCCGGATGTGGTATACTATTTGTAACAATTTTCGAACGGAGGTCATCGCATGGCAAACGATTTTCTGACACTGATAAAAACCCGGCGGAGCATCCGCGCCTACAAGCCGGACGCTGTACCCGCAGACGTGCTCGCGCGCGTGCTCGAGGCCGGAACCTACGCCCCATCGGCCATGGGCAAGCAGTCGGCGACGATCGTCGCCGTGACCACGCAGACATACCGCGACCGGCTCACGAAGCTCAACGCCGCCGTGATCGGCAAGAACATCGACCCCTACTACGGCGCGCCGGTGATCGTGGTCGTGCTCGGCGACGGCGAGAGCGCGAACTACCTGGCCGATGGCAGCTGCGTGCTTGAAAATCTCATGCTCGCCGCACACGCCGAGGGGCTCGGCACTGTGTGGGTCAACCGCGAGCGCGAGATCTTTGACAGCCCGGATGGCAAGGCGCTGCTGCGCGACTGGGGCCTGCCGGAGACGCTGCGCGGCGTCGGCGCGATCGCGCTCGGCTACGCCGCCGGTCCCGCGCCGGAGGCCGCCCCACGCAAGGAAAACTACATCGTCCACGTTTGAGCTTTGGACAGCATAAGCCCGCCCGCCGGAACTCCGGCGGGCGGGCTACTATGTAGAAAGCGATGCCTCAGTCGACATGGATGACCGACTCGGTCAGCTCCGCGGCGGTCACATTGGGGTTATGATAATGCGCGCGGCGGTCGGTGAGCTTGCCGATCGAAATGGCGGACTGCGGACAATACTGCAGACAGCTCAGGCACTGGATGCAGTTGCCGCCAATGACGGCACGGCCGCCTTCGATGCGGATGTTGCCGCGCGGGCAGAGTCTGGCGCACTGGCCGCAGGCGACACACGCGTCACTGACGGCAAACTTCTGCGCCTTGCCGGCCGCGATCTTCGGCCAGACGGCGCTCTCCAGCTGGTTCAGCGGCTTTTTCGGCGGGGCCTTTTTCGTGCGCGCGCCGGTGCGCACGTCCCGCGCGATCTGTCGGGCCTTTTTGTCCGCGCGGCGCAGCGCCGCGGCGGCCGGCAGCGGCGGCAGCATCACGTTGTGCGGCAGCAGCCAGATGCACGAGCACTGGTGCGAGACGGCCGTCCAGTAGTCCAAATGCCGGATGCTGTCGAGCTTGTGCAGGCCGGAGCCCATATAGCCCGCGTACTGGCAGACGCCGAACGTGTACGCCGTGAGGCCGACCTGAATCTTGCGCAGCGATGCCTCCACGCCGCCGGGCAGACCGCCGCCGTAGCACGGGAAGACGAAGCCGACGCGCTTGGCATCGCGCACGTCCGTGACCGCAGGCTCCCCGCGCATGAGGATGATGTCCGTGTCGCCCAGCTCGCGGGCGATGGTTTTGGCCATGTCGAGGCAGTTGCCGGTGCCAGAGTAGCAGAAGATCACATTTTCGCTCATGTGAAACACTCCCTTAAATTTTGATTGCCCCTATTGTACGCCGAATCCTTTTGTGATACAATAGTCCCGCAAAATATAGAGCGCTGGAGGCAAAAATGTACCACATCAAGCATGACAAGCGCGCACAGGCGTCCACGGAGCTCATTTGCGCAGGCCTATTGGCGTGCATGAAGGGGAAACCGTTCGCGCGCATCACGATCACGGACGTACAGCGCGCCTCCACC
>DBFWVW010000057.1:0-10673 GCA_048217285.1 Oscillospiraceae bacterium
GGCGTGTCGTTCACGCCGTCAATCATAGCATATTCAAAGGAAATGCGCCGGCCGGTCTTTTCATAATACCGGGCGCAGGCGTCAATGAGCGCCGCCACGCCGCGACCGTGGTTGGCGGGCATGATCTTCGAGCGCGTGGCATCATCCGGCGCGTGCAGGGAAACTGACAGCGTCAGCTGCAGGTCGCGCGCCGCCAGATCATCAAAGCGCTCGATCAGGCCACAGGTGGACAGCGAAATATGCCGCATACCGATATTTTCCCCGTCCGGATGGTTGACCAGCTCGAGAAAGCGCATGACATTGTCGAAGTTGTCCAGCGGTTCGCCGATGCCCATGAGGACGATGTTCGAAATTTTGCAGCCGGACTCCCGCTCGGAATAGAGCACCTCGTCGAGCATCTCCGACGGCTCAAGGTTGCGGATCAGGCCGCCGATCGTGGACGCACAGAACGCGCACCCCTGCCGGCAGCCGACCTGTGAGGAGATGCAGACCGTGTTGCCGTGCTTGTAGTGCATGACGACGGTCTCCACAGCATTGCCGTCGCCGAGCTGCCAGAGATATTTGATCGTTCCGTCCATCGCCGATACCTGCTTGCGCAGCATCACAAGCTGAGAGATATAAAACTGTTCCGCAAGTGCGGCGCGCAGATTCTTGGACAGGTTCGTCATCTCGTCAAACGACGTCACGCCGCGCGCAAGCCACTGAAAGATCTGCTTGGCGCGATATTTCGGCTGCCCCATCTCGGCGAGGGCCGCCTCGATCTCCTCCGGGAGCATAGCTTTGATGTCTCTCATTTGCATCTCCTCAGCTTACAAACAAAAAATCCGTCCGTACCGTGTTCTTGCGGCCAGAATGTGAACATCCCCTCCGCGGCGTCCGCGCCCGGAAGCGGCAGCGAAAACGCCTCAGCAGAAAACTCCGCATGGCTGCGCAGAAAGTCATGCACAACGTCTTCGTTCTCCCGCGTGAGCACAGTGCACGTGGAATACACCAGCACACCGCCAGGCTTCACGCACGGCGCAAGACCGGCAAGAATCTCCCGCTGGACGGCCGGCAGACGCTCGAGCTCCGCCAGGTCCTTGAAGCGGATCTCCGGTTTCTTGCGGATAACGCCCAGGCCGGAGCACGGCACATCGGCCAGCACCACGTCCATCGCGCCGATCAGATCCGCGTCCGGACGGCGGGCGTCCATCGTGCGTGTCGAAATGCACGTCAGCCCCAGCCGCTCGGCGCCGGAGCGGATACGCTTCCATTTATTTTCGTGAATATCGCAGGAAATCATACATCCCTGATCGCGCATCTGCACCGCAGTGGCGAAGCTTTTTCCGCCGGGAGCGGCGCAGGCATCGAGCACACGCATGCCCGGCTGTGCACCGGAGACGAGCGCCGCGCAATGCGCGGCGGCATCCTGCACATAAAACCATCCATCCGCAAAGGCTCGCGCGGCTGCCAGATTGCCTCCGCGGCACAGCAGCGCGTCCGGAAGCCATGGGTGCGGCTCGGTCGAGATGCCGTCCGCGTGCAGAGATACTGCCAGAGCATCCGTCGTTGTTTTCAGAGTGTTCACCTGCAGACAGGCCGGCGCATCGGCGTTGTTCGCCGCCAGCGCCCGCTCGGCAAACGCGTAGCCATACGTGTCGATATACCGCTGCGTCAGCCACTGCGGGTGGCTGTAGCGCACAGCCAGATAGTCCGCCGTGCCCGCGCCCGGGATCTCCGGCAGCATATCCCGATGCTCCGCCACGCGGCGCAGCACTGCGTTGACAAGGCCCGACGCACGCGCACAACCGCCCTTGCGGCAGAGCGCGACCGCCTCGTTCACGGCGGCGCGCGGTGGAACTTTATCCAGCAGCACGATCTGATAGGCCGACAGCCGCAGCAGGTCGAGCACCTTCGGCTCGAGCTTTTGCAGCGGCGTCGTGCAATAGGCAGAAAGATAGAAATCCATCAGGGACAGATTTTGCAGCGTACCGTAGCAAATGCGAGATGCGAGCGCGGCGTCGCGCGGCTCCAGCTGCGCGTTTTGCAAAACCGCATGGAGAGCAGCATCCGACCACGCACCGTTTTTGCGCCAGCGCTGCAGCGCGGTCCAGGCGGCTTCCCGGGCAGTCATAGCCATAGTCAGTCCTCAACGGGCAGCGTGTGCCCGAGCAGATAGTCGGCTGCCGACATACGCTTTTTTCCCGGCGCCTGCAGCTGTGTAATGCGCACCGTCTGCCCACCGGCGCAGGCGATCGTGACGCCGTCCTTCCCTGTGGCCACGATGGTTCCGGGCGTTTTGTGCGTCGTTCGCTCGGAGTAATCCGCCGCATGAATTTTGAACGTCTGCCCGCCAAGCTCCGCCGTTGCGACGGGCCAAGGCTCCAGACCACAGATATGCTTGATGATGGCACGCGGGCTCTGATTCCAGTCGATGGGGGAATCGTCGCGCGTGAGCGGACGAGTGTAGGTTGCCTGACTGTGATCCTGCGGCGTGCGCGGCGCGGTGCCGGCCTCGATATCGCGCAGCGTGCGCACAAGGAGGTCCGCCCCCATGACAGCCAGCCGGTCGAAGAGTGCTCCGGCAGTCTCAAATTCGCCGACCGGCGTCTGCTCGGCATAGATCACGTCACCGGTATCCATTTCGCGGTCGAGATACATGGTCGAAACGCCGGTCACGGCATCGCCATTGAGCACCGCCCATTGGATCGGCGCAGCGCCGCGGTACTTCGGCAACAGCGAGCCGTGGACATTCACCGCACCATAGGGTGCCGCTGCGAGCAGATCATCCGGCAGGATGCGGCCATAGGCCACAACGACAAGAATGTCCGGCCGCAGACGATTCAGATCGGCCAGCGCCGTGCCGTCGCGCATCTTTGCCGGCTGAAACACCGGTAGGCCGGCCGCGAGTGCGATCTCCTTGACCGGGCTCGGCTGGAGCTTCATGCCGCGATTTTTGGGCTTGTCCGGCTGTGTGAACACACCGATCACATCAAAGTGCTCATCGAGCAGGCGCTGCAGGGACACGGCCGCGAAATCCGGCGTGCCCATGAAAACGATGCGCATACACCTCACCCCTTCGCCTGCTGCTCGAGTTCTTCGGGTGAGAGCATCCGTGTGGCCTTATCGATGAACAGAATGCCGTCGAGATGGTCGATCTCGTGGCAGAAAGCACGTGCCGTCAGGCCGCGGCCCTCGACCTCGAACCATTCTCCATGGCGATCCTGCGCGCGGACTTTTACGTAATCCGGGCGCTGGACGATACCAAATTCATTTGGGATGCTCAGGCAGCCTTCGGCGCCGGTCTGCTCCCCTGCCGTCTCCACGATCACAGGGTTAATGAGCTCGATCATATACTCGTCGGCATCGTCCGGGACATTCGTCTCAAGCACGATGACGGCGCGGCGCAGCACACCAACCTGCGGCGCGGCGAGACCGACGCCGTTGGACTCTGCCAGCGTCTGGCGCATATCGTCGAGGAGCATGTGCAGCCGTGGGTTAAAATCCTTGACCTCATGACAGTGCTTGCGCAGCTGCGGGTCTCCATTTTTGAGAATCATTCTTGTAGCCATAGTATATCTCTCCTCTAATCCAGCGGATTGTCATCGGCAAAAACGGTGACATCGCGGAATGATTTTTCTGTGTTGCAGTACATGACGATGTTCGCTGCCGCGCGGCGCACCACCTTGCTCTGATTGCAGTAAAGCGTGACGCGGTACCGGTAGCGGTTGTTCATGCGCACGACCGGCAGCGGCGCCGGGCCGAGCACCTCCGCACGCTCGCCGACCGTCTGGCGAAAGTAATCACGGATATAGGCACAGCAGCGCACAACAGCGTTCTCCTGCGTGCCGGAGACGGTGACAGCCAGCACCTCACTGAACGGAGGCGTACCATTGAGTCTCCGGAGTTGGAGCTCCGAGTGGTAAAACGCGTCGTAATCCTGCCGGGCCGCCTGCCGTATGGTCTCATTTGCCGGCGTGAACGTCTGGATAACGGCCCGGCCGGGCGCATTGCCGCGGCCACTGCGGCCGATGACCTGCGTAATGAGCGAAAACGTGCGCTCATTGGCGCGGTAATCGCCAACATACAGGCTCTGATCGGCATTGAGAACGCCAACAAGCGTGACATTTTCAAAATTCAGTCCCTTTGTGATCATCTGCGTGCCGATCATGATGGGGATGCGCTCGCGCACAAAGCGCTGCAGCAGTGCCTCGTGCGTACCGGCCATGGCAATGGCGTCGGCGTCCATGCGCAGCGTCTCCACGCCGGGAAACAGTGCGTGCAGGTCAGCCTCGATGCGCTCCGTCCCATCGCCGAGAAAGCGCAGCTCCCCGCCGCAAACGGGGCATTGGGGATCGAGCCGCCGACGATAGCCACAGTGGTGGCAGATGAGCATCTGGTTGCCCTGATGATACGTCAGGCTAACGCTGCAGTTCGGGCACGAATAGGTCGCGCCACACTCGGCGCAGGTGACGATCTTGCTCGCGCCGCGCCGGTTGAGAAACAGGATGCTCTGCTCGCCGCGGCGGAGATTCTCCTCCAGCTCACTATAGAGCACGGAACTGATGGAGCCGGAATTGCCGTTTCGCAGTTCCTGTTTCATGTCGGCGATGATAACATCCGGCAGTTTGCGGGCGTTGAACCGGTCCGGCAGCGTGAAGTAATGATAGCGGCCGGTTTCAGCGTAATAACGGCTAACAACATCCGGCGTCGCCGAGCCGAGCAGCAGCAGCGCGCGGTGCTGGGTGCAGCGGAACTTTGCCACATCGCGCGCGTGATAGCGCGGCGTGCTCTCAGACTTATACGTGTCCTCCTGCTCCTCGTCGATGATGAGCAGGCCCAGATCCTGCACGGGTGCAAAAACTGCGCTACGTGTGCCGACAACAACGCGCGCGAGGCCCGCGTGAATGCGCTTCCATTCGTCATAGCGCTCCGAGAGCGGCAGACCGCTGTGCAAAACGGCGACCGTGTCGCCGAAATATGCGGAAAACGCCTCGATCATCTGCGGCGTCAGCGAGATCTCCGGCACAAGCAGGATCGCCCCCTGCCCTGCCGCAAGCGCCTGCGCGATCAGGTGCAGGTAGACAAGCGTCTTGCCGCTGCCGGTCACGCCGAAGAGCAGCGCCGCCTGTGCATCCGGCGCGCACAGCAGCGCCTTCAGGCCGGAAAACACGTGATCCTGCGCCGGCGTCAGCGCCGGGATCGGCTGCGGTTTCCCGGTGTAGTGCACCGGGCGGCGAAAATACGGCTCTGTGTCGATACGCACGACTCCCTGCTGCACCAGTGTCTTCATGGTGCTTCTCGGCGCACCGGTAAACTGGCACACTTCACTGGCCGACGCGCGGCCGATCGTGCACAGCAGCTCCAGAATGGCGACCTGATGCTTCGCGCGCCTGCGGCGGCGGATCTCCTCCTGCGCTTCCTCAAGCGGAACGGCCAGACTGGCATACTCCAGCTGCTTGTCGTGCATGACGCGCGTCTGCGTCCCTTCCACCGTCAGAAATTTCTGCTGCACGAGCCAATGCAGGGCACTTGACGGGTCTTTATCGCCAAATGCCGCCTGCAGCTCGTCCAGCGGGCAGCGGCCGCCGTGTTCCAGCACGGTCTCCAGCGCCAGACGCCGCTGTTTGGATCTGCCGCACTGCGCCAGCGCCGCAGCCGTATCCAGTTCCGGCGCTGCACAGTAGACTGTGTTGACCCGGTACCAGACACCGGCGGGCAGGATCGCGTGCAGCGCATCGTAGATCGTGCAGAAAAAGCGGTCGTGCATCCAGACTGCCAATCGGATTAGCTCCGGTGAGAGGATGGGGTCGGAGTCGAGCTGGCGCGTGATGGGCTTGAGCTTCGGGTCATCTGCCGCTTCATCCAGCGCAAGCACCATGCCCTCGCACGGGCGATTTCCGCGCGAAAACGGCACCACGACCCGGCAGCCGGGGCGAAGCGTACCCGCCAGCGGCTGCGGAATCTTATACGTATACGGACGGTCAAACGCAAATGTTGCAGCCAGAACGGCGACTTTTGCGACCGGGATCTGTATCTGCAGCATCTGCGCACCCCCCTCTCCGAAAAAATCAGGCGGGTACTGCCCGCCTGAAAGCGCTTATTCCTTGTGCACGACCTGAAGGCGGCCGTCATACACCTCGTCGATCGCCATGGAAACCGGTTTGGTATCCAACGGTTCGCCAGCGGCCTGTGCGGCGGCAGCGATGTTGCGCGCGCGGCGCGCGACCAGGTTCACCAGCAGATAACGGCTGCCGGCCTTGGCAGCCAGCTCGCTCATGGGGGGATACAGCATCATTTTTCAAGCACCTCTGTAAAATAGTTTTTCCGATCGGGATAGCGGCAGCACTCTGCCGTGATGATGGCGTCAAGCTCCTTGGCCGCGACATCGGGGTCATCATTGATGACAATATAATCGTATGTATATGCCAGTGCGCACTCGCGGCGTGCCTGCGCCAGACGCTCGCAGATCTTCTGCTCATCGTCCGTGTGCCGGCCGCGCAGACGGCGCTCCAGTTCTGCCAGAGACGGCGGCATCATGAACACACGGATCGCATCCGGCCGGTTCTCGGAGATCTGATGCACACCCTGAACATCAATGTCCAGCAGGACGTGCATACCCTCGGCGCAGCGCCGCTCAACATAGCTCTTCGGCGTGCCATAGCAGTTGCCGACGTATTTGGCGTGCTCCAGCAGCTCGTCCGCCGCAACCATGGCATCGAACGCAGGGCGCGTAACGAAAAAATAGTCCTTTCCGTCCACCTCGCCGGGTCGCGGGGCGCGCGTCGTGGCCGAGACAGAAAAACACACATCATCACGCAGACGCATCAGCCGGGCGATGACCGTGCTCTTTCCGGTACCGGACGGCCCGGAGATCAAGATCAGTTTTCCAGTCTGATGGTTCATGTTGCGTCTCCTCCGGTTTCCAAATCTGTGGCCTCTACACGGGCCTGTACCGCATCCGGCGGCAGCGCCGAGAGCACTGTGTGGCCGGTGTCCATGATGAGGACGGTCTGCGTCTTTCGGCCATAAGTTGCATCGATGAGCATACCGATCTCACGGCTGTCCTGCACGATGCGCTTGATGGGGGCGGAATCCGGACTGACGACAGCCAGCAGCCGCTCCTCGGAAACATAGTTTCCGTATCCGATGTTGATCAGTTTCAAATCCGCGGCTCCTTACTCGATATTCTGGATCTGCTCACGGATCTTCTCGATCTCGGATTTCAGGTCCACGACCACCTTCGCAATGTCCGCATTCTGACACTTGGAACCGATGGTGTTCGCCTCGCGGTTGAACTCCTGAATGAGGAAATCTGCCTTGCGGCCGACCGGGGAGCCGGACTTCAGCATCTGGCGCAGCTGTGCAATGTGACTGTGCAGACGCACCGTCTCCTCATCGACGGCAACGTGGTCGGCATAGATCGCAGCCTCGGCAATGATGCGCGACTCGTCAATATCGGTCGCAGCGAGCACCGCCTCGAGCTTCTGGCGCAGACGCGCTTCATAGGCCGCAGCCGTCTCGGGGGCGGCCGTCTCCACACGCGCAACCAACGACTCGATACGCGCGAGCTTTTCCTCCACGTCGGTGCGGAGCTTCGCGCCCTCGCGCTCGCGCATCTGATCATAGTCAGAAAGTGCCTGCTGCGTCAGCGCAACCAGGCCGGCACGGATCTTGTCCTGATCCGCCTCCGCCTTTTCCACAGACAGAATATCCGGGAAGCGCATAAGCGACATGAGCGACATATCATTTTTCAGGTCGTAGCGCACAGCGAGCGAATTGAGTGTATCAATATAGGCACGCAGCAGCGGTTCATTCACACGCAGGACGGTATCCTCCGCCTGCGAAGAATCGATCGTGACGAACACATCCAGCTTACCGCGGCTGACGTGCTGCTGGATGGTAGATTTGACCGCGTCCTCCGCGAAGAGGAAGTTGCGCGGCATACGCACGGCGATGTCCAGATAGCGGTTATTGACACTCTTGAGCTCCACCGTGACGTTCAGGCCTTCAACGACGCCCTTTGCGCCGCCGTAGCCGGTCATACTTCTTATCATTGGTTCTTACCCTTCTTATCTCATGATTCCCGAATCTGAATGATCTCAAAAGTAATGGGGCTGGCTTTCTTCTTGCGCTGGTAGATAACATTAAATGCAACACCGAGTGCGAAGAAACCAAAGCCGATCAAAACACAGCCGCCCTCGGCCCAGCCGAGCGCACTGCCAATGGCGTAACCCAGAAACAGCAGCACGAACGGAACCATATACAGCAGAACTGCTGCGCCGAGCACATCGGATGTCTTGCTCTGAATAACGACCTTCTGACCCGGCAGCGCCGAGATCTTATTGACCGCCTCGGCCCGGATGCGGTTTTGAAACACGCACGCCTCGCACGACTCGCACGTGCCGCCGCAGGCCGTCCCGCGCTCCACTTCCACTTCCGCCACATGACGGCTGACCAGCTTGGTCACCACAGCGTCCTGCGTCATGGTATCATCCTCCTGTAAAGTGCACATTCACGACGTACTCCCCGATCGCGCCTGCGTTGGGGAAGCCGTCCACATAGACCTTGGCCGGCACAGCGACCGTACCGCTCGTGGCCTTATAGTTTGTCAGATCGACAACCACGCGCACATTGTCCGCCGTGATCTGCGAGATCGTATCCGCCGGCGCGCGCACGGTCACGTCCAGCGACGTCGTCGTGATCTCCACATGACGGTTTGTGCCGGTCGTTGTGATATTCGTCGCCGTGATCTTCTCCGTCTCCAGCCCGCGGACGGAAATGCGAACCGTCGCTTCCGTAACGCCGCTGAGGTTTCGCAGGTCATTATTCAGAGGGATGGTGACCGTCGCCTCATAGGACGTCGCAAAGCTCGACAGATCGACCGTTGCGACAACGATCTGATTGAGCTTTTGCAGCACCGTCGTGTCGCCCGCGACCTGGATGCTCTTTGGCTCGACCTCGACGACGCAGTTGTCCTCTGTCGCCCCGGCGCCGCCGACCAGTGAAACCGTCAGCGGCAGGTCCTTGTTCATCAGCACCGGCATCGACACACTGACCGTATCATAGTTGCCGGAGATCTCTTTGGGCTTGAGCCTGTTGCCGTCCTTATCCAGCAAGACATACGGGCAGTTGGTCGGCTCAATGGACTTGTCCAGATCCGTGCGCGTGACATAGACGCAGATGCTGTCCACCGCGTCGAGCTCCTCCTGCGGGCCATAGAGCGTGATGGACGACGGCTCCACCTGGATCGGTTCGGCCGTGTAACCGTCTTTGACGCTGCCGGTAAACACGCCCTTGACCTCGAGCGTCTTGTTGGCCTCCTGGACAACAGAGAAACTGATGGTCTCCGGCGACTTGCTCAGGACGGTGATGCTGCTCTTATCGACATTGGTCGGGTACTGCAGTGAATAACTCACCTGCATTTCACGCGCCTGAGAAATGCCGGACACATCGATGACCGCCGACAGATCCGCCGAGCTGAGGTTGCCGAGCACGCGCCGCGTTCCCTTGAGGCGCACGGAAACGGTTTCGGCATCGGCGTCCGTCACGATCAGGCCGCGCGTGGCGCGCAGATCATCCGCGCCCTGATACACGACCTTGACATTGGAAAACGTCATCTCGATCGTCGTCTCCTCCGTGGACATGATATACGTCCACAGCAGGAACGATGCCAGCAGCGAAATGATGATCCAAAAGCCCTTACTGCCGACTATTTTGTTGATCGTCGTCTTTTTTGTCATGTTGTTTCTCCCGGCGAAGCGGATTGAGTTTCTTCACGAAATCGACAAAGGTATCCCAGCGTCTGCGCTGCTGCTCTTCCGCCGGCAGCAGTTCGCTGCGAAGGATCGCCTCAAACGTCTCCGGAGATAGACGGCGCTTGAGCATGCCGTCCACAGCGATGGAAATGCCGCCGGTCTCCTCGGATACGATCACGATCACAGCGTCCGAATGCTCGCTCATGCCGATACCCGCGCGGTGGCGCGTGCCGAGATCCGGGCTGAGGTTCGTGTTGCTCGTCAGCGGCAGGACACAGCCGGCCGCCGCGATGCGGCCATCCCGGATCACGACCGCGCCGTCATGCAGCGGGGCCTTGGGATAGAAAATATTCTTGAGCAGCTCCGCCGTCACGTCCGAATTGATCGTGGTGCCGCTGCGCATCTGCTCATCGAGCGTCACGCCGCGTTCAAAGACGATGAGCGCGCCGGTCTTTGTCGCCGACAGCTGCGTACAGGCGGCGATGGTCTGCGAAATGACATTGTCCATACCCAGCGCCTCAAGCGGTTTGGTACCAAAGCGCGGAAGCGCCTTGCTGCCCATGCGTTCAAGCAGGCGACGCAGCTCCGGCTGAAAGATGATGACGAGTGCGATCAGGCCAAGTTCGACCGTCTTTTGCAGGATGCGGTTGAACATCGTCAACTTCAGCACACCCGACAGCCATAGAGCAATCAGGATCAGCAGAACACCCTGTGCCAGACGATACGAATTCGTCTTGCGAATGAGCATGATAACATTGTAAATCAGATAAGCGACGATCAGGATATCTACGATATCCGAAAACCGGATCGTAGATACCAACATCGTCAGCTTTGCCCAGAAGGCTGCAAGTTGTGCCATAAGCATTTCCTCGGCTGTTGGTTTCCGTTTTGCAGGCGCAAAACGTCACTCTTATGAATTATAATATTATACCCTAC
>DBFWVW010000058.1:0-8481 GCA_048217285.1 Oscillospiraceae bacterium
TGACGTGAGTCATTTACCATAGTTGGTGTTTTTAACGGTGAGGGTCCACCCGTTCCCATTCCGAACACGGAAGTTAAGCTCACCAGTGCCGACAATACTTGTCTGGAGACGGACCGGGAAGATAGGTCAATGCCAACACAAAAGACCGCAGTCATTCGACTGCGGTCTTTTGCTATATCTGACGGTGTTTCAGGATTCAAATCCAACGCAGGATTCAATTCCAGCGCGCTGACGGCGCTTTGCTGCACCGGAAAAAGCAGCGCCCCGGCGGTCTGCGGGGGCGCTGACGTTTTGCTGCGCTTTAGCCCAGATACTGCTTGTCGTAGTTGTTCTGGATGCAGGAGATGACCTTCGTAATGACGGTGTTGAACGGGGTGGGTACGCCCAGCCGCTCACCGTAGCGCGCGATGGCGCCGTTGAGCACGGAGATCTCTGTCTGGCGCTGGTGCAGCACGGCATCCTGTGCCATGGACGGATAGTAGTTGCCGAGGTTGGCAACGATGTTCGGCTCCTCCTTCTCCATGAGCGGCCAGAGGTCGCCGATGCCAAGTGCCTGCGCGACGGCGCAGCCTTCTTTCCACACGTGCATGACGATGTCGTGGCCATAGGGATCGGCGAACGTCTCCTTGACCTTCAGGCGCATGACGGCGCTCACGCCGTTATAGCCGCTGTTGGCGATGACTTTCTTCCAGATGTACGGGCGCACATCTTCATCAAAGCTCGCGTTGCAGCCACCCGCCTGGAAGTACGCCTCGAGCGCTTTGCCGGCGGCATCGGCCTTCGGGTTGTTGTGCACGGCGCCGAAGTGCATCTGGATGCCCTTTTCCGGCTTGCTCACGCATACGCCGGGGCCGGCGAGCTCTGTGCCGATCAGGCCGCTGCCATAGAGGATGCGGTCGGTCTCCACGAACTGGGCGAGCACCTCATCGTTGCCGAGGCCGTTTTGCAGCGAGACGACGACCGTCTCCGGTCCGATGCAGGGCATGGTGTCAGCCATGACGTCCGCGGTCTGTGTGGCCTTGACCATGAGGATGACCATATCCATGATGCCGATGTCGTGCGCGGTGGCGCTTGTGTGGAAGCCCGTCAGGACTTCCTCGCCCTCCGGCGTGCGAAAGACCAGCCCGTCGGCCGCGATCTTATCCATGTGCGCTTTGTACTTGTCGACGAGCCAGAGCTCGGCGCCGCCCTTGCGCAGATAGGCGGCGAACACGCTACCGGCAGCGCCGGAGCCGATCATTGCAATTTTCATGCGTTTGCCTCCTTAGCGAACTGCCGGCCGGTTGTTGGCCGGCCGGCAGAGAAGATTCGGGGTCTGAAATTACTTCAGGTACTGCTTGTCGTAGTTGCCCTGGATGCAGCGCACGACCTGGGACAGGACCTTGCACACCGGGGTGTCGATGCCCAGCTGCTCGCCGTACTCCGCGATCTTGCCGTTGAGCACGTCGATCTCGGTCTGGCGGTGATTGAAGAGCATATCCTGGCACATGGACGGATAGTAGTCCGCAATGTTGGTGACGATGTCCTGATGATCGTGGGCGATGAACTCATCGGCGTCCATCGGCACACCCTTGGCGGTCGCGACCGCGCAGGTCTCACGGATGACGCTGTGGAACAGCCACTGGCCGAACGGATCCGCCTCGACCTCGCCGATCTTCAGACGCAGAACCGCGCACACGGTGTTGACGGTGGCGTTCACGCAGACTTTTTTCCAGATGAACTTGTAGATGTTGTTGTCGGTGCCCGGCTCGCCGTCGCGCCAGTAAGCGTCGCAGCCGCCGTCACGATAGCACTTGAGCATCTCGGCGCAAGCCGCATCGTTGAGCTCCGAGCGGACCGCACCGCCGAAGTTCATCTGCACGCCACCGGCCGGGGTGGACACGCAGTGTGCAGGTTCGGGCAGAGCCGTGCCCAGCACGCCGGAGCCGATGATGCAGCGCTCTTTCGGGAAGACCTTGAAGAGGTTGTCATCGTTGCCGAGGCCGTTGATGAGGGAGACGGCGACGGTCGTGTCGCCAACGACGGGCATGGAGTCCTGGATGGCCTGCTCGAGCTGGGTCGCCTTGGTCATGTAGATGATGACGTCGACCTTGCCCTCTGCGGCGGCTGCGTCAGCAGCGGTGGTGTAGGTGCGGAAGCCCTTGAGCTGGTAATCGTAATCCTTGTAGCCGCCCGCTTCCTCCTGATGGATGGTGAAGTGCATACCATCCTCGGCGACCTTCTTCATGTGCGCCTCGTAGCGGTCGATGAGGATGATGTCCGCACCGCCCTTACGCAGGTAAGAAGCGAAGACGCTGCCGGCTGCGCCGGAACCATACATTGCAAATTTCATAACTTTTTCTCTCCTTTTCTGATTCTGTTTGCGATATCTTCGGCCGCTGCAGGCGCATACCTGACGGCGGATTACCGAACGGTGTTGGTGAGGGTGCCGATGCCCTCAATGCTGCACGCGACCACGTCGCCCGGGTGCAGCCACTTCGGCGGGTCAAAGCCCATGCCCACGCCGGCGGGCGTGCCCATGGAGATGATCGTGCCGGGCTGGAGCGTCATGCCTCGACTGAGCTCGGCGATCACGTACGGCACGTGGAAGATCATGAGATCGGTCATGCTGTTCTGCCGGAGC
Source organism: Oscillospiraceae bacterium (assembly GCA_048217285.1). Taxonomy (GTDB): domain Bacteria; phylum Bacillota; class Clostridia; order Oscillospirales; family Oscillospiraceae; genus CAG-103. The sequence goes on from DBFWVW010000058.1 coordinate 2,624, forward strand.
TCCCCGTTGATGCGGCTCTGGATCTTCCGGGGTGCACGCACATCGAATTCGTCCGGTGTGACGATCCACGGGCCCATCGGCGTGAAGCCATCGAGGCTCTTGCCGCGGTACCACTGCTTGTGTTGGTTTTGGATCGTGCGCGCGCTCACGTCATTCAAAATGGTGTAGCCGAACACATAGTCCAGCGCGTCCGCCTCGCTGACGTTGTACGCGGGCCGGCCGATCACGACGGCCAGCTCCGCCTCGTAATCGAGGTCGGCGACCAGATCACTGTGGCTGAGGATGTCGCCGCCGGGGGCGACGGCCTCATTCACGCGCTTGGAAAAATAGATCGGGAACGTGTCCGGCGCCTTGACGCCCTTGCCGGCGACGGCCTCACTCTCCTTGGCGTGGTCAAAATAATTGATGCCCAGGCAGATCACGTCCTGCACCGGGCGGGGGATAGGCGCGAGCAGCCGCACACTCTCGAGTGGCAGGGCCGCACCGTGCAGCACGGCGGCGGTGTCCAGCACCGGCCAGATGTCGATGAGCGTCTGCATATCCGCGCAGCCCGGCACGGGATGCACGGCGGTACCGGCCGCGTTGAGCAGGCCGACGGTGCTGCGGCCGTCCTTTTCAAATGTTACGAGCTTCATAACGTGCGCGCTCCCTCCAAAATCAACACGGGGCCGTGGATGTGTACGCAAAAATGATGGTTAAAAATTCATCAATCGCACGCCCCGAAAGCATTGACGAATGTCAAAAATATGCCAAACTCGATTGTCAGAGATTCGACAAAAAGATTTGACCTCCCAGTGTTGTTATGATAGCACGAAAGTGTAGACGCCGCAACTGTTTTCTTTCTGTCCGAACGCCAAAATCGCATAAAATTTAGAAAAAACGCCAGGATCAGAGTGCATAAAAATACATGAAGGATTCTGTGCAAGTCGACAATTTTCAAAAATTGTCTGAAAAATATTGGCGATTGGAAGAGGCTGTTATTGACTTTTGGGAGTGAGAGAATTATAAATTTACTATCCCGAGTTGTTAATGACTTGTTCATAAATTAACACAGGGAGATAGATTTCGAGCCCTGTCCCGGTTGGTAGGAGAGCACGAGACAGGATTGAAATAAAAAAAGAGAGAAAAGCAAAAAAAGAGCAAAAAGAAGAGAGGTAAAAAATGGATAACAAAAAGCTCAAGAGCAGCTGGGCAGCCGCCTTTACCGTGGCGTCTGTCTGGTTCGGCACCCATGTGGGCGCCGGCTTCGCGACCGGCAACCAGGTCGTGAACTATTTTGTCCAGTATGGCTGGACCGCGGCGATCTTCCCGCTGCTGGCCATGGGCATTCTGGCCGTCGTCATGTACATCATGATGAAGTTTGCCAAGCTCAACGGTTTCGACAACTACAAGGACACTTACCGCGCCCTGTATCCGAAGCCGTGGATGGAGATCTTCTTCGAGGTCTTCTACATTATTATCATCCTTGCGGCAGTCGCGTCCTGCGTTGACGGTGCCGGCGGCATCGTCAAGAGCCTGATCGACCTGCCTGACATCATCTGCAACCTCGTCATCATCGCCCTGCTGATCCTCCTGTCGATCTTCGGCGTTGACCTGATCATCAAGGCTTCCACCGTGCTTTCCACCGCGATCCTGATCGTCACTGCGATCTTGGTCATCATGGGCTTCGTCGTTCCGATCGACGCCGTTGCTCAGGAGCTGGCCACCGAGAACGCTGCTTACGCTTCCATCCCGGCCATCGCTGACGTCACCTCCCAGAAGGGCCTTGAGGGCGTCTGGCGCGGCGTGTTCGTGTACGCTGCTTTCCAGTGCGTGTCCATTCCGGCCATGATCGCGGCTTCCACCGAGCTGACGCACAAGGGCGTCAAGCGCGCCAGCATCCTTGGCTGGCTCATGAACGGCGGCGCGCTCGCCGCTTCCGGCGCCATGCTGCTGCGCTGGTACCCGATGCTCAGCGCCATCAAGACTGCCGGTGTTGACACCGTTGCCAGCCTTGCTGCCCGCCACATCGCGGATGTGATGAAGCTCCCCAACCAGAGCGTCGTCACCCTCATGGGCAGCGGCTACACCTGGCTGTTTGTTGTGTACACCATCCTGCTGTTCTGCGCGTTCGTGTCCACGTCCGTCACGCTGGTCTACTCCATGATCCAGCGCTTCGAGGGTCACTGCTTCCCGAAGGCGATCAAGAGCAAGGCTGTCCGCAGCGTCATCGTTGGTCTGGTCGTCATCGGCCTGTGCTACGCGGTCTCCCTGCTCGGCCTGTCGACCATCATCTCCAAGATCTACGGCTATGACGGCTACTATGCGCTGATCGTTGTTGTGCTGCCGGCGTTCATCTGGGGCATCCCGAAGATCAAGAAGCTGTCTGCCGAGAAGAAGGCAGAACTGTCGGAGTGATCTGACCAAGGCGCAACTCTCCAGCGTCCGAACGAAAAACACTGACCGCTGTATTTGCGGCGTCATAGAGAGGCAACCCCGCAGGCTTCGGCCTGCGGGGTTGTCGCTGTTTGCAGCAGACCGGCACCTACGGAGCAACGCGATTGCGTCACGGTGGATGAGGCGTCGTCGGATATAATGCGGAGCACCGCCGGTTACGTTGGCAGAAATCGCGAATTTTCCATCTCATCCGCCGTGCTGCGCCCGGCACCTTCTCCTCGAGGAGAAGGCTCGGAGGGTGCGCTGCGAAACCGGCGGCGCTGGAGGAAGCCGGGACACTTCCACCTCATCCGCCGTGCTGCGCCCGGTACCTTCTCCTCAAGGAGAAGGCTCGGAGGGTGCGCTGCGAAACCGGCGGCGCTGGAGGAAGCCGGGACATTTCCACCTCATCCGGCGTGCAGAGCCCGCCACCTTCCTCTTGCGTGGCAGGCTGAGCATGTGCAAAAAAATGGACAGACAGAGCTGGGGGACTCTGTCTGTCCAAATCAGGTTTACTGCCCTTTTGGGTGGCAGCTATGGCACTGCGCACCGCAATGGGCACAGTTGCCGCCGCAAGAGGATTTCCCTTGCCGCTTCTGGCGGATCAGGGAAAGGGAAATGAAGGTGACAATGGCGATGAGTACAATCGAAATCAAAATCGTAGAGAGGTTCGCGCCAATCCAGCTGAACATGGAAAATCACTCCTTTGCGTTTGGGAATTTGAGATGGCTCAGTCTTTGGTCGTGAGCTTGGTGGCCTCCTTGTAGGGACGCACAAGCATGTAGATGATGAGTGCCAGCGCAGCGATCGCGAAGGTCAGGCCGACGACGTTCACGTTGCCGGTGAACAGGCCGCCGAACTGGTTGATCATCAGCGCGATCAGATAAGCGAAGCCGCACTGATAGCCGATGGCGAACCAAGTCCACTTGTGGTTGTTCATCTCGCGCTTGATGGCGCCGATGGCCGCGAAGCACGGAGCGCACAGCAGGTTGAACACCAGGAAGGAGTAGGCCGTCACGCCGGTGAAGGCCGCAGCGATGTTCTGGTAGACCGTATCGCCGACACCGTTGGCATAGAGGATGCCGAGCGTACCGACAATGTTCTCCTTGGCAACCAGGCCGGTGATGGAGGCGACCGCCGCCTGCCAGTTGCCCCAGCCGAGGGGCTTGAAGATCCAGGCGAGCACGCCGCCGATCGCGGCGAGGATGGAGTGGTCGATCTCGTCCTCAGCCAGCATACGGAACGTGCCGTCGACCGTGCCGAAGTACGTGGTGAACCAGACGAAGATGGTGGACAGCAGGATGATCGTGCCGGCCTTCTTGATGAAGGACCAGCCGCGCTCCCACATGGAGCGGAGCACGTTGCCGACGGTCGGCCAGTGGTAGGCCGGCAGCTCCATGACGAACGGAGCGGGCTCGCCGGCGAACATCTTGGTTTTCTTGAGCATGATGCCGGAGATGATGATCGCGGCCATGCCGATGAAGTAAGCGGAGGTTGCGACCCATGCCGAGCCGTTGAAGATGGCGCCCGCGATCATGGCGATGAACGGAACCTTTGCGCCGCAGGGGATGAAGGTGGTGGTCATGATCGTCATGCGGCGATCACGCTCGTTTTCAATGGTACGGGAGGCCATGATGCCCGGCACGCCGCAGCCGACGCCGATGAGCATCGGGATGAAGGACTTGCCGCTCAGGCCGAACTTACGGAAGATACGGTCGAGCACGAAGGCGATACGGGACATATAGCCGCAGGCCTCCAGGAAGGCCAGCATCAGGAACAGGACCAGCATCTGCGGCACGAAGCCGAGCACCGCGCCGACACCGGCGACAATGCCGTCGAGGATCAGGCCGCTGAGCCAGTCGGCACAGTTGGCCTTCTCCAGACCGTTGCCGATCAGGACCGGGATGCCCGGGACCCAGACGCCGTAGTCGGCCGGATCGGGCGCGTCAAAGCCGTTTTCTTCGAGGTAGGCGACCGCGTCGACATACGTCATGGCAACGGTGCTGTCGGCGTCGGCGTCATCGGGGATGGCGTCATAGTAGGCGGTCATTTCGTTCTCGGCCAGGGTCTCCTCGTCCTCGACCATGACGGTCGCGGTGTCGGAGCTCGGCGCGAAGTCTTTCATGTCCGCGAGGGTTGCGTCGGCGTCAAAGTCTTCGGCTTCGGTGTCGAGACCCAGGAACGCGTCGACGGCTTCGGTCGCGGCGGTGTATTCGTCGTTGGCGTCGTTATAAGCGCTCGAGCCGATGCCCAGCAGGTGCCAGCCGTCGCCGAACAGGCCGTCATTGGCCCAGTCGGTCGCGGGCGCGCCGACGGCGACCATGGCGACCCAGTAGACCAGGAACATGACCGCGGCGAAGATCGGCAGGCCCAGCCAGCGGTTGGTGACGATGCGGTCGATCTTGTCGGACGTGGACTGCGTGGCCTTGGATTTCTTGCGGTAGCAGGCGCGGATGACTTCCGCGATGTAAACGTAGCGCTCGTTGGTGATGATGGACTCGGCGTCGTCGTCGAGCTCTTCCTCGGCGGCTTTGATGTCCGCCTCGATGTGCTGGTGCACATCCTCGGGGATGTGGAGCTTGGCGAGCACCTTGTCATCGCGCTCAAAGATCTTGATCGCGTACCAGCGCTGCTGCTCCTCCGGCATCTCGTGCACGGCCGCCTCTTCGATGTGGGCGATCGCGTGCTCGACCGGGCCGGAGAACGTGTGCATCGGCACCGTCTTGGTGGACTCGGCGGCCTCGATGGCGGCTTCCGCCGCGGCCATGACGCCGTCGCCCTTCAGGGCCGAGATCTCCACGACCTTGCAGCCGAGCTGCTGCGAGAGCTGCTTGATGTTGATCTGGTCACCGTTCTTGCGCACGATGTCCATCATGTTCACGGCCATGACCACCGGGATGCCCAGCTCGGTCAGCTGTGTGGTCAGGTATAGGTTGCGCTCGAGGTTCGTGCCGTCCACGATGTTGAGGATGGCGTCCGGGCGCTCGTCGATCAGATAGTTGCGGGCGACAACCTCTTCGAGTGTGTACGGGCTGAGTGAGTAGATGCCCGGAAGGTCCATGATGACGACGTCGTCATGCTTTTTCAGGCGGCCTTCCTTTTTCTCGACCGTGACGCCCGGCCAGTTGCCCACAAACTGATTGGAGCCGGTCAGGGCATTGAACAGCGTCGTCTTGCCGCAGTTCGGGTTGCCGGCTAAGGCAATCTTGATTTGCTTTTCCATTCGGATGCTCCTTTGCGATATTCTCCTCTGATTTTGGGGATCCTACCTTATGTAATAAAATTAAATGCTTACGGATTATGCCTGGACTTCGATCATTTCGGCGTCGGCCTTGCGCAGGCTCAGCTCGTAGCCGCGGACCGTGACTTCCACCGGATCGCCGAGCGGTGCGACCTTGCGCACATATACGTCGGTGCCCTTCGTGATGCCCATGTCCATGATG
>DBFWVW010000059.1:0-4417 GCA_048217285.1 Oscillospiraceae bacterium
ATTTTTATTATAATAATCAACGCAATGTTGTGTGATATTTGCGCACATCCGGGAAATTGTGTGACAGGCAAGTGTACTTGCAGCCGCCGAATAGAATAACTCCAGGCAGAAACGGAGGGCTGAAAATGCTGTATAGTACCCTGATGCTGATGATGAGCAGTGCATTTCTGATGCTGCGCCTGACACCCGGCGGCTCCTTTCCGCGTCCGCTGAGCGAGGCCGAGGAACGCAAATATCTCGACGCCTGGCTGCAGGGCGATCTGGAGGCGCGCAACGTGCTCATTGAGCGCAACCTGCGGCTGGTGGCGCACATCATCAAAAAATACTACACGCACTATGACGACACGGACGATCTGATCTCGATCGGTACGATCGGACTCATCAAGGGCATCAATACCTACCGGCCGGATAAGGGGGTGCGCTTGGCCACGTATGCCAGCAAGTGCGCCGAAAATGAGATCCTGATGTATTTTCGCAGCACACGCAAAAACGCGTCGGAAATGCTGCTCTCGGACGTACTCGACACGGACGGCGACGGCAACAGCCTGTCGCTGATCGACATCCTGTCCGAGGACGACGACATGGACGAACACCTGCAGGCAGACGAGGTCAGCCGGGCGCTGCGGCGCTGCATTGCCGACGTGCTCGACGAGCGTGAGGCGGAAATCATCCGCCTGCGCTATGCCATCGGCGGCGGTGAGGCACTGACGCAGCGCGAGACCGCACAACGCTGCGGCATCAGCCGCTCCTACGTCTCACGCATTGAGAAAAAGGCCATTGAAAAGCTGCGTGCCGCGCTGCAGGCAGACGGTTACTGACCGCCGATGGCCGTGTCTGCATTGACAGGAGCCGCGAAACGCGGTAAAATTGCGGCGAAGTGACAGGAGATGATACCATGGCGGAACAGGATCCCAACACGATCATGCACACACACGTGGACGAAAACGGCAACGTCATCACCCATTGCCACGGCGGCGAGGGGCACACGCACGCACACGCGCACACCCACACCCAGACCAAAGCGGTCATCAATCGTCTGGCGCGTGCGATCGGCCATCTGGAGTCGGTCAAGCGCATGGTAGAGGACGGGCGCGACTGTGCCGAGGTGCTCATCCAGCTTGCGGCCGTACGCTCGGCGCTCAACAACACGGCAAAGATCATCCTGAAAGACCATATCGACCACTGCCTGGCCGACGCTGTAGAGACCGGCGACCAGCAGGCCATCGACGAGCTGAATAAGGCGATCGAAAAATTCATGAATTGACCCGAAGCAGCGCATCCCTCCGCCTGTCCGGCGGAGGGATGCGTTTTCCGTATTGCAAAAGGACGCCCGTCTGGGCGTCCTTTTTTGAGTTGTCGTTACGGAGTCGACGTTTTATCTACCGAGAGGACCGCACCGGTCTGCTGATCGACCGTCACGACGTAATGCGGATGGAAGTAGTACATTGTCGTGAGCGTTACGCGGTAAACCGGTTGTGCCCTGTTCTCGTCGAGCTGGACATCCCACGCGGCAAGGTCACTCTCCGAGATGCCGGCCGCCGCAATGGCAATCTTCAGCGCCTGGTCCTGCGTGACCGGACCTGAGGGCGGTGTCGGCGTTGGGGTAGGCGTCGGCGTTGGGGTAGGCGTCGGCGTCGGGGTGGGCGTTGGAGTGGGTGTCGGCATCGGGGTAGGCGTCGGAGTGGGCGTCGGCGTCGGCGTCGGCGTCACAGGCGGGTTCGGATTGGGCTGAACCGCCGGCGGCACCGGGATGATCTCCGTTTCCTCCGGCTGCTTCGGCTCGTCGCCCATCAGACGGCAAATCTCTGCCGTCTCGGCATCGACGCTGCACACATAGTTCCGTTCACCGTCCGAGAGTGCGAACTCCATGACCATTTTCCCGTCGATGAGTGTGAAGCGCATACTGGCCTGTGTGATATCGTCCGTGTTCAGGCCGCAGCGCTCGAGCGCCGCCTGCAGTGCCTCATCATACGGAATGTATGCGCCGGTGCTGGCAGCACCGATCGATTCCATGCCGGCAAACGCCACATCATTGGAGGCTGCCAGAATGTTCAGGTCGTTGATCGGCAGACCGACCAACTCTCCGCTGGTAAGCTCCTGCACCTGCGCACTGATCTGCCGGATCAGCATCACTTTGCCGGCGCTGACGCCCATGGCGGAGGCATAGGCCTCCAGCTCCGGATCCGCTTCCAGCACCTGAGCCAGAACTGCCGGCTCCACACCGCAGTCCGTCTGGGCATTCTCTACGGCCGCAGCCAGCCGGTCACGCAGACGCGTATCGCCCTTGCCGGCCTCGACCGTCACGAGGATCGAGTTCGTATCTGCCGAAATATAGCCATCCGTCTGCATATTGGCGACGATCGCATCCGCCGCCGCCTGCAGGGACTGATTGCGCAGTTCCAAATCGTCGAGCACAAACTGAGCGTCCGGGTTGCATCCGCGTGCGGACAGAACCCTGCCGAGCTTGTTGACCGTCAGCTCGATGCTGGGGTTGGCATCCAGTATGGCGACGCCGCTGGGGATCTGTGTGGCATACAGTCCGCCGCCGAGCACAGCCAAGAAGAACACCGCCGCCGCTGCGCCCCAACGCTTCCACGTACCACGGCGACATCCGTGCTCCGGCATCGGGACGGCCTTCTCCTCCACCGGCTGCTGCGCCGGAGTCTGCACGCGGGCGAGGATGGCGCTCCAGCAATCCGGCGTCTCGGCAACGACCTCGGTCCGCAGCTGTTCCAGCAATTCCTTATCGGTCAAGATCGTCACCTCCCATCGAATTGCGCAGCTTTCCAAGCGCGCGGTTATAGCGAGAAATGGCTGTTGCCTGCGGGATTCCCAGCAGGTCAGCAACTTCTCTGTGCTTGAGTCCGGACAGTGCATGCAGCATCACGATCTGCCGCTCGCTGTCCGTGAGTGTATGCAGCACTTTCTCAAGCACCATATGATTCTCTGTCACCTGATAAGCATCATACGTATCTTCCACATGAAACAGCTCATCAAAGGACAGGTTTTTGTTTTCCGCCTTGCGCAGGCGCATCAACGCCAGATTACGTGCGATTGTCAGCAGCCACGCCATCGGTTTGCCCGACGGCTGATAGCCCGGTGCCGACTGCATCACGCTCACAAACGTGTCCTGCATCACATCCTCAGCCGCCGTCGGTTCCCGAAGGATGGACAGCGCAAAACCGTAAATGGACGCGGACGTCTGGCGATACAGCGTCTCCAGCGCAGCGGTGTCACCCCGCGCTATGCGCAGGATGAGCGCATCATCCGGCGGCTGACCACTGGCCGCGCACACACCGGTAATGTGCTTATCGTCATTTCGCATATTTGATTACCCCACATGAGAATAATGCCTGAAAACGAATTTTAATGCATAAAAAACTTCTTTCCGCAAATCCGCAAATTTTCCCCTCAAAAAATCGTTTCCGGGCCACACGATCTTCTTAACTGAATAGTTTACGTGAAAATAACCGGTTTGTAAAGCGATTTACCACAATTTGTGTCTTTTCCTGCAAAATTTACGCCTTCACATCCGGCGGTGCGGTCACCTCAAGCGCGTGATTAAGCACCACGCCCAAAATGAGCAGCAAACCAAACGCCTGGAACCAGAACAGCAAAATCATGACCGAAGCGAGGGATCCATATACAAGTGAATATTTCGTACTGCTGCCGATCAGCCACGACAGCAGGATGCTCATGCATACGATCGCTACGGCGGAAAACACCGCCCCCGGGAGCACCCGATGCTGCGGCCGGCGCGGCGTGGTGAGCCGGTAGAGAATCAGGATCATCATCAGCAGAATGGCAAACAGAATCAAAAACCGCAGCCACGTCCACGACCAGACGATGCTTACATGCGGCAGCAGCGCATCGAGCCAGAGCAGAAAGTGCTTGCCGGTCAGCATGAGCAGGATGCACAAATACAGCACCAGCAGAAATGCCACGGAAAAGATCACGCTCACGATCGTGCTGCGCACGATGCCAAAGCGCCTGTCGCCGTGGATCTCGCCAACGATGGCGGCCATGGCGCGAAAAGCGGCCGACGCACTTGTGATCATCACAAACAGGGCGGCGAAGAACATAACCTCGCTCGTGTTGCCGGACACGTAAGTCAGAAACTCCGACACAAGCGCCTGCGTCTCGCGCGGGAGCACAAGCGTCTCGACGATGCGCAGCACGGCGGTCGGGTCGCGCAGGATGAGCGCTAGCAGGTCGTACATACAAATGATCGCCGGGAACAACGCCATGACCATGCAGAAGGCGAGCTCGGCCGCCGAACGCGTCACGCGCCGGGCAAGAAACGTGTCCGCCATGGACATCAAAACTCGAGTAATGCGCCAGTTTTTCAAGCGGCTGCCTCCTCCGGTAGAATGCAAAAACCGCCTTCACAGGAGCGAAGGCGGTTTTGGTCCCAAAG
>DBFWVW010000006.1:0-21111 GCA_048217285.1 Oscillospiraceae bacterium
CTCTATAAGTTTACATAATTTCTGATATTGGATATAAAAACTGCGCAGGAATCAGCATTCCTGCGCAGCTTCGGTTGTCATAATCGCACTATGCGCCTGTAGGCTTTACGCGACCACGTCCGCAAACTGGCTGTTGTAGAGCGCGGCATAGAGCCCGCCGCGCGCGAGCAGCTCAGCGTGTGTCCCCTGCTCGACGATGCTGCCGTCGCGCATGACGAGGATGCAGTCGGCATTGCGGATCGTGCTCAGGCGGTGCGCGATGACAAAGCTCGTGCGGCCGCGCATGAGGTGATCCATCGCCTCCTGAATGAGCTGCTCGGTGCGGGTATCGACCGAGCTGGTCGCCTCGTCGAGGATGAGGATGGGAGCGTTGGCCAGCACGGCGCGCGCAATGGTCAGCAGCTGCTTTTGCCCCTGGGAGACGTTTGTCGCCTCCTCGTTGAGCTCCATCTGGTAGCCGCCGGGCAGCGTGCGGATAAAGGCATCGGCGCGCGCGGCCTTCGCAGCCGCGATGACCTCGGCGTCCGTCGCATCGGGACGGCCGTAGCGGATGTTTTCCAAGATCGTGCCCTTGAACAGCCACGTGTCCTGCAGCACCATGCCGAAGGCGCGCCGCAGGTCGCCGCGCGCGTAGTCGCGCACATCGCGCCCATCGACAAGGATGGCGCCGGCGTCCACATCGTAAAAGCGCATGAGCAGCTTGACCATCGTGGTCTTGCCGGCGCCGGTCGGCCCGACGATGGCGACGGTCTTTCCCGCCGGGACGTCGCAGCTCCAGTCGTGAATGACCGGCTGCTCGGGATCGTAGCCGAAGCGCACGTGCCGAAACGACACGTCGCCGCGGATGTGATCCGCCGGGGCGGGCAGCGCCGGGTCGGCCGGCTCGTCCGCCTCCTCGAGGAAGGCAAACACACGCTCGGCCGCGGCCGCCATGGTCTGCAGCTGGGTGCTGATCTGCGCCAGCTGCGTGATCGGCTGCGTGAAGCTCGACATATAGCTGATGAACGCCTGAATGTCGCCGATCGTGATGGTGCCGCGCGCGGCGAGCGAGCCGCCGAGCACGACCACGCACACGTAGCCGAGCTTGCTGACGAACGTCGTCACGGGCGACATGAGGCCCGACAGGAACTGACTCTTCCACGCCGAGCGGTAGAGCCGGTCGTTGATGGCGTCAAACTCCTTTTGCGTCGCCGCCTCGCGGTTGAAGGCGCAGACGACATTGTGCCCGGCATAGGTCTCCTCGACCTTGCCGTTGATGTCGCCGAGGTTTTTCTGCTGGGCGACGAAATACTTCTGGCTGTGCTTGACGATCCGGCTCGTGAGCACGCCCGTGACCGGCAAAACGATGAGCGCGATGAGCGTCATGAGCCAGCTGATGCGCAGCATCATGACCAGCACGCCGACGAGCATGGTGACGTTCGTGACGAGCTGCGTGACCGACTGCGCCATGCCGGAGGACATGGTATCCACGTCGTTGGTGATGCGCGAGAGCACGTCGCCGACGGTGTTGCGCTCGAAGTAGCGCATGGGCATACGGTGGATCTTGGCGCTGATCTCGCCGCGCAGGCGATCAGCAAGCCGCTGCGTGATGCCGGCGAGGATCCACGACTGGAAGAAGCTGCACGCGGCGCTGACAAGGTAGAGCGCGAGCACCGTCAGCAGGATCCGGCCGATCTTGCCGAAGTCGATGCCGCCGAGGCCCGAGAGCTTGCGTCCGAGGCCGGTGGCCAGCTCCGTCGTGGCTGTCGAGAGGATCTTCGGCCCGACGATGCCGAAGGCCGTGCTCGCCAGCGCGAGCACAAGCACGAGCGCGAGCGGCAGCCGGTAGCGGCCGAGATAACGGAAGAGCTTGCCGATCGTGCCGTTGAAGTTGTTCGGTTTTTCCGGGATGCGGCCAGGTCCGTGTCGATGGCCCGCCATGGTCAGCCCTCCTCTCCGAGTTCCGCGGCGCTGAGCTGGCTGAGCGCGATCTCGCGGTACGTTTCACAGCTGCGCAGCAGCGTGCTGTGCGTGCCGCAGCCGACGATGCGCCCTCCGTCGAGCACGAGGATCTGATCCGCGTGCAGGATCGTGCTCAGGCGCTGCGCCACGATGATGACCGTGGCGTCGCGCGTCTGTTTGGCCAGCGCCTGCCGCAGCGCGGCGTCCGTCTGATAGTCGAGCGCGGAGAAGCTGTCGTCAAACAGGTACACCTGCGGATGCTTGGCGATGGCGCGCGCGATGGACAGGCGCTGCCGCTGCCCGCCGGACACGTTCGCGCCTCCCTGCGCCACCGGCGTGAGGAAGTGGTGCGGCCGCGACCAGATGAAGTCCTCCGCCTGCGCCGTGGCGGCGGCGCGGATGGCATCCGCCTCCGAGACGTCGCCGGCAAACTCGAGGTTCGAGAGGATATCACCCGTGAAGAGCACACCCTTTTGCGGCACGTAGCCGAGCATGGCGCGCAGGTCGGCCTGCGGCATCCGGCGCACGTTCACGCCGCCGATGCTGACCGTGCCGCCGGTCGCGTCGTAAAAGCGCGGGATGAGCCCCAGCAGCGTCGATTTGCCGCAGCCGGTCGAACCGACAACGGCCGTGACCTCGCCGGGCCGCGCCGTGAAGCTGATGTCGTGCAGGACGTCGTCCTCCGCGCCGGGATAGCGGAACGACACATGGTCAAACGTGACGGTCGCGTCCGTGGGCACAGGCTCGGGATCGCGCGGGTCGCGCACGCTCGAACGTGTACGCAGAATTTCGTCCACGCGCGTGGCCGAAACCTCGGCACGCGGCAGGAGCACCGCCACGATCGTGATCATCATGAAGGCCATGATGATGAGCGACGCATAGGTCGAAAAGGCAATCATGTCGCCGATCTGCATATTGCCGGCGTTGATGCTTTTGGCGCCGAACCACTCGATCATGACCGTGACGCCGTACATGATGAGCGTCATGACCGGACCCATAAACGCCATGGTCCGGTTGACGAACAGCTGCGTTTTCATGAGCGCCGCACTCGCGGCATCGAAGCGCTCGCGCTCGTGCTGCTCGCGGTGGAAGGCGCGGATAACCGGCAGACCGGTCAGCACCTCGCGGCTGACAAGGTTGACATCGTCCACGCGCTGCTGCATGGTGCGAAACTGCGGCATGGCGATCTTCATGAGCACGCCGACGAGCAGCAGCATCGCCGCAACGGCCAGCGCGATGATCCAACCGAGGCCGGTCTTCGTGCGCGCGACCATGATGATGCCGCCGAGGCCGATGATCGGCGCATAGAGCACGACGCGCACGACCAGCACGCACACCGCCTGAATCTGCGTGACATCGTTCGTGCTGCGCGTGATGAGCGAGGCCGTCGAGAACTTGTCCATCTCTGCCGACGAGAACGACAGCACCTTGCGAAACACCTGCGCGCGCAGGTCGCGCCCGATGGCGGCGGACATCTTCGAGCCGACATAGTTGCACAGCACGGCCGCCGCGATCATGCCGAGCGTGAGCAGGAGCATTTTCCCGCCGGTGCGCAGCAGGTAGCTGTTGCGGATATGGTTGACGTTCAGCCCGGCGACGGCGTACTCCGTCTTGAGAAACTGCACGGCCGCGCTGCGCAGGACGCTGTCGGTGAGCGTGCCCATGCCGCTGAGCGCCTCCTCACCGCGCGCGAGGATCTCCTCACGCGTGATGAGGCCGCCCTGCATCTGCTGGCGCAGGGCGAGCACCGTGTTTGCCCCCTGCTCCGACAGGCGCGCATACATGACCAGCGGCCGGACGAAGATGCTCTCCAGCTCCGGGAGCTGCGCCGTGTCGCTCAGCGTCCAGACGCCGTTATCATACGTGTAGGCGGCGCTGACCGTCTCGGCGTCGTCGTCCGACAGGAACAGGCGCACGCCGTCCATGGTCTTGTCCGTGAGCGCGAGGGGCGCGGCGTATTCGATGCCGCCGCTCTGGATGCCGGTGTCCACGATCCGGCTCGTGTACGCCGGCAGCGACAGCTCGCACACCGACTGCGCAACAAGCAGCAGCACGATCAGCGCCACGGCCGGGATATGCCCGCGCAGGTATTTCAGCACCCGCATGGCGCGCCCCCCTTCTGCTCTTCATAGATCTGCTGGGCGATCTCCCCCGCCCGGTCGCTCAAGCGCAGCAGCTCGCGCGTGTCCGCCTCGCCCATGCGGCGGTAGACCTCCGACAGGCACGCGACCGCCTCATCATACGACGTCTGCACCTCCTCACGCCCCTGCTCGGTCAGGCGCACGACAACGCGACGGCGGTCGGCCGTGTCGCGCGCGCGGGTGATCGCGCCCTTGCGCTCGAGATTGTTGAGTATGGCCGCGATGCGCGCCGTGCTCAGGTCGAGCAGCGTGCTCAGCTCGCCGGCCGTGCGGCCGTCTGCCCCGGCGTTGAGGCAGCCGAGCAGGCGCATCTCGCCCTGTGAAAAGACCTGGCTGAGGTCCTCACGGCGTGTGTGGTTGAGGATCATCGCGCGCACCTGTTCGCGCGCGACCTGTTCAAAAAAATCCATGATAAGCTCGCTCCGTTTCTCCGGCCGGGGGCCGGGTGGGGATGGATATTTCACTAACACTGTTTCCTTTTACCATTAGATAATACAGGTTCCATGCCGTACTGTCAAGTACCGCGCAGGACATTCCGGCGAAAATGTGAAAAAATCGCCCCTCTGAAGTGCCCGGCCACGCAGCGGCAACGTGCCCTGGCACGTAAAAAAAATCACCCCTCCGGAGAGGGGCGATTTGCATATCGTGGATGTTTGCGGCTCAGTCCGTGGGCTCGAAGGCACGGTCGAACAGGTCGGTGACCTCTTTCGCCGGGGCCTTTCCGCACAGCGACACGACGACCGCCGCGATCAGGCCGCACAGGAAGCCGGGGATGATCTCATACAGGCCGGTCGGCGTGGACAGGAAGGCATACCACAGGGCATCGACCACGAAGCCCACGCACACGCCCGCGACCGCGCCGGAATACGTCAGGCGGCGCCAATAGAGCGCCAGCAGGATCACGGGACCGAACGATGCGCCAAAGCCCGCCCAGGCGCACTCGACAAGCGCCATGATGCCGCCGCAGTTCGGATCGGCCGCGATGAAGAACGCGACGACCGAGATGAGGATGACAATGATGCGGCCGGCCCACTGCATCTCGTGGTCGGAGGCATTCTTGCGGATGACCGGCTTATAAATATCAGACGCGAAGGCGCTGCTGCTCGCCAGCAGCTGAGAATCGGCCGTGCTCATGGCCGCAGCCAGAATGGCCGAGAGCAGCACGCCGGAGAGGAACGCCGGGAACAGGCGACGGACCATGTGCACAAAGACGAGGTTTTCGTTATCGATCTCGCCGAGAAGTTCGCGGCCAACCACGCCGACAATGGCCGACATGGCCAGAATGAGCAGGATCCAGCTGCAGCCGATGATCTGGCTCTTGCGCATCTCATGCTCGGACTTGATGGAGATGTAGCGCACGAGAATGTGCGGCATACCAAAATAGCCAAGGCCCCAGCCGAGACCGGAGAGAATGTCCGAGATGCTCTGCCAGTTGAAGCCGCCGCCGGACAGGAGGCTGAAATAATTGTCCGGCATGGCCATGGCGGGCGCGACAAAGTCCGGCGCCTTCATGGCAAACAGTGCAAGGATCGGCGCGAGCATCAGCGCGGCGAGCATGAGCATACCCTGGAAGAAATCCGTCCAGCACACGGCGTTGAAGCCGCCCAGAAACACGTACACGAGGATGATGGCCGTGGCGATGATCATGGCCGTCTTGGGATTCATGCCCGTGACGGTGTTGAACAGCGTGCCGCAGGCCGAGATGCTCGAGGCACTGTAAATGCAGTAGACCACGACGAACACAATGGCCGAGATGATCTGCAGGCCCTTGCGCTGAGACAGGAAGCGGTTGGTGAGAAACTGCGGGATCGTGATCGAGTCGTTCGCGCGGATGGAATACCGGCGCAGACGCGGCGCCACGAACACCCACGCGCAGATCGTGCCGATGAGCAGACCGACGGCGATCCACACCTTGCCGATGCCGTACAGATAGATCGAGCCGGGCAGACCCATGAGCACCCACGCGCTCATATCCGACGCGCCGGCAGACAGCGCCGCGACCCAGCCGCCCATGCTGCGGCCGCCGAGGAAATACTCCTTCTCGCCCTCCTGATGGCGGTCCCGGATAAAGAAATACACACCGACGCCGATGACCAGTGCAAAATAAAGCAGAATGGCAATCCATTCACCGCTCGAAGCAGTGCCCATAGTGTTTGGCCCCTTTCATTAGGAAACCTTATATGATTTCCGCAAAAACAATATGGGTGTATGATACGCCACTTTCCCCGCCGTGTCAACAATTTCTTTGGTGTTTTCGGTCGAAAACCGGCGCTTCCCCTGAAATATCAGGAGAATTTTCTGCGCTTGACTTTTTTAGAAGCGTGCGTATAATATAAGATAATCTTATTTTAACCGAAAAGTTCGGACAAGGAGCGGGTATGTGTGACACTGCGGCAATATGAGGCATTTCTGAAAACGGTGGAGTGCGCGAGCGTGTCGGCCGCGGCGCAGGCGCTGGGCGTGTCCCAGTCGGCGCTGACGCAGCTGCTGGCAGGGCTCGAGCGCGACTGCGGCTTCCCGCTGCTGGTGCGCAACCGCGGCGGTGTGCATCTGACGCCGGCGGGCAAAGCCCTGCTGCCGGCCGTGCAGCAGGTGTGCGCGGCGGATGCGCACCTGCGCAGCCGCATCCAGGAGGTGCGCGAGCGCGCCGGCGGCACGATCCGCATCGCAACGTTCAAGAGCGTGGCGGTCAACTGGCTGCCGCCGATGATCAAGCAGTTTCAGGTGCAGCACCCGGAGGCGCGCTTTCGGCTGTTCGACGGGGCCTACGCCGAGGTGGACGCCTATGTGCGCAGCGGCACGGTGGACATGGGCTTCGTATCGCTGCCGAGCGAGCTGCCGGGCGAGATCGTGCCCGTGTGCAGCGACCGGCTGCTGGCCGTGCTGCCGGCGGGGCACCCGCTGGCGGAGGCGGACGCCGTGCCGATCACGGCCTTCGGCACAGAGCCGGTCGTCAGCCTGGTCGACAGCACGAACCGCGACGCGCTGCGCGTGCTCGACGCCGCGCACGTGCACCCCGACATCCGCTTTCAGACGGCGGACGATTATGCCATGATCTCCATGGTCGAGAGCGGGCTGGGCATCTGCATCGCGCACGAGCTCGTGCTGCGCTCGGACCACCACAACGTCGTCGTGCGTCCGCTCAATCCCCCGGCGCAGCGCACGATCGCCATGGCCATCCCGCCGGAGAGCGAGGGCAAGCCGCTCGTGCGCACCTTCGCCGCCTTCGTGCGCACCTGGGCGCAGGCCAATCCGTGACCGGAGGAGGAAAGCATGGATCGCAGCGAATGGAAACAGTACATTCTGGAGACGTACCACGCCGTGTCCGACCGGCCGTGGCCGCGCCACCCGAACCATGAGGTATTCCGCCACCCGGCAACCGGAAGTGGTTTGCGCTGATGATGGAGGTGCCGGGTGAAAAGCTCGACCTGCCGGAGCGGGGAATGCGCGACATTCTCAACCTCAAGTGCGACCCGGTGCTGATCGCCTCCCTGCGGGGCGCGCCCGGGCTGCTGCCGGCGTACCATATGAACAAGGAAAACTGGATCACCGCCGTGCTCGACGGCAGCGCCCCGGACGCGCAGATCCGGACGCTGCTGGCCATGAGCTATGACATGGCCGCGCCAGGGCGCAGGCGCAAAAAGCGGACGCTGCCGGACGCGCCGTGACAAAAGCGCAACCGAAATCAGGCAGTGGCGCCGTATCTGCGGCCTGCCCGCGAGCATTCCGGGTAAGCCAGACAACGCGGGCGGCCACCACCGGCGCGACCGGATGCCGCGCGGAGTATTTTACTCCTGCCGCGACTGTGCGCGGTTTTTCAAATACGTGCGCCCGGTGTGCAGGGGCTGAAGCCATGAAAAAACCGGGACGCTCCCACGGGAGCGTCCCGGTTTTTCTGTGTGCAGGATTTATGCGTTCCATGCCTTCGTCTGCTCACGCAGCCAGTCGGCCCACGGCTCGATGCCCTCGCCCTTGAGCGCGGAGATCGGGAACACCTGAATGTTCGGGTTGAGCTTCTTGACGCGCTCGACGCACTTGTCGAGGCTGAAGTTGAAGTACGGCGCAACGTCGATCTTGTTGACGAGCAGCACGTCGCAGATCGAGAACATGAGCGGGTACTTCAGGGGCTTATCATCGCCCTCCGGCACGGAGAGGATCATGGCGTTTTCACAGCGCCGGTGTCAAACTCCGCCGGGCAGACGAGGTTGCCGACATTTTCGAGGATAGCGAGGTCGATATTCTCGGTGCCGAGGCCCTCGAGGCCCTGGCGCGTCATACCCGCATCGAGGTGGCACATACCGCCGGTATGCAGCTGGATGACCTTCGCGCCGCTGGTGGAGATGGTCGCGGCGTCCACGTCGGAGTCGATATCGGCCTCCATGACGCCGATGCGCAGATCGTCCTTCAGGGCGTTGATCGTCGCCATGAGGGTCGTGGTCTTGCCGCTGCCGGGCGAGGACATGAGGTTGAGCAGGAACGTGTGGTTGCGCTTGAGCTCTTCGCGCAAGAGATCGGCCTGCCGGTCATTGTTTTCAAAAACGCTCTTTTTGATTTCGAGCACGCGGAATGCATCCATAATATTACCTCCAGAATTTTCGCGGGGTTTTTCTATGCTAAAATTATAGCAGTCCTGCTCCGGTTTTGCAACCTTTTTGCTGCAAACCCGGGAAACGAGGCCGGCGGCCGCTCAGGAAGCCCGCCGGCAACCGCGCAGGGATTGCCAATGCCGGACAGTTCGGGTATAATGATATGATATTGTGTGAAACCCCACCCAAGGAGGCGATGGTATGCCCCACAAATCCGGCTCTGAGCTGCCGGGCGCACAGGCGCTGCGCCAGATGGCCGCACAGAGCGACAGCCGCTGCCTGTTTTCCGACCGGACGCCCGACCCGGCCTATGCCGGCTTGTTTTTGAACCGCGAGCTGAGCTGGCTGGCCTTCAACCGTCGCGTGCTGGCGGAAGCGGCCGACGAGACGCTGCCGGCCTACGAGCGGCTGAAGTTTTTGTCCATCTACTGCTCCAATCTCGATGAGTTTTATATGGTGCGCGTCGGCGGTCTGCTCGACCGGGCGCTGCTGCAGCCGTGGCACACGGAGACCATCACCGGGCTGACGCCGCGCGAACAGCTGCGCGCGATCTATGACGAGACGGCGCGGCAGCAGGCCGACTTTGCCGCGCTCTGGCGCAAGGTGACGGCGGCGCTGGCAAAGCAGCACATCGAGATTCTGGACTTTGACCGGCTCGACGAGGCGGACGAGGTGCTGCTGCGGCGGCGGTTTGACGCGCTGCGTCCGCTGCTGAGCCCGCAGGTGCTCGACGCCGAGCACCCGCTGCCGTTTTTGCGCAACCGGGAGCAATATGTGCTCGTGCGCTTTGCGGGCAAGCACGGCGGCGCGGGACTCGTGCCGACGACGCAGCTGCCGAAGTTTTTCCGCCTCACGGTCGACGGGGTGCAGAAGCTCGCGCTCACGGCGCCGCTGGTGGCGCACTTTGCACCCCTGCTCTTCGGCGGGCGGCGCGTGCGCGAAACGGCCATCGTGCGCGTGACGCGCAGCGCCGACATCTCCGTGCGCGACATCATGGACGGGTGCGACGCGGACCTGCGCGCCGTGATGGAGCGGCTGCTGCGGCGGCGGCGCCGGCTCGAGCCGGTGCGCGCGCAGGTGCAGGGCCGGGTCTCGGACGAGATGTACGCGCTCGCGCGCGACCTGCTCGGGCTTCCGAAGCGGCAGCTGTTCGTGACGAACACACCGGCGGATCTGTCGTTCGTGCTCACGATGCCGGGCGAATTCGACCTCACAGGGCTGACGTGCCCCGAAGTGCCGCCGGCAAAAAACGTGGCGCTGCAAAAGGGCGACTACTTCGCCTATCTCGCGCAGCATGACCTGCTGCTCGCACTGCCGTACCAGAGCATCAATCCGTTTGTGGACCTGCTGTACGAGGCGGCGGATGATCCGGACGTCATGTCGATCAAGATCACGCTCTACCGGCTCGCCGGCAGCAGCCGCATCGCGGCGGCGCTGGCCTACGCGGCCGAGCACGGCAAGCAGGTGCAGTGTCTGCTGGAGCTGCGCGCCCGCTTTGACGAGCAGAGCAACATCGACTACTCGCGTATGCTCGAGGACGCGGGGTGCGACATTCTCTACGGCCTGACCAAATACAAGGTGCACACGAAGCTGTGCCTCATCACGCGGCGGTGCCCCGGCGGCATCTGCTACTATACGCAGGTCGGCACCGGCAATTACAACGAAAAGACCGCCGAACAGTACACCGACCTCATGCTCCTGACGAGCGACCCGGCCATCGGGCGCGACGCGGCGAAAACGTTCGACCGGCTCGCGCGCGGCGAGACCGCCGGCGAGACGGAGGCGCTCTGGCTCGCGCCGGAGGGCTACAAGCCGCAGATGCTGGCGCACATCGAGGCGCAGACGCGCCTCGGACCGGACGGCTACATCGGCATCAAGGTCAACTCCATGAACGACGCGGATATCATGGCGCGGCTCGTGCGCGCGAGCGAGGCCGGCGTGGAGGTGGAGCTGTTCGTGCGCGGCATCTGCTGCCTGCGACCGGGCGTGCCGGGGCGGACGGAGCACATCTCGGTGCGCAGCATCATCGGGCGGTATCTCGAGCACGAGCGCATTTTCGTCTTTGGCCGCGGCGACGCGCAGGAGGTGTTCCTCGGCTCGGGCGACCTGCTCGAGCGCAACACCATGCGCCGGATCGAGGCCTTCACCGCCGTGACCGACCCGGGCGCGCGCGCGGAAGTGCTCGAGGTGCTCAGCGCCATGCGGCGCGACAACCGGCAGGCATGGATCATGCAGCCCGACGGCAGCTACCTCCGCCCCGGGCCCGCGGGCGAACCGTTTGTCAGTCAGACCCATCTGCACAAGTACTTCGCCGGGCGCACCGTCACAAAGCCCGCGCCCCCTGCCCCGCCCCAGCCGGAAAAAAAGCTGCCGTGGTGGCGGCGGCTGTGGATCTGGCTGATGAACAACTGACAAAAAGCCGAAATTTGGTCTTGACAAGCGCGCAAAAGCGCGTATAATGTACTTTACAATTTAACAGCCTTATCAAGAGTGGCGGAGGGACCGGCCCTGTGAAGCCCGACAACCTGCAGTGACCTGCAAGGTGCCAAATCCGGCGGTGCAAATCGAAAGATGAGGATCTTCGCCTTTTCCAAGCGCTCCGTCGGCTGTCGGGGCGCTTGTTTCTTTGCCATGGCACATCAGAAAGTGAGGAAGTTACCCAATGGTTCATCATCTTTTTACATCCGAATCCGTGACGGAAGGACATCCCGACAAAATCTGCGACCAGGTCTCCGACGCGATTCTCGACGCCATTCTGGCGCAGGACCCGAACGGTCGCGTCGCCTGCGAGTGCACGGTCACGACCGGCGTCGTGAACGTCATGGGCGAGATCACGACCGACTGCTACGTGGACATTCCGAAGGTCGTGCGCCAGACCGTGCGCGAGATCGGCTACGACCGCGCAAAGTACGGCTTTGACTGCGAGACCTGCGCCGTCATCACCAATATCGACGAGCAGAGCGCGGACATCGCCCTCGGCGTGGACCAGTCGCTCGAGAGCAAGGAGACCGGTGACAGCGCGCTCGACAACGGTGCAGGCGATCAGGGCATGATGTTTGGCTTCGCCTGCGACGAAACGCCGGAGCTCATGCCGCTGCCGATCTCTCTGGCGCACAAGCTGGCCAAGCGCCTGACCGCCGTGCGCAAGCAGGGTCTGGTGGACTATCTGCGCCCCGACGGAAAGACCCAGGTCACGGTCGAGTACGACGAGCAGAACCGCCCCGTGCGCGTGCACACCGTCGTGCTCAGCACGCAGCACGCACCGGAAGTGGACATGGCGAAGCTGCGCGAGGACATGATCGCGCTCGTCATCCGCCCGACCATCCCGGCCGAGCTGCTCGATGACGACACCCGCTACCTCATCAATCCCACCGGCCGCTTCGTCGTCGGCGGACCGCAGGCCGACTCCGGCCTGACCGGCCGCAAGATCATCGTCGACACCTACGGCGGCAGCGCCCCGCACGGCGGCGGCGCGTTCTCCGGCAAGGACCCGACGAAGGTGGACCGCAGCGCCGCCTACGCCGCGCGCTACGTGGCCAAGAACATCGTGGCCGCGGGCCTTGCCAAGCGCTGCCTTGTGCAGCTGGCTTACGCCATCGGCGTGGCCGAGCCCGTGAGCGTGCTCATCGACACGCAGGGCACCGGCGCCGTGCCGGACGCGCAGCTCGCCGCTGCCGTGCAGCAGGTATTTGACCTGCGGCCGACGGCCATCATCCGCGACCTCGACCTGCGCCGCCCGATCTACCGCCAGCTCGCCGCCTACGGCCACATGGGGCGCGAGGAGCTCGGCGTCCGCTGGGAGGACACCGACCGCACCGACGCCCTGCGCGCCGCCGTCGCCGAGACGAACGTGTAAATAAAAGAATGCAAAAAATCTCCGCAGCCGAAGCTGCGGAGATTTTTTCTGCTCAGTAATACGAGTGACCCCATGTGGCATTTTCATAGTTTGCGAGGAAGTCGGCGTTCGCGCGCTCGGTCGGCGTGAGCGAATTGTTATCGAACGACGCGCCGGGCACCGTGCCGCGATACCAGCTCTGCGCCTCGAAATAGGCCGCGATCTGCCGCGTCTGGAAAATGCGGCCGTGGCGCGCAAAGATCTCGTTGCGGGCAAGGCAGCACTGCTCCCACGTGAGGTCGGCCACGTCTGCCTGTGTGAGCAGCCGCGTGGCGCTGTCCGGCAGGATGTAGCCGCCGGAGGCCGGCTTTTCGGTCGGCTTCGGGCTCGGCGTTGGCGTGGGCGCGGGCGTCTCCGTCGGGGCGGCGGAGGGCTCTGCCGTTGCCGTCACGGCCGGGGGCACGGCCGCCGAAGGATCCTTCGGTTTGGGCTTGACATTGAGCGCAATGAGCAGCACGATCAGCGCCACACCGAGCACGGCAAAAATCACAATGAGCAGCGCCTTGCTGCGCGGAGCATCGCCGCGTGGCTCCGGCGCATACGGCACGTCATCGTCCCAGCCGGGCACCGGCGGATCGTCAGCCCAGGTATCGTCCGCAGGCTCGGCTGCATCGCCCCAGTCGTTGGCGGGGGCGCGATCATCCTGCCAGCCATCAACCGGAGCCGTTTCGTCCTGCCAGCCGTCCGGCGGCGCCTGCTCAGCGCCGCAATAGGGGCACCAGAGCGCATCGTCCGGGATATCTCGTCTGCAGTAGGGGCACTGCATTGGCTTCACCTACCCTTTCACACACACACAATTTCTTTTCCTCAATGTACCATATTCCCGATTCTGCCGCAAGCATAAAAATGTCCCCCGGTCGTTCACCGGGGGACAAAATGTTCCTGTTAACCCGCGATGCGCTTGGCGCCCACGTAATTCTTCAGGTAGTAGCTCGAGCTCAGGTCGCTGATAACGACGCAGCCTGCGCCGGAGCTGCTGTGGATGAACTGGCCGTTGCCGATGTAGATACCGACGTGGCCGATGCTGGAGCTGTTGCTCGCAAAGAACACCAGGTCACCGAGCTGGAGGTTGGCCTTCTCGACATAGGTGCCATTGTTGTTGTAGATGCTGCTGGCCACACGGCTCATGGAATAGCCGCAGAGCTTGTACACGTAGTTGACAAAACCGGAGCAGTCAAAGCCCGAGGGGCTCATGCCGCCGTAAACATACGGCGCGCCCATATACTGCTTGGCCGTGGCAACGATCGTCTCGCCGATGGAGCTGGACGTGCTGCCGCCGGTGCTGCCGCCGTCCGACTTCGTGGTGGTGACATAGGTGCTGTTGACATAGCCCTTGACACCGTTGATCGTGACGGCCGTCCAGTTGCCGCTCGTGCCGGTAATGGTCAGCGGCGTGCCGTTGTTGTACGTGCCGAGGATGGAGTAGTTCGTGCCGGCGCCGGAACGCAGACGCACGTCGTTGCCCTTGATGTAGCCGGTCTGGCTCGTGGAGCCGCCGCCGTTATCGGGCTTCGTCGTGGTCATGTAGTCCTTGCTGACATAACCGTCCTTGCCGCTGTAGCTGACTTTGTACCAGTTGCCGCTCTCGCCGGTGATGGTCATCTCGGTGCCGGTGTTGTAGACGCCGAGGATGGAGCTGGTCGTGCTCGCAGCGGCGCGCATACGCACGCCGGTGCCCTTGATGTAGCCGGTCTTGCTGTCGGCCCCGCCGCCGGAGACATAGTCCGAACGAATGTAGCCGCTCACACCGCCGATGGTGACCTTCGTCCAGCCGTTTTCCGTGCCGGTCACGGTCAGAGGCGTGCCGTTCTGGTAGGTACCGAGGATGGAGTAGTTCGTGCCCGGGCCGGAGCGCATACGCACATCGCTGCCCTTGACCGAACCGTTGGAGCTGCCTGTGCTGCCGCCGCCGTTGGACGTCACGCCCGAGAGCGAGACATAGTCCGAGTGGACATAGCCGGTGGTGCCGTTGTAGCTGACCTTGTACCAGGCGCCGTTGACGCCGGTGACCGTCATGGCCGTGCCGGAGTTGTAGGTGCCGAGGATGGAGCTGCTCGTGCTCGCGCCGGAGCGCATGCGCACATAGCTGCCGTCGATCGTGCCGGTGCCGAAGCTGGCATCCATTTCATTGGCGCGCTTGAGGTAATCGGAAGATATGTAGCCGACGGTGCCGTTATAGACCACCGTGGCCCAGCCGCCGCGCGACTGCGAGGACACCACAACGTTGGTGCCGGCCGGGAGCGTGGAGATAATGCCGTAATTTGTTCCGGCGCCCGTTCGGAAGTTGACGGCCGTCGTCGTGGTCGCGCCGCCGGCGCTCGACGCGGAGGCCGACACGGCCAGCGTAAGCGCGAAGAGCGCGGAGACAACGGCTGTTTTCAGAAATCGTTTCGCCATAGAATCATCCTTTGCTTAGTTATTCGCGAGCGCGCGGTCCAGCCACACAGCCGCCACGTCCATGGCGTTGTACAGGCCGTCCTTTTCTGTCTTTTTGACCACACGGTCGCGGGATTTCAGATCCGGGTCCGTCAGCTGGAGCTGCACGGAGACCCGCGTCGCCACGTCGAGGTCTTTGACCTGTTTCGTGTCGAGAATCTGCATCATAATGATGTACTTGTCGGCCATGCTGCCGTAATAGAGCAGGTTGTCCTTACGGCGCAGCGGATGGCCTTTGTAGCACAGTTCGGTCGATTTTGCTGCCAATGAGATACACCTCCGATACCACTGTCTTCAAATTGTAACACATTTCAATCTTTTTGTCAACACCGTGTGCCCCGCGCTGTCGTTTCGGCGCGGGGACACGGGATGGACTGCACGTTTGCGCGCGGCTCAGCCGGCGTCGTCCGCATCCTTACCGGTGTCCTGCGACCGGCCGGAGAAGTTGCCGAAGATGCCGGTCGGCGCGCCGACGGTCGGCGTCGGGAAGCTCTTGGTCGGCAGATCCTTATGGATCGGATCCATGACGAGCTTCCAGATCTGGGCGGCGGGGTTGCCGGAGAAGTTCATATACTCGGGCATATCGTAGCCGGTCCAGACGGCGGCCACATAGTACGGCGTGAAGCCGACGAACCAGCGGTCGCAGTTGTTCGTGGTCGTACCGGTCTTGCCGCCGACGGACATACCGGTCAGGCGGGCCTCGCCGCCGGTGCCGCTGTTGACGGCGTTGCAGAGCATATCGGCCATGTTCCACGCGGTGTTGGCCTTGAAGGCCACGATCGTGCGCGCGGGATTTTCGAGCACGACCTCGCCGCTGGAATCCTTGACATAAGAATACGTGCGGCCGTAGGTGAACACGCCGTCGTTGACGAAGGCGGAATATGCCTGCGTCATCTCGCGAACGGTGATGCCGTTCGTGAGCTGGCCGAGGGCGAGCGGCGCGTAGTCGCAGTCGGACTCCGCCAGACTCGTGACGCCGAGCTTGTCCTTGAGGAACTCATACGACGCGCGCGGCGTGAGCTTGTCGAGAATCTGCGCCGACACGGTGTTGAGCGAGCGCTGCAGCGCCTCGCGGATGGTGACGACACCGTAGTTACCGCCGCCGGAGTTTTTCGGATACCAGCTCGTGCCGGAGAGCTTGATGTCCGGCGCGTCATTGACCTGCGTATACTGCGTGATGAGGCCGAGCTCCATGGCCGGTCCGTAGGTCGCGATCGGCTTGATGGACGATCCGGGCGGGCGCTTGGACTGCGTGGCCCGGTTCGTGCCGAAGTTGATGGTCTTTTTGCCGGTGCCGCCGGACAGACCCTTGATCTCGCCGGTGTAGGGGTCCATGATGACGATGGCAGACTCAAACTGCTGGCCGGAGGCCGACGGGCGCTGCGGCATATTATCGAGGTCGGTATAGACGTCGTCGATCGCCTGCTGGATGCTCGCATCGTAGCAGGAATAGACCTGATAGCCGCCGGAATAGAGCAGCGTGCGCGCCGTGTCGCGGCTGACGCCCTTCTGCTCGACCAGATCGTTGAGCACGTCGTTGATGACGGCCTCGGCATAGTAGCTGTAGATGGTCTGGGTGGGCTCTTCGGACTCGCTGCGCACGAACACCAGCTCCTGCGCCACGGCCTCGTCGTACTGTTCCTTCGTGATGTAGCCCTGCTCGTACATCTGCTTGAGGATCGTCTCCTGCCGGGTCTTGTTGTTCTCGCGGCTGATGAAGGGGTCGTATTTTGAGGGGTTGTTCGTGATGCCGATGATGCTCGCGCACTCGGCGAGCGTGAGATCCTTCGGTTCCTTGCCGAAATAGGTCTCGGCGGCGGTATAGACGCCGTTGCAGCCCTCGCCGAAGTAGACGATGTTCAGGTACCACTCCATGATCTCTTCCTTATCATAGGACTTCTCGAATTCGAGCGCCTGGAAGATCTCAAGCAGCTTGCGCTGCACGGTGATGTCGTCCTGCTTGGTGAGGTTTTTAATGAGCTGCTGCGTGATGGTCGAACCGCCGAAGTCGTTTTTCATCGACAGGAACATATTGATGAACGCGCCCGTCGTGCGGTACCAGTCGACGCCCTTGTGCTTGTAAAAGCGCTTGTCCTCGATGGCGACGGCCGCGTGCTCCATGTCCTTGGGAATGTCGGCATAGTCGACCCAGACGCGGTTTTCCGTGCTCGAGAGGTTCGTGAGGTTCTGCCAGTTGCCGTCGGCGTCCTCATACAGGATCGAGCTCGAGAGCGAGACCGTGAAGTCCGAGAGCTGCACGTCGAGGTCCGTAGACAGGCAGTTTTTCACATAGTACGCGAAGATGCACAAAAACAGCAGCCCCGTGACGAGCACGATCAGCAAGATCGTGCCGAGCACGCGCAGGATGGCGCCCGCAACGCTCACGGTCGCATCCGCGGCCTGAGCCGCGCGCGGGGCAGATGATGATTTCGGTCGTTTTGCCATAGGCAGTGACGCACCTCCCTGATAATACACGTTAGCGGGCCAAAAACCCGGTCGATATTCAGCGCATAAAAACGGTTAAATGATATTATAACACACTCTGTCAACCTGGGATAGTCTTTCGCGCGTTTTTGTCCGGCAGGTATGAAATGTGCGCGCATTGGACAAACTTTCCGGTGAAAGGAGCGAGGCATATGAAACGAACGCTGGCACTGACGGTCGTGACGGCGCTGTGCGCCGTGTCGCCGTTCGTCGCGGGGGCGGCATTCTCCTCCCTGCAGCAGCCGGGCGCGGACGCACCGGCCACGTCCTACGACGGTGCGCAGGCGGAATATATCCTGCGGGATTACGAGGGCTATGTGAGCGTGTTCGCCTCCGATGCCGACCGCAAGCCCCTGCAGGTGACCGGCATCGAGGTCGCCGGACTGCGCCGCGCCGACCAGGAACTGCTGCGCGGCGGCATCACCGTCGGCAGTCAGGAGCAGCTTTTGCTGCTGCTGGAGGATCTGGGGTCGTAAAAAGACTTGATTTTACACACCGGATGGGGTACACTGAAATCAGAAAACGATCACGACTGGAGGACACCCCAATGAGTGAAGCATTCGGCAGCGATTATCTGACGATCGAGGACGAGGACGGCAACGAGTTTGAGCTGGAAGTGCTCAACGAGTTCGAGCTCGACGGTCAGGACTATCTCGCGGCGCTCCCCGCCGATATGGACGAGGACGACCCCGATTTCGGCATCATCCTGCTCAAGATCATGGAGGAAAACGGCGAGGAGCTCTTCGGCTCCATCGACGATGACGACGAGCTGGACAAGGTGTACAATTACTATATGCAGGAGATCTTCGCCGACGAGGACGAAGATTCTGACGGCGGCGCGGAGGAATAAGTTCCCGCGCGGCGCATAGCATGGGAATAAGTCCTGCTGTGTGCGTGGAGCACGACTGGGTGCTCGGAGCCCATTTAAACCCACATCTCTGATAAGGGATGCCAGAACTTCCGCTGCGGATTGCAGGCCTCCCGGCCGGCTGAAAGATGCCGGTTGGACGTTGGAAGCAGAGAAACAGCAGAGAGGCGACCCACCTGCCTTCTTGTGCAGGTTGTAACTGGGCTCACACGGCATTGGCGGGCTGGCCGGCAGCGAAAGCTGCCGGCTTTTTTTCTTGTCTTTAGACAAGAAAAAAAGCCAGATTTCATTCGAGGCGGGTCTTACCCCCCCTCGAGCTCCCCCGCGGCTCTGTTGCCGCTCAAAGCGCAAAACACAGAAGCTGCGGAAAACATCCTTCCTTGTCTTTAGACAAGAAAAAGCCGGATTTCATTCGAGGCGGAAAAAGCGGCGTCATGCATTGACAACGCCTGCCGCCGGGGCTTATCATAACCCCGGCGGCACGCGCAGCGTGCCGATGTACGTGCCCTCGCCGACAAACCAGATCTTCCCCGTCCTGCCGGATGATCGGATCGCGCGCCTGCAGGAACAGGCGGCATTTTACACGACCGCCCGTGTGGACGAGACGCACCAAGCCGTGCGGTTCGTGACCTCGTGGGCCACAACGGACGCGCAGGTCGATGCGCTGCTGACCCTGCTGGCAGAGGTGCTGGGCTGAGCAAACGCACAAATACGGAACGCCCGACGCAGACTGCGTCGGGCGCTTGCTTTATAAATGTTCCTTTTGCATCTTCGCCCAGCGGCGGGGATATTTCGGCGGCGTGGGCGCCGTCTTGCGAATGACGACGACACTGTGCGTCACGTCTGTGCCGGGGATGGTGTAGCAGACCGTGCGCTCATAGGTGCCGCCGAGCTTGCGGATGGCGCTGCGCGCCTCGTCGAGCTCCTCGGCGCAGTCCGGCCCCTTCATGGCCAGGAACATGCCGCCCGTGCGCACAAACGGCAGGCACAGCTCGCACAGCAGGTACAGCCGCGCGACCGCGCGCGAGACCGCCGCGTCGAACCGGCCGCGCAGCTCCGGCGCCTCTTCGGCGCGCGCGTGCAGGCACGTCACGTCCGTGAGGCCGGTCACTGCGCAGACATCCCCAAGAAAGCGCACGCGCTTATCCAGGCTGTCGAGCAGCGTGAGCGAAATGTCCGGCTGCGCGATCTTCAGAGGCAGGCCGGGAAAGCCCGCGCCGGTGCCGACATCAATGACCGATTTGCCGGCCAGCGGCTCAATCGTCAGCAGGGCCGCCGAGTCGAGAAAGTGCAGCTGCGCCACGTCCGTCTCGCCGTGGATGGCCGTCAGGTTCATGACCTTGCTGCGCTCGTCGAGGAGCGTGTAATATGTCTGAAAACGGGTCAGCGCCGCCGCATCGAGCGGCAGACCCAGCGCGGCAAAGCCCGCGCGCAGCAGTTCGTCCATGCTTGCCTCCGAAAATGATGGGTTGCCGTCATCTTATCACATTCTCCGGCGCGCGTCCAGCCCCGGGCGGGGATGGCGCGAGACGCGGGAGGAAATGTCCGTCCCCTGCCGCGCTGCTGGTCGAGCGTAAGCGCAGGAATGAAATTGCCAGAGTGCGTGACGTCGCGAAAAACCGCCCGCACAGAAACCTGTGCGGGCGGGAACACTGCCTGTGCAGCTATTATGCGTAAAAAGCGTGGTCACCGATCGTGGCCGTATAGGTCAGGCTGCTGTTGAACCACGAGGCATTGCAGGCCGAGGGATTGATGAAATACAGGCTCTCACCCACCGGGGCATATCCCTCAAAGGCAAGCTTTGCCGCAAGCTCGGCATCCTCGTCCGGCGCGAGGCTGATGCGCCCGTCGGCCGTGGGCGAAAACTGCGCCACACCGCCGCGCCGGTCGAACACGACCTCCTTGACGCTGTTGGGGAAACGCTCGTCCGCCACGCGGTTGAGCACGACATTGCCGACCGCGATCTGCCCGTCCATGGGCTGGTTACCGGCCTCGGCATTGATGATGTGGCTGAGCCAGTAGACATCGCGAGCGCCGTAATAGCTCTCGCCGCTCTCAAGCAGCTGCTGCCCGGACGCGTCAACTCGCAGACTGGTGCTGTCCGCGCTGAACGCGGCCGTGACGCCGAAGATCTTCTCCAGATCCGTCAGCGGCAGCACCACTTCCCCATCGAGGGCATACACGCCGTCGGGCGCGTAGAACCAGCGGCCGTTGGCCGTGTAATACGTCGCGCCGTAGGTCGCCGTGATGTCCGCACCGTCGACCGTGACAGTCTCGGTGTCGCCATCGGTGACCGTCTCGCTCTCTAGACCGAGCATCTCGGCGAACGCATCCGCCGGGAGCCAGACCGCATCGTCGAGCACGTAGCAATAGCCGCCGAAACGGTCATTTACGTACACGGGCGTGTAGTCGCAGGTGACGGTCTCGGTGTAATCGCCGGCATCCATGCCAACGGCGACCGTGCGCACAACCGGCGAGGTCGCCTGCGCGGCAGCCTGCACCGCCAGCTTCTCATCGCGCTCGGGCGCGGCCAGAGACACATCCCCGCTCACGACTGCCTTTGCCGCCAGCGCGCTGCCGTCCGGCCCGGCGGCCAACGCCGAGTTTTCACCGGCGAGCCAGAAAAATCCGCACAATAAGCCGCAAAGCAGGCAGACAATGCACATCAGCGACAGGCCCGACTTCACGGACAGGCCCGCTTTTTTGGTTCGATTCATGACGTGCAGCCTCCTTTGCTGTTTTTTGATCTCGGGTACAGTG
>DBFWVW010000060.1:0-33051 GCA_048217285.1 Oscillospiraceae bacterium
CCGAACATATTCACGATCGTCGGCACGGCGTTTCCGAAGAAGCCGCCCGTCACGATGCCGAGCAGGAACGTCGACACGCCGCAGGCGAGCAGCAGCTCGCAGAAATACTTGCTGCCGCGCTTGGGCTTCATCTTACCGAGCGCGATGAGCGCCGCGATCATCATCACAAGGCCGTAACCCATGTCCGCCATCATGATACCGTAGAACAAGATGAAAAACGGCGCCATGAGCGGGTTCGGATCCACCGTGCCGTATGCCGGCAGGCTGTACATGTTTGTGACCATGTTCAGCGGTTCGGTAAATTTGTTGTTTTTGAGTTTGACCGGCACCTCGGGGTACTCGTCCTCCGTGGGATCGGCCAGATCCCAGGCGCAGTCATACTTTGCGAGCACTGCGGTGAGCTTACCCTCCTCCGGTGCCGTGAGCCAGCCGCGCATACACACGACGCTCTCTGTGCCGACGAGGCGCTCCTCCGCCTCCGCGCGGCCGAGCTTCACGCTCGCGCGGTCGATGCAGAGCTTAAACGCATCCCGGTGCGGGGCAAAGGCGGCGATGTCCGTCTCCGCCTGCTCGCGCTTGCGGATGATGTCCGCAATCTGCTGCTGCGCCTCCTCAATGTTCTGCTTTGCCGTGCCCGGCGTGCCGCTGAGGTTCGCCAGCGTGAAGCCGAACGCGCGCAGCGCCGTAATGGCTTCCGTCAACTCCTCTTTCAGACAAATGAGCAGCACATAGTGCTGTTCCTTGTCCGAAGAGATCTCATACAACTGCGACTCGGGCGCAGCGTCTGCCAGCGCCTTGGCGGCCTCGGCAAGATCCACCGCCGCAGGCAGCATACCAAGAGAAATGCGGGTTCTTATGGTTTCACCCAGATCCAGCGGCAGGTCGAGCGTCTGCCACGGGCGCAGGGCTTCCATATTGCTGCGGAGCTTGGCCTCTTCGCCGTTGAGCCGGCGCACAGCCGCCTCCAGTTCCTCGAGCTGTGCAACTGCATCCAGCTCCTGACGGTACGCACCGTCATCCAGGAAATCAGCCTCCGTGACCTCCGGCCGGGAACTGAGCAGCTTGGACTTGACCGGCGCATACTTGTCAAGCAGCTTAAGCGCGGCGGTCAGGCGCGTGAGTTCACTGCGCACCTCCGTCACATTGCCGCTCTCCTGACGCAGGACCGTGGCAGCCTCCGCATCCGCAAGCAGTGCGTCCGGTTCCGAGATCTGTACGCAGCCAAGCAGCATCAGATCCCGGAGCAGCTCATCTTTCTGCCGGCGAACGACCATGAGCCGCAGCTTTTTCATGTGTACAATGGCCATCAGCCGTTCACGATCCTTTCCACGATGAGTGATGCAGCCCGATCCAGATTGGCCTTGGCCTTGATGCGCATGGCAGCTTCCTTATTCTTGGTCTCCGCCGCCAGCGTTTCCGCATCCGCCTTCGCCTTTTCATCCGATTTGGCCCGCAGCGTCTGCAGCTCCTGCTGCGCCTTGCCGACAGCAGCCTCTATCGCTGCCTTTCCCTCGGCCCGGGCCGCTTCCACCGCCGCCGCAGCGGCTGCCTGCGCGTCGGCTTTGATCTGCCTGGCCTGGTTTTCTGCGTCACTGATCGTTGTTATCGCCTCAAATGACATCCGTACACCTCCCTACGAATCAATCTGTTATTATGCCGCGCAACGCCCGTATACACGAACTGTTTCTACATAATGTAGGTATTTTACCTTATTTACAGCCGTTAATCAAGTGAAACTGCCCAAAATTGTCTGTCAAAATTCAAACACCTGTGTGTTAAAAAACTATTGATATTGCTAGCTTTTTCACGTCATTGACGAAAAATTAACGTTTTCGTTTTTGCATGATTTCTCGTGATGGGAGCATTCAAAATTTCTGATGCGAAAAGCGAAAAAATGTTGGGAAATCCAAGATTTCAACATTTAAAATGTTTTTTCCCTTGCTATTATGCCGGAAATAGCCTATAATGTTTTTGCTAAAGTTAAAAATTTTGAACTTTATTCGCATATTCGGAGGTACTTTCATATGGAGAGCAAACGCCGTTTCGGCGACCGCAAGGACGGCCGCCTGATCCAATCCCTTGCACCGTTTTACAAGTTTATGCCCTACATCATGCCCATGAAAAACGACGCCTGCAACCAGTTTGAGGACTGCATCGAGATCACGAACACCGACCGCTGGCTGCGGCAAAAGCGTCTCGAGGGCTACAAGGGCCTCGGCTACCTGCACCTGTTCATTGCGGCCTACATCCGCATGGTCTCCCTCCGCCCCGGCATCAACCGCTTCGTGGCCGGCCGGCGCATCTATGCGCGCAACAATATCGAGGTCGTGCTGACCGTGCGCCGCAGTATGTCCACCACCTCGAACGAGACGACCATCAAGGCCGTCTTTGCCCCGACGGACACGATCTTCGACGTCTACCGCAAGATGAACGAGAAGATCGACGAGATCAAGTACGGCGATCAGGACAACAACACCGAACAGGTCGCCGGCGCGCTCATCAAACTGCCGCGTTTCCTGCTGCGTTTCGCCATCGGCTGCCTGCGCGTGATGGATTACTTCGGCGTCATCCCGCAGAAGCTCCTCGACGCCAGCCCCTTCCACGGCTCGATGATCATCACCGACATGGGCTCGCTCGGCATCCCGCCGATCTATCACCATCTGTACAACTTCGGCAATCTGCCGATGTTCATCGCCTTCGGTGCCAAGCGCAAGGCGGTCGAGCTCGACCGCGAGGGCAAGCCAGTCGAGCGCAAGTACATTGACTTCATGGCCGTCATGGACGAGCGCGTATGCGACGGGTATTATTATGCCTCTTCATTCAAGTACATGAAGATGTATATGCACAATCCCGCGCTGTTGGAAGTCCCGCCGGAGAAAGTGGTCGAGGATCTGTTCTAAGCATCCATACATATGGGAAAACCTCCTGCTGTGCAGGAGGTTTTTGCATTTGTACCGGCCGCGCGGCGGGCTGCGGCCGAACCGCGCGCGCAGCCGAACACAGCAGCAGCATGATGAGCATGACAAGGATCACAAAGCGGAGTTTTTTCACGGATGCATCCTCCTTTGCTTTCGTTTGACACCAGTATACACAGCCGCTACAAAAAAAGCCGTCGCATCCTGACGGCAAACGGACAATTTTGCAGAGACAAGATGTCCCCGGCGCGGAATCTCTCCGCGCCGGGGACATCTCAGATTGTCACTGTGTCTGAGCATAGAATGCCGCCACAAAATCCGCATCCTCCAGCCGTGCCTGCACCCGATCGTGCATGGCCGTACCGTCGCGCAGCGCGGACAGCGGCGCGCCGAGCACTGCCTCCATCTGCGCGCGGGTAAAAACATAGCTGCCGTCGGAAAATTCATAGCACACCACGCTGAGATTGTCGATGAGCGCAAACGCCGCCGCAGAATCATAAATCAGGTCGCGCCGAACCTTGTC
Organism: Oscillospiraceae bacterium; assembly: GCA_048217285.1. Classification (GTDB taxonomy): domain Bacteria; phylum Bacillota; class Clostridia; order Oscillospirales; family Oscillospiraceae; genus CAG-103. The sequence continues at coordinate 3,439 of DBFWVW010000060.1, forward strand.
CGTGCCGATTTCTGCGGCCGCAGCCTGATAGCGAACGCACAGCCGCGCGTCATTTTCGATCTCAAAGCGCGAGGGCATATCGCCAAGCGGCAGATGGTAAAACAGGTTCACGGTGTTGCTGTTATCGCCGACATAGGGGCTTGCATACGCGAGCACCGCGGAAAAGTCGTGCGTGCGCGCATCCGTCTGTGCCGCGCGTGTCTGCTCCTGCTGCCGCTCCTGCGCGGGCAGGAGCCAGAACGCAATGGCCGCTAGCAGCACAGCGCCCAGCACCAGTAAGGATACGATCCAGATATTTTTACGCTGCATTCGTCTCTCCTCCTTCACATTGCGCGAGCAGGCGTGGAAATGTCCCGGCCGCGATGGGGTACGCGATCGTGCTCAGCGCAAGATAATACGGCGCCGCCGCGACGCCGAGCGCATACGGCCCGTCGATGCGCACTGGCTGCGAAAACCACACATTGCCGGCAAACAGCACCGCGCTCGCCGCGCCCACGCACACAAGGAAAAACACGCCCCAAACCAGCCACACACGCCGGTACTCCCGGTGCAGCTGCGCCGTGTCCACGGTCATAATCTCCGCCGGATCGTCCCGCCGGCGGCGCAAATACAAAATGCCAAACACCACCACAGGCACAAACGCTGCCAGACAGGCGGCCCCGGCGCGCACGAGCAGCGTCGGGATCGTGAGGATCCACACGATCACACTCGCCAGCAGGAGCGACTGCATCCGTCCGGCACGCCACTGCTGTGCACGGACGCGCACGCCCGTACCCAGCACTCCGTCGAGCGACGGCAGCTGCGCTTTTGTCGCGCGCACGGCCTCCGACGCCGGCACGCCCTGCGCAATCAGATCATCGCGCCGCGCGGCCAGATTGCCGTAGATCTCTTCTTTCAGGTCGCGGTTTTCCGGGGTGTCGCCCCGGTGCGCAAAGAGCGCGTCCACATAGGCTCTGAGTTCATCCATGTTCCTCGCCTCCGATCAGCACACAGTCAATGATATCCCGCGCCGCGCGCCACTGCGCCACTGCATCATACAGCAAAGCCGTACCCGCTGGCGTGATGCGGTAATACTTCCGGCGCGCCCCCTGTGAGGCGTCGCCCCAGTAGCTCTGTACGCAGCCGTCCCGCTCCAGGCGCTTGAGGCTCGTATAGAGCGACGGTTCCTTGAGCTCATAGCGTCCGCCGGTGCGCTGCGCGATCGTCTTGATGATCTCATATCCATAGCTGTCGTGCGCGCTGAGCACCTGCAGAAGCATCGCGTCAATACTGCCGCGGATCAGGTCACTGCGAATGGTCGTTTCCGCCAAGCCGTTCGCCTCCTTTGCGTACATTAAAACACAAATTACTATGTGTGTCAAGGTAATATTTTAGAAACAGGGCCATCCGCTCGGATGGCCCTGTACGATCTTATGCCTCGTCGTCCTGATTCGTGCTGAACTCTGCCAGCGTCAGGCCGGGGTTTTTCTGCTCCGCCCAGCGGATGCTCCACTCATTGTTGAAGATGAGTAGGTTGTGACCGCGGAAGTCCTGCACCCACTTCGTGTCCGAGGCGAGGTTGAGCGCCGTGGGGTCGGTGCCCTCGCTCGTGATCCAGCGGATATAGGAATACGACAAATCGCGGCGGCGGATGTCGATGTTGTATTCATTCTTGAGCCGGTACTCCAGCACCTCAAACTGCAGCACGCCGACCGCGCCGACGATGACCTCCTCCATGCCGCTGTTCGGCTCATGGAAGATCTGGATGGCGCCCTCCTGCGCGATCTGCGTGACGCCCTTGACAAACTGCTTGCGCTTCATGGTGTCCACCTGGGAAATAACGGAGAAGTGCTCCGGCGCGAACGTGGGAATGCCCTCGAAGCGCACGCGCATCTTCGGATCGCAGATCGTGTCGCCGATGGAGAAAATACCGGGGTCAAATACACCGATGATGTCGCCGGCGTAGGCCTCGTTGATGATGGCGCGCTCCTGCGCCATGAGCTGCTGCGGCTGCGCGAGCTTGAGCGTCTTGCCGCCCTGCACGTGCAGATACTCATGATCGCGCTCGAACTTGCCCGAGCAAATGCGCATGAAGGCGATGCGGTCGCGATGGGCCTTGTTCATGTTCGCCTGGATCTTGAACACGAACGCGGAAAACGCCGGCTGCATCGGATCGACCACACCGTCCGATGTCGTGCGCGGCAGCGGCGGCATCGTCATGTGCAGGAAGTTTTCCAGGAACGGTTCCACACCGAAATTCGTCAGCGCAGAGCCAAAAAACACCGGGCTGAGCCGGCCGGCGCGCACCTCGTCGAGATCAAAGGCATAGCCCGCGCCGTCGAGCAGCTCGATGTCCTCGGTCAGCTTTTCGCGCTGGCGCGGGCCAATCAGCTCGCCGAGCCGCTCGATGTCCGTGAGCTCGCACTCGATGGGACGGATCTTGTTCTGCCCGCGGTGGAACTCCTGAAACGCCAGGATCTCGCGGCGGTCGCGGTCGAACACGCCCTTGAAGTCGTGCCCGCAGCCGATCGGCCAGTTGACCGGATAAGTGCCGATGCCAAACTCGTTTTCCAGCTGCTCCATGAGTTCAAACGGGTCGCGGGCCTCACGGTCGAGCTTATTGATGAATGTGAAGATCGGGATGTGGCGCATGGCGCAGATCTTGAAGAGCTTGCGCGTCTGCGGCTCGATACCCTTGGCTGCGTCAATGACCATAACGGCGCTGTCCGCCGCCATGAGCGTGCGGTAGGTGTCCTCCGAAAAGTCCTGGTGGCCCGGGGTGTCGAGGATGTTGATGCAATAGCCCTCGTATTCAAACTGCATGACCGACGACGTGATGGAGATGCCGCGCTGTTTTTCGAGCTCCATCCAGTCCGAAACCGCGTGGCGCGCGGTTGCCTTGCCCTTGACCGAGCCGGCGAGCTGGATGGCCCCGCCGTACAGCAGCAGCTTTTCCGTGAGCGTCGTCTTGCCGGCGTCCGGATGCGAGATGATCGCAAACGTCCGGCGGCGCTCGATTTCCTGTTTCAGATCCATAGTCCGCTCCTCTGTTGTTCTTTCAAATATCAAACTTAGATAGTATACCCGATTTTTCCCGCAAGTGCAACAAAAACCTGACCGTCAGGCCGTCTGCTCGCGCAGATAGAGCGTAAGCGTGGCGAGGAAGATATCCTTCGCGTCATAGCGCGGCGTGAGCGGAGCCAGCTGCGTGAAGAAATGCTCGCTTCCCAGCGACGTGCACAACGCGTGCGCACGCTCGAGCGCCGGGGTGTCCTCGTCCTCCGCCAGCCGCATGGCCAGCTCCGGCAGCAGGAGCTTGAGATCATAGATCTCCCCGCGCGGGTAGGCACACGCCTCCAGCACACATTCCAGGCCCGCGAACGCGCAGGCCGTCAGGTCACTATGCTGATCGCTGAGGATGCGGTCGGTCAGCGGCGTGTCGCTGCGGAAAAAATCCAGCATGGAATCCGGCGGCGTCAGCTCCCGGCGCAGCAGCCAGAGCAGATAGTCGCGCGCGACGCTCTCGAGCAGCGTCTGTCCGTCCGGCTCAAACGTATAGGTCCGGCCAATATAGCTGCCGAGCACGCGCAGCGTGTCCGTATAGCCGAGGGCGATGCTGCGGCGCAGTGCGTCAGGGTCAAACTCCAGCAACTTGCCCAGCGGCTCCGCCGGGGCGATATAGGTCACAAGCGGATGGTTCGCGTATTTTTTCTCCGGCGTCTCCGGCTTGAGCCCGATGGCGATGACGCGGTCGGCGCCAAGGCGAAATGCCGTTCCGATCGGCAGGTTGTCCGAATACGCGCCGTCGAGGTAATTCTGCCCGTCGATCTCGCACATCGGAAACATCGGATAGCACGCCGACGACGCGAGGATCCACTGCGGCAGATAGCCGGGCGCAATGTCCTGCTTGCGCACTTCGACCGGCTGAAACGACGGGAAACGCGCCGTCATGAGTCCAAAATCCACCGGAGAAGCGAAAAAGCGCGCCTCGTCGAGATACTGGTGCACAAGCGCGCGATACGGCGTGATGTCCACCGTGCGGCGGTTGAGATCCGCCCAGTCTTTCACCCGCGCGATGAGCTGCTCCGGGTGCTCGGCCAGTGCTGCCAGCTCGCGCTTTTCGTGCGGCGTGGCGTCGTCGCGCTCAAGCATGATCTGCTCTTCCGTGATGTGGGTCCAGAGATCCCACGCACAGTCAAAATCACCCTGCACCATCAGTGCCGCCGTGACCGAGCCGATGGACGTGCCCGTAACGATATCAAACGGGATGCCCAGCTCCCGCATCGCCTTCCACGCGCCGACCTGATACGCGCCCTTCGTGCCGCCACCGGCCAGCGCGATTGCCTGCTTCATGGTACATCCCTCCTTAGTTTCCGGCCATATATTGTATACGCAATGCCTGCAAAAATCAATCCAGCTTCTGTTGAGCGGCCACGGCAATGAGTGCGCTCGCCAGCTCCAGCTGCCGGGGTGTAAGCGCGCGCAGCTGCTGAGCGACCGCACGCCAGCGCTCGCCGTCATCCGGCTGCACCGCACCGACCAGAAATGCATCTGGCGTCGTATCCAGCGCGACAGCCAGCCGCATGATGACCTCTGTCGATGGAATGGAGATGCCGCGCTCAATGTTCGAGAGGTACTTGTAGCCGAGGTCGGCCATTTCCTCCACCTCCGCCTGACGGAGATTCAGCGCGCGGCGGCGGCGCGCAATGCGCTGCCCAATTTCATGATAGTCCAGTTGCATAGTCTCGCCTCCTGTTACCATCATAAGGAGTCGATGCGTTTTTCAAACGTTCTTCAAATCGTTTTTTCATCTTGACACACGAAAAAATAGCGTTTATAATCGAATTACCGATTTCAGGATCGAAAATTCAGGAGGAAAGAAATATGGGAACAATCATTTTTATTGCCTTTGGGCTGGTGTTCTTCTTCGTCCTGCCGCATATCGGCAGCTCGGGAACACTCGACTCAGTCGTCAAGGCAAGCGATCTGAAAGTGCCGCAGGAAAACGGCGGCTACATCATCCAAGATGGTGTGGGCATCGAACTTTCCACGGTTAAGGCGCGCATTCTGGAGGTCAACGAAAAAGAGTACGGCCTTCCGATCACAGTCTGCGATGCAAAGCTGCTGTCCGGTGGTGTGCTTCGCCGGACAGAGGCAGACTGCCTGATCATCGCAAATACAGAGCACACCAATGACTATTTCAAGTACTGTCTCACCATCCGCGTACAGGGGAAAAGTGCATTTCTGTCCATCCGCTATTACGGCGAAAGCAAACTGACCGGGCAAATGAACAAAGCTGAGCAGAGGAAAGAGAGCCAATCCCTGAGCGGCTCTCTGGCAAACGCCATGATCGGCGTCGATGAGGCCGCATATCAGGATGAATACAACTATTACGAAGCCCTGAACCGGCTGTTTGAAAGTACCTTTTGATCCAAATCAAAATAATCTGCACGAAGGGAGCACACATCATGAAAGATTACCTGTTTCATTGCAAGACCCGCCGGGTGGCGCGCGCAGTCTGTCCGCGCTGCGGCGGCTGTGGTACCATGTACGACGGCAGCACCTGCTACTATTGTCAGGGCAGCGGCATCGTTGACTGAAGGAGGCAAGGCGTTATGGCAAGTATCTATTTTAAATGCGAACGCTGCGGTTACACAGAAGCCCGACGCGTTCCGGAGTATATTCGCGTATCGGCCACCCCATGCCCGCATTGCGGCGGCCGCATGATCCGCCAATGAGGTATCAGCATGGCCTGTGATTACTTCATCGAAAAATGGGGCGACTACTGCTGTATGCTGAAAAACACCACAATCAGCTATGATCAGTATCAGAATTACTGCAAACGCGACAACCGGAAAACCTGCCCAATCTATCTGTACTACCAGCAAAATCGATAAATACGGAGGTAAGAAGATGCCTGAGCAAACTTGCCCAAGCTGCGGCTTTCGCGCACACTTTGTATGCAGTGACGGCCGCACCGCGACCTATCAGTGTGAGCGGTGCAAAGCTTTTTTCAAGCTTCCGCTCTAAAGCAAGGCGCACCGGAGGATGCAACATCCTCCGGTGCGCTTTTCATGCCCGCAGCAGGGCGCGGCGGGCCTTCCAGTCCGGCAGATAGCGCGCGATGAGCGCATAAAACTCCGCGCCATGATTCATATAGCGCAGGTGCGCAAGCTCATGCACGACGACGTAGTCAATCGCCTCCGGCGGGTACTGCATCAGCCGCCATGAAAAGCAGATGTGCCCCTGCGAGCTGCAGCTGCCAAAACGCGTGCGCGCGCCCGTGATGCGTACCTGCGTCGGGCACAGGCCCATCTGCTCGGAATAGTACGCCACGCGCTGCGGCAGGTAAGCTTTCGCCTGCCGGATATAGTCTTCCCGCTCGACATCCGTCGGCTCCGGATGCGCGGCGGCACGGGCGTTTTGTTTTTCCAGTCCGCGTGCGATCCAGTCGGCGTGCGCCGCAACAAAACGGTCGATCGTCACCTGCGGTGTCCGGTACGGCGCGCGCACGATCACACGCCCGCCGCGCAGCTCGAGCGCCAATGTGCGGCGGCCGGAGCGAATGAGTTCATACGGCTGCATTGCCTATCCCCCCTTGGGGACAGGATACACCATCCGCGCCGCGGTGGCAAGCTTGGCAGCTGCCGCGCGGTGTGCTATGATGGTGGCATCCATTCTTTTGAGGTGATCGTATGTTCCGGATCGGCTGTCACATCTCTTCCGCTGGCGGGTATCTCGCCATGGCGCAGCGCGCGGAGGCGCTGGGCGCGAACACGTTCGCGTTCTTCACACGCAATCCCCGCGGCGGCAGCGCAAAGCCCATTGAAGAAGCGGACATCGCGGCCTTTCACGCCGAATGTGCCCGCGCGTGCATCGACCGGCTGGTCGCGCACGCGCCGTACACGCTCAACCCATGCGCAGCCAAGCCAAACGTGGCGGAATTTGCGCGCATGGCCTTCGCTGACGACCTGCAGCGCATGGAGCACACACCCGGCCAGCTCTATAATTTTCACCCCGGAAGTCACGTCGGTCAGGGCGTGGACGTTGGCATCGAGAAGATCGCTGCACTGCTCAACGAGGTTCTCTTCCCCGGCATGACCACGACCGTCCTGCTCGAGACCATGGCCGGAAAGGGCAGCGAGGTCGGCGGACGCTTTGAGCAGCTGCGCGCCATCATCGACCGCGTGGAGCTTCGGGAACATATCGGCATCTGTCTCGACACGTGCCACATCTGGGACGCGGGATATGACATTGCCGGCGACCTCGACGGTGTGCTTGCGGAGTTTGACCGCGTGATCGGGCTTGGGCGCCTGCACGCCGTGCATCTCAACAACAGCCTGAACCCTTGCGGCAGCCATAAGGACCGGCACGCAAAGCTCCTCGACGGCTGTATCCCGCCGGAGGCGCTCGTGCACGTCACCCGGCACCCCGCGCTGGCGGAGCTGCCGTTCATCCTCGAGACACCGAACGACGACGCCGGGTACGCGCAGGAGATCGCCTGGCTGCGTACAGTGCGGGATTAACGGCATCTTCCCCATCACTGTCCTGATTATCGGACTTCGCGTGTGCTATACTGTGGTAAAAGGGAGAAAACAGAAACACAACATAGACACGGGAGGAGAATGACCATGACCCTGCGAACGTACATTGACCACGCGATCCGAGACGGTGCCGCCTTTGACGCCGTCATCTGCGGCTGCGATGTGCAGCAGACCTTCTGCTGGCAGCCGGATATGTGCATCACGGACGCCTGCGAGGCGGAATACCGTCCGCTGCTCGACGCTGAGATCCGCATCCTGGCCGCCGCGCCGGACGAGCGGTTTTCCATCATCGAGATCTGCACGAACAGGCTGTTTCTCGGCGACGCTTTTTCGCAGTGCGCAGCAGGCTACTGCAGCCCGCGCGAGTACCGGCGGCTGTTCCGAGCCGGATAAAGCAAGCAATCGTGTCCGCCTCCAAAGCCTTGACTTTGGAGGCGGGCACTTGTATTTCAGCTCTTTGCATTCCACATAAGTGCATCTCCGCAAATAAGCGGAAGCTCGAGGGAGCAAGCCCCACCTCGAATCTGATTCAGCGGTTTTTCAGCCGCTATCGCGGCAGTGAATTGTCAAACTAAGTGCAACAGGAAGCAAGTTCAAAGTCCCACAATTCCTGAGCAGAACGGAAATTAAGAGCCTTACGAGGCCTGGCGTTAATAAGCGCCAGGTTTCATTTTAGCGTGGCAGGAGCGATACGCGACAGATTCCTGCCCTTCGGATAAAACGCTCGAAGCAAGCCGTTTGCGTTTTCATTCGTGCCCTTTTGCCATGCACAGTACGGATCGGCAAAATACACTTCGCAACCAAGCCGCTGCTCGATCTTGCGCCAGTTCGCAAATTCCGTTCACCTGTCGCAGGTGATCGTTTTGACCAACTGCGGAGGGAATGCACTGAGAGCAGAAACGATCGCGTTCTCCCTACCAGAGATTCGTATGAACTTCTTTTCTTTTTTTCTGTTGCACTTGATAGTATCATTCACCGGCAAAAAAACAGCGCCCATCGCATTTGCGATGGGCGCTGCCCCGTTTATATCTCTGTTATCGGAACGGCTCTGTGCGGGGGACGGCGCTCAGGCCTGCTCGCCGCGGTAGAGCATGACCACGATCTGGCCGCGCGTGCAGGGTGCGTCGGGGCTGAAGGTGGTGCTGCCCGTGCCTGCGGTGATGCCGGTGGACAATGCCCACTTGACCGCATCGGCGTAGTAAGTGTCCTCCGCCACATCCGCGAAGCTCAGCGTCAGGCCGGACACGTCCGGCGCACCGGCTGCGTTATAGAGCAGCGTAACGGCCTGCGCGCGGGTGCACGTGGCGTTGGGGCTGAAGGTCGTGGCGCTCGTACCGGCGGTCACGCCGGTGGAGACCGCCCACTTGACCGCATCGGTGTAGTAGGCGCCCTCGTCCACGTCCGTGAACGACAGGGTCACGCCGGACGCATCCGGCTCACCGGCCTGACGGTACAGGAAGCTGACGATCTCGGCACGGGTGCAGGTGCGCTCCGGTGCGAAGCTGGTCGCGGACACGCCGGCCGTGATCTGCGGCTCGCTGAAGTACGCCCAATCCACGGCGTCATAGAGCTCGGTGTCCTTCGCAACATCGGTGAAGGGGATCGTCGGTACGACGGGGATCTCGTCGACGGGGATCTCGGCATTGACGGAGGCGTTGTCGAGCGTGATCTGATAGTTCTGGCTATAGTTGGCCTTGCCCGGCTCGTAGGTATAGATGACGAGGGCGAGCTTGTGACCTTCCTTGACGGTGTAGACGTTCGGCTGCAGGTAGATGGTGTAGTCGTGGTTCTCGCCGACCTTGAGGGCGACCTTCGTGTCTGCGGAGGCGGAGTCATAACCCGCGCTGGGGTTGCAGAGGTCCATCCAGCCGCGCGCGATGATCTTGTAGCTGACGTCGGTGGCGTTGAGCTCGGCGTAGTCGTAGTTGCTCAGGCCGCCGCCCATCCAGGCACCGCCCTTGGTGATGGTCTTGGGCACATAGCTGCCCTGCGTGTTGTAGGCTGGGAACGTCGTGCCCTCAGGCGCGATATCGACGAGCATGGCGCTGACCATGAGCGCGTCGCGGTCGATCAGATCGGCGCCGTCCGGCAGGGACCGGGTCGTGGCTTCGTCATCGGACGCGGAGCCGACGAAGTTGTCGTGGTCGAGGGCGTTCGCGGCATCGCCGATGTAGTTGTCGTGGTCGACCGTGCCGCGCGGGGTGGTGACCTGCGGCGCTTCATAGTTGTCAGCGCTGGCGGTGAAGCTCACGGCCACGCTGCCCTTGATGACGGTGTCGGCGTCGACATCCATGGTGTACATGGCGCTCACGTCGGTGGCACTGGTGGCCAGCGCATCGCGCCAGTTTCTGCGGTCGATGCCCTGCGCGCTGTAGTCGCTGTTGATGGTGGTCGTGCCGGTGTCACCGGCGTTGGACAGGACGATGCGCTCATCGGTCGTCCAGCTGTCGTAGGTGTTCCAGTCGGAGGCGTCGACGTTGCTCTGCGCGGTGACGGCGGCCATGTTCTCGGCACCGTTTTCCACGCCGCACAGGTAGTGGCTGAACCAGCGGTTGAGGACGTTGTTGTAGCTCTCGCCGTCAATGTAGAACTCAAGGTTGCCGGCGGGGTAGCTCGGGGTCAGGTGCGCGTCCTGATGCAGCAGGAGCTTGACGTTCACGCCCGCCTTCTGATACGCCTGGTACATGAGGTCAAATTCCTTCGTGCGCACGTTGTCGTCATTGAGACCGTGCACGATCAGCGCCGGGCACTTGATGTTTTCCGCGTCGAGCGTGTAGTCGCGGGTCGCCCAGTGCTCGGAGTAGTCGCCGTTGCTCTTGAGCTGATCCTGCTGGATCTGGTACATATAGTTGCCGTACTTTTCGGCGATGGTCGCGTAGTCGTCCGGATCGAGATAGCGGCCGTTGCAGTACCAGGCCAGCCGCTCGGAGTAGTTGACGAGGCTGTTGGTGGAGATGCCCTGAGAGTTGGTGTACTCATACCAGCTTGCGATGCCGGCGACGGGCACGATGGTCTCAAGGCCGGCAACGCCGGTCGTCGCCAGACCGAACTGCGTCGTGCCGGCGTAGGAGCGGCCGGTCATACCGACTTTGCCGCTCGACCAGTCGGCCGCGATGGCGATGTTGCCGGTCTTGTCGGTGTAGGCTGTGCGGTCACCGTGCAGCCACTCGATCACGCACTTGAACGCATCGATCTCCAGATCGGTGCCGCAGGTCTCAAAGCCGTCGGAGCCCTTCGTACCCAGACCGCCGCACTCGACCACGGCAAAGCCGCGCACGAGATAGTAGTCGTACCAGTTGAGATCCTCGTAGTCATACATCTGCTCATACGGATTCCAGTAGTACCAGTCGGAGCTGTCGGCGGCCGCTGCCGCGTCTGCGGTCGTGGCGGTCCCGGCGGGCACGCGTGCCGCCGGCTGGCTGTAGAGCTTGGAGATGTCATACCCCTCGCTGCCGAGGTTCGAGCCGGGGTTCATGCTGTAGTTGCAGCCGGTGATGTACGGACGCGCCTCGTAAATGGTGGCCGCCTTGTAGTTGCCCTCCATGGCCGCGCGCGGGATCTGCACGAGCGCCTTGACGAGGTCGAGCTTTCCGTCATCGTCGGTGTCGTAGTTGGTCTCGACGTAGACGCAATAGCGGATGATGTCGCTCTCGTCGTTGCTGTAGCCCTCCGTGACCTCGCCGGTCGTGTAAGGGAAGATGGGCTGCGCCATGCCGTTCATGTACAGCGGCTGCAGCTGATCGGCGTGCAGCGCGTCATACATCTGATTGGCGACCGCCTTCATCTGACGGTAAGCCGCAAGCGTGCAGGCCGCGTCGGTGTCGGTGTCATCGTCGATCATGCCCATGCTGCGGGCCTGTGCCAGATAGTCGTCCGGGAACGAGCCGAGCTGCTGCTCGGTCATGCCCGTCCACAGCAGCAGTGCGCGCACAGCGTCGGCAACGGTCAGTTCTGTGGTTTCGGACGCGCCGTCGGGGACGAGCGCGGTACCGTCGATGTCTGCCAGATCGGCATAGGTCACGGCGGGGGTGTCGCTGCCGGTGTCCACGGCGAGCGCCGTGCCGGGCAGGAGCGACAGGGCCATGACAAGCGTCAGCAGCAGAGCCAGAATTCTCCTCTTCATGATAGACCTTCTTTCTTTGAATAATCGGACTTTTCCCGTTGACGGCCGCAGTGCTGAATACGACTCTGAGCGGCAAAAAATCTTGCTCACAGTTTAAAGCTGTAAAGCAGGTTTTTCAATTGACAAAGTTCATAATCTATTCACGGGATTTTTACCGATTATTCGTCAAAATCTTTGAAATATTTTTTCGCTTTTCCATCGCGTTCCTAAATTCGAAATCCTATTTTCCTGAATTTTTCAGTTTCCCCTGCAATCTGGGATTTCGTTTTTACACGCAGCCAAAAGCGCCGGCTTGGGATCGATTGTCCGGGACAGCGGCTGAAGATCCTCCTGCCCCGTCGTTCTGCTGCCGGAATCTCCTGCGCCGGAGGCCCTGCCAAGCGCAAAAAATCCGCCCGCCGCCGCGCACGCGCAACAGGAAGATCCGAATTCATATCTGAATTCAGATATGAATTTTGCACCCCGGGGGTATCTTGCGGCTTTTTTCCGGCCGCTGCCCACAAAAGACCACGCCCCTGCGCACCGCTTCGGTGCGCAGGGGCGTGGCTGCTTTTGTCCGCGATTTATCCCCGCAGACCGACGGCCTCAAGAATGGCCTCGACGCGGTCGGACGCCTGCACCGGCCAGTCGCCCTTGACGCCCTGACAGCCGGCGGAATCGAGCAGTTCACGCGCGCAGCTCGCCTACCGTGTCCGGTGTGCAACCGCTGACGTGGAATATTGCTACACGATCGCCGCGCGCACCGGCCAGATTCTCGATGTGCAGCGCCCAACATCTCCCGTGCAGTCCCCGGAGGCGCGCGCGCCGGACAGTCCGGCAAGCCCGGATGCCACGGACAAGCCGACGGGGCCCACAGGCTCGGAGATCAGCATATCCGAAGCTCTGCGCCGGGTGTTGCAGGAACTCGGCATCTCACTGCCGGAAATCCGCGACGTCAACTGCCAACGTGTGTATCTGGACGGTCACGAAGCCTACCACATCACCTTCACGGCAAACGGGAAACCTTACTCGTTCTACGTGGACGCCCACGACGGCGATATTTTCTGAGCAAATTGCGAACAGATATCACGAAGCGGCCTGCCGGTTGGCAGACCGCTTTGCTGTCCGCGCTTGACTTCCGGCGCGCACAAGACTACAATACAGACCGTATTTTTAAAAAAGGCGTGAGATACATTGCACCATCCGATCATCAAACCAAACCATATGCAGATCCCGTGGCATGACCCGATCCGGGATCAGAAAGAGCTGCCTGTCTCGCAGGCACCGCTGCCCATCCGGGCCAGCGTTGTCGGCCGGGTCGGGCTGCTGCTGCTTTCGTGTGGCACCGGCGCGTGGCGCGTGCGCAGCTCCATGAACGAACTGGCAGAGGCGCTCGGTCTGGTATGTGCCGCCGATATCGGGCTGCTATCCATTGAATACACCTGCTCCGACGGCAAGAACAGCTTCTCCCAAACGCTGACGCTGACCGCGACCGGCGTCAACACCGCCAAGCTTGACCAGCTCGAGCGCTTCGTGAAGCGCTTTCCGCTCGACGGCGTGTATAGGACTGCGGACGACCTGCACACCAAGCTCGACGAGATCGCACAGACAGCCCCCGGCTACTCTCCGCTCCAGCAAGGGCTGGCGTCCGCGCTTGCCTGCGGCGCGTTCACATTCCTGCTCGGCGGCGGGCCGATCGAGATGCTTCTGGCCTTTCTGGGCGCGGGCGTCGGGCAATATGTGCGCGCGCGGCTGACACAGCGGCGGCTGACGCTGTTTGGCTGCATCGCCCTGTCCGTTGCGGCGGCATGTCTGGTCTATGCCGGGCTGTTCCGGTTGGCATCGCTGCTCTTCCCCATCGAGGCGCAGCATCAGGCCGGATATATCTGCGCGATGCTGTTCATCATCCCGGGCTTCCCGTTCATCACGAGCGGTATCGACATGGCGAAGCAGGATATGCGCTCCGGACTCGAACGTCTGGCCTACGCGATCATGATCGTCGTCGTGGCGACCTTGACCGCATGGCTCATGGCGCTGCTGCTGCGGCTGCAGCCGATGGATTTTCTGCCGCTGGCTCTGCCCGTCTGGGCCAGAATTCTGCTGCGGCTGGCGGCGAGCTTTTGCGGTGTATTCGGCTTCTCACTGATGTTCAACAGCCCGGTGAAGCTCGCATCCGTCGCTGCCGTGATCGGCGCGTTGTCGAACACGCTGCGGCTTGAACTCGTCAGTCTGGCCGGCTTCCCGCCGGCAGCAGCCGCATTTTTGGGTGCACTGGCGGCCGGGCTGCTCGCCTCCGTGTATAAGCAGCGCTCGGGCTATCCGCGCATCACGATCACCGTACCGTCGATCGTCATCATGGTTCCGGGGCTGTATTTCTACCGCGCCGTATACGACCTGGGCACGATGAACCTGGGCGGCAGCGCGTCGTGGCTCGCTGCCTCGCTACTGATCGTCGTGGCTCTGCCGCTGGGATTGATCTGTGCGCGCATCCTCACCGACGGCAGCTTCCGCCGGTGCTCATGAAGAAAACAACGCAAAAAAGACCGCCGATCGGCGGTCTTTTTTCATGCTGAGAGATTGGGATTACAGGTGCTTTGTATTGAGCGCGCGCGCGGCGTTGAGCACGCACAGAACCATGACGCCGACGTCGGCAAAGATGGCGACCCACATATTTGCAATGCCGAGCGCGCCGAGCACGAGACAGACGGCCTTGACAGCCAGCGCAAAGACAATGTTCTGCCAGACGAGGCGCATCGTCTTGCGCGAGATGCGCATGGCCAGCGAGAGCTTGCGCGGATCGTCGTCCATGAGCACGATGTCCGCCGCCTCAATGGCCGCGTCCGAGCCGATGCCGCCCATGGCGGCGCCGAGATCGGCGCGCGCGAGCACCGGCGCGTCGTTGATGCCGTCGCCGACAAAGGCGAGATATTTCCCGGGTACGCCTTCGCCGAGCAGCCGCTCGACCTGCGTGACCTTATCCTCCGGCAGCAACTCGCTGTGCACCTCCGCGATGCCCAGCTCCTCCGCAACGGCATCCGCCGCGCTCTTGCGGTCACCGGTGAGCATAACGACACGCACACCGTCCGCCCGCAGACGGGCAACCGCCTCGCGCGAGCCGGTCTTCATCTCGTCGGAGATGACGATGTAGCCGAGATACGCGCCGCCGGCCGCGACGTGGATGACCGTGCCGGTCTCGCTGACCGCGGGCACGGTCAGGCCGAGCGTATCCATCAGCTTCGTGTTGCCGGCAGCGACGGCCCGGCCGCCGACCTGCGCGGTCACGCCGTGACCGGCCAGCTCTTTGGCGTCCGTCGTAACAAGGTCGGCCGGCAGCTCCCCGGCCGCGCGGCGCAAACTCTGGCTGACCGGGTGATCGGAGAATCGTTCCGCCGCCGCCGCGAGCTGCAGCAGCGCCTGCTCGGACAACTCCGGCTGCGCGGGATGCACCGCCGTGACCGCGAACGTACCGCGCGTGAGCGTGCCGGTCTTATCAAAAACGACACGGTCGGTCTTGGCCAGCATCTCCAGATAGCTCGAACCCTTAATGAGAATGCCGCGGGCGGACGCGCCACCGATGCCGCCGAAGAACGACAGCGGAATGGAGATCACGAGCGCGCAGGGGCAGCTGATGACCAGAAACGTCAGCGCACGGTAGACCCATTCGCCCCAATCGGCCGGTATGCCCATGACCAGCCGCACGACCGGCGGCAGGATCGCCAGCGCGAGCGCCGCGCCGCACACGGACGGCGTATAGACGCGGGCAAACTTCGTGATGAAGCGCTCGGTATGTGCCTTCTTGAGCGAGGAATTTTCCACGAGCTCGAGGATACGCGCGACCGTGGACTCGGCATACACCTTCTCCACACGCAGGCGCAGCACACCCGACAGGTTCACGCTGCCGCTGACGACGGCACTGCCCTCCGCGACATCTACGGGGGCACTTTCGCCGGTCAGGGCGCTCATATTCAGTGCCGACGTGCCCGCGAGCACCGTGCCGTCGAGCGGGACACGCTCGCCGGGCTTGACGACGATTGTATCGCCGACTGCGACCTGTTCAGGCTTCACCTGGGCAACGCCGTCCGCAGTCTCCACATTGGCGTAGTCCGGGCGGATGTCCATCAGGTCGCCGATATTCTTGCGGCTGCGGCCGACGGCGTAGCTCTCAAACAGCTCGCCGATCTGATAAAACAGCATGACGGAAACTGCCTCGGGGTAATCCCCGAGCACCATCGCGCCGATGGTGGCCACAGCCATGAGCAGATTCTCATCGAACGGCTGGCGGTTATAAATGCCCTTGCAGGCATCGATGAGCGTCTCGCCGCCGACGAGCAGATACGGGATCAGGTACAGCACCAGCTTCAGCCAGCTCGTGACCGGTACAAAGTGCAGCCCAATGAGCAGCACGGCCGCTGCTGCTATCAGCAGCAGCGACCTTTTCTGTTCGCGCGTCATGCGATTCAGTCCTCAAAGCGGAAGTCCGGCTCAATTTTCAGCGCCGTCTTGAGGATCTCCGCCTTGGCCTCAGCCTCGTCCACGCCGGGGGCATATTCCACAAGCATTTTCTGCGCCATGTAGCTCACGGTGACTTCCTTGACACACTTGAGCTTTGCCACGTGCCGCTCGATGGATGCCGCGCAGTTGGCGCAGTCTACTTCGATCTTGTAGGTCTTTTCCATGATGATGTACGCTCCTTCATCTGTCATTGAATGGTATTTGAAAAGATGGCCGGGCCATCATTTTTCCAGCACGTGCTCCATGCCGAGGGCCAGCACGGACCGAACATGATCGTCGTCCAGAGAATAAAACACCGTCTTGCCCTCCCGCCGGAAGCGAACGAGGTTCGATGCCTTCAAAATGCGCAGCTGGTGGCTGACCGCCGACTGCGTCAGATTCAGCAGCCGCGCAATATCGCACACACACAGCTCACTCTCAAAGAGCACATAGAGGATCTTGATGCGCGTCGAATCGCCAAAGACGCGAAACAGCTCCGACAGATCGTAGAGCGTCTCATCGTCCGGCAGGGCCGCGAGCACCTGCGCCACCGCATCCTCGTGCACGTTGAGATATTCGCACGCCGGTGCGCTGTCCTGTTTCGGTTCTGCCATAGGATCTCCTCGCTTTCGTTTGAACATATGAATGATTGTTCACGTGTTTATATAACCACTTTTCTGCCTGCTTGTCAATAGGATATTCGCATTTTGTAAAAGAAAATTCCCGGATGGGAACACATCCGGGAATGGATCTCAGTTTTCTTCGGTTTTCGGGCTGCGAAAGGCGAAAAAGCGCTGACCGAGGTAGTTCAGGCCGGTGAAGAGCACCATGCCGACAAGCATAGCTATATTATCGCGCATGCCCGCCGCGGCATTCGCAAGCCAGCGCAGGCACAGAGGCTTGGCCATGCCGTAGGCGATCAGATAGCACACGGCAATGTTCGCCGCGAAGCGCGCGACCTGCCCTGCGCTGCGCTCCCGGTTTTGAAACGTAAAGTGCTTGTTGAGGAAGAAACTCAGGATGCTCGTGAGCACATAATTTGCCGCCGAGGACACCCAGTACGAGCAGCCGGCCAAGTTGTAGAGGCCGAACATGATGCCCATGCCGACGAGCGTGTTGACCACGCCGACGAGCAGGAACTTCCACAGCTTCGCATCAAAGAGCGGCCGAAGGCGCTTCAAAGCTCCGCCTCCCGGTCATCGAGCTCCGTCTCGATCCGGTAGCGCGGGCGCGCCTTCGTCTCGAGATAGATCTTGCCGATGTACTCCCCCACCACGCCGATGGCCAGCAGCTGCAGCCCGCCGATGGCCCAGATGGACACAGCAAGGCTCGACCAACCGGCGACGGTGTGGCCGGTGAAATAGCGCACGAGGAAGTAGATGAGCATGGCGATGCTGACAAGGAACATCCCAATGCCGATGCGCGTGATGAGCCGCAGCGGTGAGACTGTCAGCGACGACACACCTTCCCACGCGAACGAGAGCATCTTGCGCAGCGGGTATTTGCTCCGGCCCGCAAAGCGCTTTCCGCGCTCATAATACACGACCGTACTCGGGTAGCCGACGAGCGGCACAAGCCCGCGCAGAAACAGGTTGACCTCTTTGTACTCCGCGAGTGCATCGAGCGCGCGGCGGCTCATGAGCCGGTAGTCGGCGTGATTATACACTACATCCGCACCGAGCGCGCGCAGCAGGCGGTAGTACCCCTGTGCAGTGGCGCGCTTAAAGACAGAGTCCTGCTTTCGGCTCGTGCGCACGCCGTAGACGATGTCATTGCCGCCGGCAAAGGCTGCAAGCATGGCATCCATGGCGTCAATATCGTCCTGCAGGTCGGCATCCATGGAAATGACGCAGTCGGCGCGGTCCCGCAGCGTCATCAGGCCGCACAGCAGTGCATTCTGATGGCCGCGGTTGCGTGTAAGGCGGATACCGGAAAAGGCCGGGTCCTGCGCGTGCAGGCCGGAAATGAGCTGCCAGGTGGCGTCCTTCGAGCCGTCGTCGATGAAGCAGATGCGGCTCATTGGGCCGATCGTCCCGGCGGCGCGCAGGACGGTGAATTTCTCCCGCAGGCGGCGTGCCGTCTCGGGCAGCACGGCCTCCTCGTTATAGCAGGGGATCGCAAGATAGAGTGTCACAGCCATGGCCGCGCCTCCCTTCCAAAAATCGCAGTTCAGTCAATTGTGCCGCCGCCGAGCACCATGTCCCCGTCGTAAAACACGACGGCCTGACCGCGCGTGATGGCGCGCTGCGGCGTGGCAAACGACACGTGCACCGTGTCCGGCCCCGTGGCCGTGACGGTGCACGGCTGCTCCGGCTGCCGGTAGCGAATGCGGGCCGTCACTCGCAGCGGCGCGTCCGGCACATCACCGGAGATCCAGTTACAGCCGCTTGCGTCCAGCTCGGTCGAAAACAGCTGCTCGTTGCGTCCGAGGATGACCTCGTTGTTTGGCGCGTCGATGCCGCAGACGTACAGCGGCGCCTCGGCTGCGATGCCGAGACCGCGGCGCTGGCCGATCGTGTAGTGGATGATACCGCGGTGCATACCAAGCGGCTTGCCCTGCGTGTCCACGAAGCGGCCGGGCTCGCTGTGCGCGCCGGTCAGCCGCTCGACCGCGGCGGCATAGTCGCCGTCCGGCACGAAGCAGATGTCCTGACTGTCATGCTTGTGCGCATTGCAAAAGCCGTGCGCCTCGGCAATTTCACGTGCCTCGGTCTTATGCAGCCCACCGAGCGGAAAACGCGTGTGCGCGAGCTGCTCCTGCGTGAGCCAGGCGAGCACGTAGCTCTGATCCTTTGCGGCGTCCACGGCCTTTCTGAGCGTATAGCGTCCATCCGGCAGCCGCTCAATGCGGGCGTAATGCCCGGTCGCCAGCACTTCGCACCCGAGCGCGCGGGCACGCGTCTCGAGCAGGCCAAATTTCAGATACCGGTTGCAGTCCAGACAGGGGTTCGGCGTCTCCCCGCGCTGATAGGCCGCGGAAAAGCGCGCCATGACCTGCTCGCGGAATGCGTCCTTATAATTGAAAACATAGTACGGCATACCCAGCGCATAGGCCACGCGGCGGGCATCCTCCACATCGTCGAGCGCGCAGCAGGTGTGGCCGCGCGGCACGCCGGCGTCCTCATTTTCATACAGCTTCATAGTCACACCCATGCAGTCGTAACCCGCCTGCTGCATCAGGTATGCCGCCACGCTCGAATCCACGCCGCCGCTCATGGCGATCATCGCCTGCGGGCGGCCGCTCATTTCCGTCTGCATCTGTGCACCTCGTTTTCCTCGGGATTCTCTTTAGATTATACCGCACAACCCCGGCTTGTCAACGCAAAACACCCCGCCTGTGTGCGGCAGGCGGGGCGCGGCAGGACAAAACCGTCAGGACTGCGGATCGTTCGGGATGTCGGTGAACGAGCCCTCATAAATGCGTGGGCCGCCCTGAGCACCGACGAGTCGGTTATAGTAATTCGCGTTCGTGATGGCGCGATACGGATCGAGCCAGATGGACACGGGCGCAAACATGGCGCTCAGCAGCATCCAGCCGAGGAAGCTCAGATCCAGTACAAACAGTTCCCACTTGTGGCCGCGCATGAGCTGGCCGCTCTCACGCAGGCACTGCCAGGCGGTCTTCTCCGGGTGGTCGAGCAGCAGATACAGCGCCTGCCGGTAACGGTAGGACGCGATGATGCCCGGCACAAACAGCAGTAAGCTCCACAGAAAGACCAGCAGCCCCTGCAAAATTGCCAGCCACAGCACGCGGAAGAAGATGCCGAACCCGTCAAAGAGATTGCCGATCTCCGCCTTTTCATCCCGGCTGACGTGCAGCGAAAAGATCGCAAAACCGACGCTGACCATATAGTTCATGATCTCGAGCGCGATAACAAGCACGACCGCAACACCGGACACACTGTAGTGCTCAAGGAAACTGATGTATGCCTGCTCGACCGCATCGGCGCCGAACTGCGCGGCATTTGTCAGCGCTGTCATCAGACGATCGGCACCCATCAGGTACGACGAGAGCGTCGAGATGAGCATTCCGATGGCAAAGACGATCAGCGCCGCGAGAATCGGGCTCGGGCGATAGCCGGCGGCGCGCCGGCGGGCGTCTGCTTTCAAAGCAGCACGGTTCAAATCCATTTTGATCACAACTCCGTTCCCGGCATGGCCGGGTTTCATTTTTCAGTGTTATAGTATACCAGATGCCGCCGGATTTGAACACCCGGGGCGGGAAAAATTCACGTTTTCGACACACGTTGAGATTTTTTCTGGAAGTTGCGGAAAATACGCTTGACAAGCCGCACGCAAAATGCTATATTAAACAGGCTTTGAATGACAAAGCCCATGCGCGAGTGGTGGAATTGGCAGACTCGCTAGATTCAGGTTCTAGTGTCCACTCCGGACGTGCGGGTTCAAGTCCCGCCTCGCGCACCACTTTCAAGAAAATCCCGTAGTCATTGAAACTACGGGACTTTCTTTATTTATCAATGCTTTGCAACGGTGTACAAAGGGAACATAATAAAAAACTTAATAATGGACTGCCAATCTTACACAAAGTACCGCCCAAACGAGACTACGGGCGGTATTTTTGTATCATGGCGGAGAAAGGAGGAACTTCCCACGGGGGCTTGACTGAAAAGTTGAGCCTCTTTTTTCATGCCAAAAAACAGGAGGTAAATGCTTATGGCAGATGATAAAACCACAAAAACGCCGGAACAGCCGGTAACGGATAGCGGGCCGGGCAAGGAAACGCCTCCCGCTCCCCCAAAAGAGCCGGAGAAGGTTTCCGTTTCTCCGGAGCCGGAAAAAAAGACGGAACCGGAGGTAAAGAACCCGCAGGTTTCCGTCTATAACTTCGCTGAAATTATGAAGGAAAAGAAGGTCGAGGAACGGGCGGCAGCTCCCAGCGGGGAAAAGCCTGCCCCGGCAAAAACGGAAAAACCGGAAAAGCAGCCGGAGGCTCCGAAGAAAGCGGAGGAAAAACCCAAAGAGCCGGAACAGCCGAAGCGCCGGGGCCGTCCCCCGAAAGCAGATAAGGACAAGGCCGCAACCCCGAAGCCCGAAGCTCCCGCACAGAAACCGGAAAATGCGGTCAAAAAGGAACCGGAGAAAAAAACGGCGCCAACGGTACAGGCCGCTCCCGCTCCGAAGGAACCCGAAAAACCGAAGGATGCACCACGCCGGGGCAAGGAACAGATCGTCTATATCAAGCTGAACGAGCTTCACGCCTTCAAGAACCATCCCTTTGAGGTTCGGGATGATGAAGAAATGCGGGCTATGGTGTCCAGCGTCAAGGACAAGGGCGTGACCCAGCCCGCTATCGTCCGTCCCCGTGAGGATGGCGGCTATGAGATTGTGTCCGGCCACCGCCGCCAGAAGGCCAGCGAGCTTGCCGGATATGCGGATATGCCCTGTATTGTTCGCAATCTGACGGACGATGAAGCCATCACGCAGATGGTCGAGGACAATCTCAACCAGCGTGAAGAAATCCTCCCCAGTGAGCGGGCCAAAGCCTTGAAAATGCAGCTTGAGGCCATCAAGCACCAGGGCTCCCGCACTTCGGGCCAGATTGACCCGAAGGACGCAGGAAAACGCTCCAACGAAATTGTAGCCGAGCGCAATAAGATGGCGGTCAAGCAGGTGCAGCGGTATATTCGGCTCAATGAGCTGGTTCCCGACCTGATGAAGCTGATGGATGAAAAAAAGCTGGGCTTTACTACGGCGGTGGAGCTTTCCTATATCGGCAAGAAGAACCAGAACTATATCGCCGTCGCCATTGACAGCCAGCAGTCCTCGCCTTCACAGGCGCAGGCAAAGCGTATGCGTGAGCTGGACGAAAAGAAGCTGCTCAACGGGGATGTGATCGACGGCATTATGATGGAGGACAAAAAGGAGGTAGACAAAGTGATTTTGACAGGTGC
This sequence comes from Oscillospiraceae bacterium, assembly GCA_048217285.1. Classification (GTDB taxonomy): domain Bacteria; phylum Bacillota; class Clostridia; order Oscillospirales; family Oscillospiraceae; genus CAG-103. The sequence goes on from DBFWVW010000060.1 coordinate 25,467, forward strand.
GGAACTGAGCAAGTATTTCGGCAAGGAAACTACGCCGAGGGAAATGAAGGACCAGATCATCAAGCTGCTGGACGACTGGAAGGGTCAGCAGAAGGAACATGAAAAGCCTGAGAAGAAAACCGAACAGGAAAAGTAAGCCCAAACTTCGGGTCAGCATGGCCCGAGGATTGCGGGGCTCTGCCCCGCGCCCCGAAGCTCTGGAGATATAAATTATTCCCCGTCGCCAGTTATTCTGTAGCATAGCCGGGAAAATCAGTCAAGGGCAGCGCCGCCGCAGGCGGTGCCAGAGGCACCCTTGACGGATTTCTCCCGGTTATGCTTTTTCCCGGTCAAGCGACGGGGATATAAATTCTCCAGAGCCGTTCCCCTTCCCGGGGGAAGGGGCGGAGGGGTTGGGCGAACTCTTGCTTTTCCCTAAACCAAAACAGAAATGGAGGCTCAACCAATGAAACGACCTTTAGCATACCTGACTGCCGCATGGAACGGCGAGCCGGATGTTGATATGGAGCTGGCGGCCCACTACTGCCGTCTTGCTTATGAGGCGGGCTTTTCCCCGATCTGCCCGCTCTTGTATCTGCCGCTGTTTTTGAATGACAGCGTTCCCGAGGAACACAAGGCCGGGATTGATATGCGCCGGGATATGCTGCGGCGCTCCCACACCCTGATTGTCTGCGGCAGCGCTGTGGACGAGGATGTAAAAAATGATATTGCGGTTGCCGGGCGGCTGGGCATTGCGGCGACCACACTGGAAGGGGTGCTTGCCGTGAAGGGACACGGCACCCCGGGCCATGCCGGACATTAAGCTGGGAAGCCTTTTCGACGGGATTGGCGTGTTCCCTCTGGCTGCTTCCCGGTGCGGTATCCGTCCGGTATGGGCCAGTGAGATTGAAAAAGCGCCCATCTCCATAACCAAAAGGCACTTTCCCGACATGGTGCATTTGGGGGATATTACGAAGGTGGACGGCGGGAAAATCCCACCTGTCCATATAATTACCTTCGGTTCCCCCTGTCAGAACCTTTCTCTGATCGGCAACCGCTCCGGCCTTGCCGGGGCAAAATCAAGCCTGTTCTATCAGGCGTTTCGTATCATACAGGAAATGAGGGATGCTACTGATAACCTATATCCAGCTATCGCTGTTTGGGAAAACGTCATGGGAGCGTTTTCTACAAATGACCGGATGGACTTTAGAGCCGTCCTATCCGCCTTCTCGGACACCGAAGTTCCAATGCCTCCTTCGGGAAGATGGGGAAACGCCGGAATGGTGCGAGGGGGAACGCCTGATGTGTGCTGGCGGCTCATGGACGCCCAGTATTGGGCAGGCTCCCGAAGGCTGGCACGAAGGCAGCGGATTTTCGTCGTGGCGGATTTTGGAGGCAGACGTGCCGCAGACATACTATTTAAGCCCCGTCCAATGCTCCCACTTCCTCCGCCTTGCGGAGAGGGCGGGCGGGCCACCGCCGAAGGAGATCGAACAGCTTCTTTTGAAACAGGGTGGCAGATACCAGTCATCCACCCCTTTCAGTGCTTCCGTATGCGGGGAGCGGCAAAAAGGCAGGAAGAAACGGCCTTCCGAAACAGCTTCGGATTACCAACTGACCCTTTTCCCACTCTTTTAGCCAGTGATGTAACGCCCTTTGCCTTCTGGTATGAGGGCGACCCGAAGGGCGGCTGTATCCGTTTTCTGACGGAAACGGAAAGCGAACGGCTGATGGGGCTGCCAGAGGGCTGGACAAAGTACGGGGCGGACGGCGTGGAGATCCGGCCTCTGCAACGCTACAAGGCACTGGGAAACGCGATTGCCCTCCCTTGCGCCGATTACATTATGGCCGGGATTTATGAGGTGCTGGCTGACCGGGCCGGAAAGGAGGAATGAGCCCATGTTTGAAGCCTATATAACCAATACAGCCCTATACCCCTTAATGGGGATTGAGGTAGGGACAACGGTACATTTCCCCATGACGACACAGGAGTTGCAGGCCGCCCTTGCCAAAATCGGGATAGACGGGAAACGGTACAGCGAAGTGTTCTTTACCAGCTTTGACAGTGATGTGCTGGGGCTCTACGATTATCTCTATGAGTATTACATCTTAAATGTGACCCTCACAAACAAAACGCTGCCTGCCGTGATCCTGCCGAGGCTTAACGAACAGCAGCGGGAAATCTACACCGTTATGCAGCAGCTCAAAGGCAACAAACCCTATCTGTGGGAAGGGATTTACAACGGTGGCGAAGATACCGGCCCCAGCTATGAGATACCCGGCGAGGCGCTGGATGACCCGGCTTTTGCGGCGCTCATGGAAGAAGCCACAAAGTACATCGGCTGGCCCTATGTGTGGGGCGGCTCCAGCCCGTCCACCTCCTTTGACTGTTCGGGCTTTGTCTGCTGGGTGTACACGGCCAGCGGCGTCCACAACCTGCCCCGTACCACGGCGCAGGGCATTTACAACCAGTGTGCTATCATTTCTCCCTCCGAGGCAAAGCCCGGCGACATTATCTTTTTCACGGGAACCTATGACAGCCCCGGCCCTGTATCCCATGTGGGGATTTATGTGGGCGACGGGATGATGCTCCATTGTGGTTCGCCCATCCAATACGCAAACATCAATTCAAGCTACTGGCAGACACATTTCTATGCCTTCGGGCGTTTGTGAGCCAGAGGAAAGGAGTCCTTGCATGAACAAAATCGACAAGCTCGATAAGGAACTGGAAAAAGCCCGGGAGAAGGCCGCCGAATGGCAGGCCAAAATCCGGGAGCTGGAAAAGCAGAAACAGGAGGAAGAAAACAGCCAGATCGTGCAGGCGGTGCGCTCCCTCAAACTGACGCCCGCCCAGCTTATGGCTTTTCTGAATGATCCCAAAAACAGCCTTACCGCTTCGGGCCATACTGACCCGAAGCCGGAGGCACCCGAAAAGGAGGACACGGCCCATGAAGAAAACTAAATTTCGCAGGCTGGCGGCGATGGCTGCCAGCCTTTTGTGTTGCCTGATCTTTACAGTCCCGGCTTATGCACAGAGCAGCGAACCGCAGCCGGAGACAGCTCCCTCCCCGGCAGAAACCGAAGCAGAGCCGGAAACCCAGAACCCCTTTACCCCGGACGGGACGGGAACCGTGGTGGACAACGCCACCGACGAGGATGGAAAGGAGTTCTACACCATCACCACAGCAGACGAGAGCGTGTTTTATCTGGTGATCGACAAACAGAAAACCAGCGAGAACGTCTATTTCCTCAATACCGTTACCACAGACGACCTTCTGCCTCTTGCCGAACAGGGTAAGGAACCGCCCCAAGAAGTGACCCCGGAGCCAGAGCCAAAGCCCACCGAACCTGTGGAGGAAGTACCGGAACCCGAGCCGGAGAAAAAGGACAGCCCCCTTCTCTCTCTGCTCCTGATCGGTGCGGTGGTGCTGGCCGGCGGTGGGATTGGTTACTATTTCAAGATTTACAAGCCGAAGCATGAAGCCCCGGATTTGGAAGATGATTACTGCGAATATGAGGACGGGGAGCTGGAGGAGATCGCAGAGGAACCCGAGGACGAAGATACCCCGCCATGGGAGGAAGATACGGAGGAATGAGAATGAATTTTACAAGCAGCCCTTTTGAACGAATGATGAAGGAAGTACCGCACCCCGGCTGGGACAATGACGACCCTTGTAAGGGATGCCGTTATTACAAGGAGTGCAAAGGAAAGAAAAAACAGTGCCGGAAGAAGTTCCGGGCGCTGATCGTGGAGTCCCGCCCTTCGGGCCATCGTGGCCCGAAGTCTTAAATGGACGCCCGGGAGCTGACCCGTGACGAGAAGAAGAAAATCCGTTCTCTGGTCACGGGGATGTGTGCCAACTATGACAGGGAAAGCGGCCTGTGCCTTCCTCTGGACTGTGCCTGTTATATGCTGCACAAGTGCTGGACAGGGGCGTACTGCCGTTACTTCCGTGAGGCTGTCCTGCCCCTTGACCCGGAGCTTCAAGCGGCGCTGACAACGGAAGGCATCTCCCCGGAGCTGCGGGCCTGTGCGGTCTGCGGAAAGGTATTTCTGCCCGAGGGGCGTCAAGCCTACTGTTCCGACGCCTGCAAGGCCGAAGGGAACCGCCGAAAAAGCCGGGAACGCATGAGGAAAATGCGGGAGAAAAGGCCGGGCGGCTGTTACGATTTGCCGCCTCCAAAGGCTTGACATTCCGGGCTTTTTTGAGGGTGTTTCCGGGGTGGGAATATCTTATTACATTCCTCCCCGGTCTGCCCTCTTATTTCGTAACATCCAGCACTTCGGGTCATGTTGGCCCGAGGCACAGAAAGGAGGAATCTCTTGGAGACAGTACAAGGATATGTGATTTTGAAAGCTGCCACCTTTGAAACCGGACACGGCTTTGCGCTGGGGCATAATCCGGGAGCGCCGAGCCCCTTTGTGACCTGGCAGTTTACCGAGGGGGAAAACGGCCATCGGGATTACTACTGGGGCCGCTATGGAACCAGTCAGGCGTGGGCGCAGAGGGACTTTGACCGCCGGGTGGACGACTATCAGCAGTTTTACCATGCGGCGGTCAAGCATACCGAGCTGGGACCGGAGGGCGTTTACCGCTATTATTCCACCCAGCGGCCCGTGGACATAGGAACTTACCCGAAGCCGCCGGATAACCAGCCTCTTTCCATCGTCAACTACGATGATGACAGGCGGCGTCCTGTGGCAGACGGCAGGCTGATGGCATGGGGCGAACTGACCTACGCAAAGCCGCTGACCGAAAAGCAGATGGAGGATTATGAGCTGAAACCAGCACCGGGCAATCCTGATCGGGTGCGCCCATCCATTACTGCCCGGCTCAAAGATGAAACCAGAGGGCAGGAACCCCCGAAGGAACCCGGCCAGAAGCGAAACCATAAAAACCATGAGGAACGATAAAGGAGGATCGCCATGCACGAAAAAGACAACTATCTGAAAACCGCCGAGCTCTCCACGGAGCAGAACTGCAACATGATCGACGGCGTACCCAACAACACGCCCATCCCGCCCACGCCCCCGGAACTGGACGCAAAACCGCTTGATAAGGTAAAGGAGCCCAAAGAGCGCCGGAAAGGCCGGGAGTTGGAACGCTGATGGAGAACCGCAAGCGGAATGTCCATCTGCACGTCATGGTAACACCGGACGAGCTGGCGGCCATCCATGAGCGGATGGCCGAGGCGGGCATTTCCAACGCCGGGGCTTATGTACGGAAAATGGCTCTGAACGGGTATATCCTGCACATCGACCTTACGCCCGTAAAAGAGCTGATCTCTCTGCAACGGCGCTGTTCCAACAATCTCAATCAGGTCGCCGTACACGCACACACCTATGGCGTGTACCCGGAGGAAATCGACGGATTGAAGCGGGACTATGAAAAGCTGTGGGGCGAGGTGTCAAAGGTGCTGCGGGAGCTTTCCGAGCTGGTGGCAAAGTAAGACGAGGGCGGCAGGCTTCCGTTGCGGGGCTTGCCGCCCTGCTCTTTTTTTACCACTTCGGGCCAGTATGACCCAAAAGTTTGGGACAGGATTTACTAATCTTTCGCAACATTTATGTCCCCGGGCAAGCATGATAAAATAGAGGTAGGAAGGATAGATAAAGGAGGTTTTGAAGATGAAGATACTGCTGAAAATATTGGTTGCTCCCTTTGCTTTAGCGTTGTCCCTTCTGGCGGCTCTGCTGGTGTTCCTATTTGATATTTGTGCCGTCCTGCTGACGATTGCCTCTGTGATCCTGACGGTGCTGGGTGTCGCTCTCTTTTTCACGCCGACGCCCATAGGCGGGATTGTATTTCTGTTTCTTGCCTTCCTTCTTTCGCCGTATGGACTGCAAGCGGCGGCGGGCTCCCTTCTTTGGGCGCTGGACGGAGGCAAATCCGCTCTGTACCGGTTTCTGGCAAGTTAAGCAGCCTCGGGCCATACTGGCCCGAAGTCGGGGCGGTCTGAATGGGCCGCCCCTTTCTCATGGAAAGGAGGAATGATTTTTGGCTACCACAACTTTGTTACAGCGCCATGCGGGCGAAGGCGAAACGATTGCTGAGGCTATCCGGGATTGTCTGGACTATGGCAAGGACCCGGAGAAAACAGAAAGCGGAAAGTATATCTCCGCTTATGAATGTGATCCGGCCACCGTGGCGGACGAGTTCCTTTTGGCAAAGGCCAGCTATGCCGCTATGACGGGCCGGGAACAGAAGAAAGAAAATAATGTGCTGTGCTATCAGATACGACAATCCTTCTATCCGGGCGAGATCACCCCGAAGGAGGCGAACCGTATCGGCTATGAGCTGGCTATGCGCTGGACAAAGGGGCGGCACGCTTTTATCGTTACCACGCACACCGATAAGCAGCACATCCATTGTCACATTTATTACAACTCCACCACCCTTGACTGCACCCGGAAATTCCGAAATTTTTGGGGCTCCAGCTTCGCCCTTCGGCGGCTCTCTGACAGGCTGTGCCTTGAAAACGGGCTATCCATCGTGGAGAACCCGAAGCCCCGGAGCAAGGGCAAGTATCGGAACTATGGAGAGTGGCAGAAAGACCGGAAAGGGCCGCTTTCCTATCAGGACAGGCTGCGCCTTGCCATTGATACTGCGTTGGCGGAACGCCCCGCTGATTTGGACGAATTTCTCAATTTGATGAAGCGGGCCGGGTATGAGGTCAAGACGGTTCGGGGCGGCGGTATCAGCTTCCGGCTGACCGGGCAGGGACAGGAACGCTTCACCCGTCTGCGTGCCTCCACGCTGGGGGACGGCTACGACTTGCAAGATGTTCTGTCCGCCATTGAGGGCAAAGAAAAACGCCCCGGGCGCTCGGAGCGGAAAATCAGTCTGGCGGTGGATATTCAAACAAAGTTGGCTGCCGGTAAGGGGCCGGGATATGAACGCTGGGCGAAGGTATTTAACATTAAGCAGATGGCCGCCGCTCTTGCCTATATACAGGACAATAACCTGACCGATTATGAGCAGTTGGCGCAGAAAGCCACCGAGGCGGCAGACCGTTTCCATGCTATTTCCGAGCAGGTCAAGCAGACGGAACAGGCCATGAAAACCAATGCCGGGCTAAAGGCTGCAACGGTTCAGTATGCCAAAACCCGCCCAGTCTTTGCGCAGTATAAGGCGACGAAGTACAGCCGGAAATTCCTTGCGGAGCATGAGGCCGACCTTGAACTGTACCGGGCTGCACAAGCGGAAATGCGCTCTCTGCTGGGCGGGGCGAAGCTCCCTAAAATGGATGTGCTGAAGGAGGAAGGCCGCAAGCTCACAGCAAAGAAAAAACAGCTCTATGGAGAATACCAGAAGACACGACGGGATATGCAGGAGATCGTCACGATCAAGGCGAACATTGACACTCTGATGGGCTACACCGGACCGGGACGAAAGCAGGAAAAGGAGCGTTAAGGTTATGAAAATAAGGAGCAAAGCGACGCTGACACTTCGGGCCATGTTGGCCCGAAGATACGGGTTTGGGGCGAGCCCCAACAAGCCGCCTTTGTGCCACTTGTGGCCACAGAGGCATTGCTTGCCACTTAGCGGCAGCCCCTAAAATGGCGCAAAAAAACAGAGGCCCTTATTCTGGAACCTCCGTTTCTCTG
>DBFWVW010000061.1:0-14580 GCA_048217285.1 Oscillospiraceae bacterium
CGCAGGAGCTTCAGCATGAGATCGACAAATTCAAAGATGTTCCCAAGCCGGCCATCATCCTGATCCCCGGCAGGGAAGGCCCCCTCGGCCTCGGCCAGACCGCGCTCAAGGCGGCCGTCGAGCGAGCGGTTGGCTCCGATATCCTTTAAGGAAAGGAAGAATGAAATTGAGCGGAACCATTACAAAAGTTTCCGGCCCGCTGGTCGTGGCGAACGGCCTTGCCGATGCCAACGTCTCCGACGTTGTGCGTGTCGGCGAGCAGCGTCTGATCGGCGAGATCCTGAATATGACCGGCGACAGCGCGTCCATCCAGGTCTACGAGGAGACCTCGGGCCTCGGCCCCGGCGCGAAAGTCGAGACCACCGGTATGCCGCTGTCCGTGGAGCTTGGCCCCGGTATGCTGGAGAATATCTATGACGGTATCCAGCGCCCGCTGCCCGAGATCCGCGACCTGACCGGCTCCAACATTACCCGCGGCATTGAGGTGCCCGCGCTCAACCGTGAGCGCGTCTGGCACTTTGACCCCATTGTGCAGCCCGGCACCGCCGTTGTCGGCGGCGACGTGATCGGCACCGTCCAGGAGACGACGGCCATCCTGCACAAAATCATGGTGCCCCCGCAGATGAAGGGTACGATCAAGAGCATCACCGGCGGCGACTTCACGGTCGACCAGACCGTCGCCGTGCTCACCGATGCCAACGGTGTCGATCATGAGCTGAACATGATCCAGCGCTGGCCGGTGCGTATCGCGCGCCCCTATGCGCAGAAGTTTGCTCCGAACAAGCCCATGAACAGCGGCCAGCGTATCATTGACACGCTCTTCCCGATCGCCAAGGGCGGCACGGCCGCCGTGCCCGGCCCGTTCGGCAGCGGCAAGACCGTCGTGCAGCACCAGCTCGCCAAGTGGTCGGACGTGGACGTCGTCGTCTACATCGGCTGCGGCGAGCGCGGCAATGAGATGACCGACGTTCTCATGGAGTTCCCGGAACTGACCGACCCGCGCAACGGCGAGCCGCTGATGAAGCGCACCGTGCTCATTGCCAACACCTCCGATATGCCTGTGGCAGCGCGTGAGGCGTCCATCTACACCGGCATCACCATCGCGGAGTATTTCCGTGACATGGGCTATGACGTCGCTGTTCTGGCCGACTCCACCTCCCGCTGGGCCGAGGCGCTGCGTGAGATGTCCGGCCGCCTGGAAGAGATGCCCGGCGAAGAAGGCTACCCGGCCTATCTCGCGTCCCGCATCGCGCAGTTCTACGAACGTGCCGGCTGCATCCGCTGCATCGGCAGCGAGGGCGACCGCCGCGGCTCTGTTACCGCCATTGGCGCTGTCTCGCCTCCGGGTGGCGACATTTCCGAGCCGGTCTCTCAGGCTACCATGCGCATCGTCAAGGTGTTCTGGGCGCTCGACTCGAGCCTGGCGTATGCTCGTCACTTCCCGGCCATCAACTGGCTGACGTCTTATTCGCTGTATGTTGACTCGCTCAAGCCGTGGTATGAGGCCACGTTCGGTGAGGAATATATGGCCAACCGCGACAAGGCCATGAGCATTCTGCAGCAGGAATCCGAGCTGCAGGAGATCGTCCGTCTCGTCGGTCAGGACGCGCTGTCCCCGGCTGACCGTCTGACGATGGAGACCGCCAAGATGATCCGTGAGGACTTCCTGCAGCAGAACGCTTTCGTCGATATTGACAGCTACTCTGAGTACCGCCGCCAGTTCCTGCTGCTTGGCCTCATCCTGCACTATGACGCCGAGTGCCGCGACGCGCTCGAGAAGAACGCACCGATGAACAAGCTCTTTGCCATCCTCGCCCGCGTCGACATCGGTCGCGCCAAGAGAGTGCCGAGCGACGAATACGAGCAGGTCTATGCCAAGATCGCCGCGGATATGACCGCGCAGATCAAAGAGATTATCGCCGGAGGTGAGGAGCAGTGATTAAAGAGTATAAAACCATCCAGGAGATCGCCAGCCCTCTGATGATCGTCAAGAACGTCGAAGGTGTGACCTACGACGAGCTGGCCGAGATCGAGCTCCCGAACGGTGAAGTCCGCCGCTGCAAGGTTCTCGAGGTTGAGGATGATTCTGCGGTCGTGCAGCTCTTTGAGAGCGCCCAGGGCATCAACCTTGCGCAGTCGAAGGTCCGCTTCCTCGGCCACCCGCTTCAGCTGGGTGTGAGCGAGGATATGCTCGGCCGCGTCTTCAACGGCATGGGCGAGCCCATCGACGGCGGCCCGGCGATCCTCGCTGAGGAGTACCGCGACATCAACGGCCTGCCGATGAATCCGGCAGCCCGCGCCTACCCGGCAGAGTTCATTCAGACCGGCGTTTCCACCATCGACGGCCTGAACACCCTTGTCCGCGGCCAGAAGCTGCCGATCTTCTCGGCGTCCGGCCTGCCGCACGCCGCACTGGCCGCGCAGATTGCGCGTCAGGCGAAGGTGCTGGGCGACAATGAGAACTTCGCCGTTGTCTTTGCCGCCATCGGCATCACGTTCGAGGAGTCTGAGTATTTCATTCAGGAGTTCCGCCGCACAGGCGCTATCGACCGCACGGTCGTGTTCTCGAACCTTGCCAACGACCCCGCCGTCGAGCGTATCGCCACGCCGCGTATGGCGCTGACTGCGGCCGAGTACCTGGCCTTCGAGAAGGATATGCAGGTGCTGGTCATCCTGACCGACATCACGAACTACGCCGAGGCCCTGCGTGAGGTCTCTGCGGCAAAGAAGGAAGTTCCCGGCCGCCGCGGCTACCCCGGCTACCTGTACACCGACCTGGCCACGCTCTACGAGCGCGCCGGCCGCCGCATCGGCAAGTCCGGTTCGATCACCATGATCCCGATCCTGACCATGCCCGAGGACGACAAGACCCACCCGATCCCTGACCTGACCGGTTACATCACCGAGGGCCAGATCATCCTCTCCCGTGACCTCTACCGCAAGGGCATCATCCCGCCTGTGGATGTGCTGCCCAGCCTGTCGCGTCTGAAGGATAAGGGCATCGGCGAGGGCAAGACCCGCGAGGACCACGCCGGCACCATGAACCAGCTGTTCGCGGCCTATGCCCGCGGCAAGGACGCCAAGGAGCTCATGACCATTCTGGGCGAGGCGGCCCTGTCCGACGATGACAAGCAGTTTGCAAAGTTTGCCGACGCGTTCGAGCAGCGCTACGTCAACCAGGGCAACAACACCAACCGGTCCATTGAGGACACCCTCAACCTCGGCTGGGAGCTGCTGAGCCTGCTGCCGCGCACCGAGCTCAAGCGTATCAAGCCTGAACTGATCGAGAAGTATATGCCCGAGACCTGAGCGCACCCGTCCCGCAGACTTACCAAGTGAGGTGATTTGATGGCAAATACAGCAATTACCCCGACCAGAATGGTACTCAATCAGCTCAAAGGCCGGTTGAAGACCGCTCGCAGGGGTCATAAGCTCCTCAAGGATAAGCGTGACGAGCTGATGCGTCAGTTCCTCGACAACGTGCGCCTGAACAAGCAGCTGCGTGCGAAGGTTGAGCAGGGACTCACGGAGGCGTTCGGCTCTCTGTCGGTCGCGTCCGCGATCATGTCCCCGGAAATGCTCGAACAGTCGCTGCTCTACCCGCGGCAGAGTGTCGAGCTGGGCATGACCTATCAGAACATTATGAGCGTGAACGTGCCGGTCTACGATTTTCAGACCCGCAACAGCGACCCGTCCGAGATCTTCCCGTACGGCTTCGCGCAGACGTCCGGTGAGCTGGACGATGCGCTCGAGAAGCTGGCGGAGGTGTTCAAGGATATGCTTGAGCTTGCGCAGGTCGAAAAGACCACGCAGATGCTCGCGCAGGAGATCGAAAAGACCCGCCGCCGCGTCAACGCGCTCGAATACGTTATGATTCCCGAACTGGAGCAGAACATTCGTTACATCTCCATGAAGCTGGACGAAAACGAAAGTTCGACCAAGGTGCGCCTGATGAAGGTCAAGGAAATGGTCCTCGAGGACGCACACCACTACAAGCAGTAACAACGGCAAACCGCCGCATCGCTCGATGCGGCGGTTTTTCTGCTTTTATGCTTCGCTTTGCTCCATCAGCTTGAGCAGACGCGCCGTCTCGGCGGCAGCGTCCGGCGCGTTTGCCTCGACGCGCAGGGCGGAGGTGTTCGCGTCCGGCCGGATGGCCAGCTCCCAGCTGCCGTCATGCACGTGCAGGCCGTCGGCAAAGTCTGCACCCGCTTCCATCATTGCCTCCGAGATCGTGCGCATCAGGTGGGCGCGGTCGCGGCAGGGGACAGTGCGGCAGTTCGGGTCCGTGATCTGCGGCGGCAGATCGTCCGGAGCCTCCGGCCGTGCCGGACTCAGCCGTCCGTCGAGCACGTCAAGGCTGCACTGATAGTAGGCGCGCGGGGTACCGATGTCGCACCAGTAGCCGTCCATCGGCACGCCGAGGATCGGCTCGTGCGCGGTGAGCAGCAGCGGGAAGAGATCTTTTGCAAAATCAAACGGTTGCTCCTCCGGCACATAGGCCATTGCCCGCGGGGAGACAATATAGATCCCGGTGTTGACGAGATCCGTCACGACGTGCTCCCAGTCCGGTTTCTCGATGAAGTGCTGCACGAAGCCCTGCCGGTCCTGCAATACCAGACCGTACTGCAGCGGCTCGGCGTTCGGATAGAGTGCGATTGTCACAGCCGCATTTGCCTGCTGATGCCGGCGGTAGAGCTCAAGCAGATCAAAGCTGCACGCGGCGTCGCCGCTGATGACGAGAAAGTCTTCTTTGCCGTAAAAATCACTGCACGCGCGTACGCCGCCGGCCGTGCCGCGGGGTTCGGATTCGATGCGGTATTTCAGATGCACGCCGTAGTCGCTGCCGTCGCCGCAATGCTCCTGAATGACCTCCGGCCGGTAGCATAGCGTCATGCATACGTCCGTGAAGCCGTTGCGCCGTAGCAGATCCAGCAGCCGGTCGAGCACCGGTACGCCGACGAGCGGCACCATGGGCTTCGGAAGATTTCCGGTGATGCTGCGCAGCCGTCGGCCCTGGCCGCCGGCCAGTAAAATGGCTTTCATATGCGTGCTCCTTTCATACGATCTTCGGGGGAAAATATGTTGCGATTACCCGCAAAAGCTGGTATAATCATTGATTATCATAGGGGCAATAGCTTTTGCCCCACAGGGCGCAAGGAGGTATGACGATGCGGGACCCCAAAGTCAGCAATGTACCCAATGAATCCAAGCTGCAGCGTGCGCTGATGCCCAATTCACGGATGTTTCTGCTGTTTCTGATCGTGTTTGCAGTCATCACGTTTTTCTTCTCCGACCGGCTCTGGCTGTCGATCGCAGAGGGCGTCATCATTCTGCTGCTCATTATCTATTCGGTCATTATGCGCGCGCGCAAGCGCCGCACACTCGAACGATATATTGAATCTGTCACCTATGATACGGAGTCTGCGCGAAATAATACCCTGCAGAATTTCCCGCTGCCGATGGCGGTATTCCGCCCTGCAGATTCGCAGGTCATCTGGGCCAACCAGAACTTTTTCGATCTCTGCGGCCGGCACAAGCCGTCGGTCGATATGCGCATTACGGATGTGATCCCGGAGTTTTCCGGCCGCTGGCTACTTGAGGGCAACACCCAGTGCCCGGAGCTACTGGAGTATCAGGGCCATAAGTACCAGATCCACGGGAACCTCGTGCGCACAAACCCGGATGATGCCGCCAGCTACATGGGCATCACCTACTGGGTCGATGTCACGGATTATGAAAAGATCCGTCTGGAGTATTACGCTTCCCGACCGGTCATTGCCGTCATCGTCATTGATAACTATGACGAGCTCATCCGTGGCCTGACTGACCGCAAGCGCAACGAATTGCGCGACGCCATTGAGGATAAGCTCCTGCAGTGGTGCGAGGGCAAGGGCGGCTTCTTCCGCCGCTACGACCGCGACCGGTATCTGTACGTGTTCGAGGAGCGGCATCTCGACGAGCTGCGTGAGAACAAATTTGCGTCCCTGCTCGACAGTGTGCGCGATGTGACCAGCCCGAGCGGCATCCGCGCCACGGTCAGCGTCGGCATCGGGCGCGACGGTGACAGCCTCGATGAAAACTATAATTTTGCCATTCTCGGCACCGAGATGGCACTTTCGCGCGGCGGCGATCAGGCCGTGGTGAAAAACCGCGTCACGTTCGAGTTCTTCGGCGGCCGCGGCGGCGAGGTCGAGCGGCGCACGAAGGTCAAGTCCCGCGTCATGGCCAATGCGCTCAGTCAGCTCATTCAGGACTCGTCCAAGGTCTATGTCATGGGCCATAAGTTTTCCGATCTGGACACACTCGGCGCAGCCGCAGGCGTCTGCTGCATCGCGCGCAAGCTCGGCACGCCCTGCCGCATCGTTATGGATGCGAATAAGACGGCGGCCGGCCAGCTGCGCGACCGGATGCTGCGTGTGCCGGAGTATGCCAAGGCGTTTTTGACCCCGCAGGAGGCGTACCTGCACGCCGACAGCCGCACGCTGCTCGTCGTGGTGGATACAAACCGCCCGGATCAGGTCGAAAACCACAACCTGCTCGAGGCCTGCACCCGCGTGGCGGTTATTGACCACCACCGCCGCGCGGCGACCTATATCACCAATGCGACCATGAGCTTCCACGAGCCGTATGCGTCGTCGGCCTGCGAGCTGATGACGGAGCTGCTCGAAGAACTGGTTGAGCAGCCGGATATCCTGCGCGTGGAGGCCGAGGCGATCCTCTCGGGCATTATGCTCGATACGAAGGATTTCACCGTCCGTACCGGCGAGCGCACGTTTGAGGCGGCGGCGTTCCTGCGCCGCGCCGGGGCCGATACCTCGGAGGTCAAAAAGCTCCTGCAGACGGACATGGAGCACACGGTCGCCCGCTATAAGATCCTGCAGACGGCGTCCATCTACCGTGCGGACATTGCCATTGCCGCGCCCAGTGAGCCGCAGGATCGTATCGTCGCGGCACAGGCGGCAGATGAATTGCTCAACATCGCCGGAGTCACGGCATCCATGGTCATTTATCCGATGAGCGACGGGGGTGTGTTCATCTCCGCGCGTTCGATCGGTGAACTGAATGTGCAGCTCGTCATGGAGGCCCTCGGAGGCGGCGGCAGCCGCTCGTCGGCAGCCGTGCAGCTGCATGACGTGTCGGTCGCGCAGGCGGTGCAGATGGCGCGCAGGGCGATCGACGATAATCTGGAAAATTAAGTAAAGGAGTATCTTGCTATGAAAGTAATTTTGAATGTGGACGTGAAGGGCCAGGGCAAAAAGGGCGAACTCAAGGAAGTGTCCGACGGTTATGCCCGCAACTATCTTCTGCCGCGCAAGCTCGCGACGGAGGCCACGGCCGACAACCTCAATGCCTTCCGCCTGAAGGAAAAGGCCAAGGCGGCGCAGATCGCCCGCGAAAAGGCTGAGGCGGAGGAAAACGCCAAGAAGCTCGGCGCCATTCAGGTGAAGATCGCGGCGAAGGCGGGCAGCAACGGCAAGCTCTTCGGCTCCGTGACCTCGAAGGAGATCAGCGACGCGCTGCACGAGCAGTTTGATCTCACCATCGAAAAGCAGAAGATCGTGCAGGCTGAGCCCATCAAGAGCTTTGGCGCGTACGAGGTCAAGTGCAAGCTTGGCTATGAAGTCACCGGCACCATCCACGTGCTGGTCATCGAAGAAAAATAAACCGCGCGCAGGCGAGGGAGGGACCCGTCATGGAGGAGCTGCTTGGCAGACAGCCGCCCCATTCCGCTCCGGCGGAGCAGGCAGTCATCGGCGCGATGCTCATCGACCCGAGCTGCATTCCGGATGTGATCGAAAAGGTCAAGTCCGACGAATTTTATATTCAGGCCAACCGCGACATTTTTGACACCATCTTCGCCATGTTCTCCTACGGGCAGAGCGTGGACGCAGTCACGGTGCTTGAGCAGATGAAGGTCCGAGGCGTGTACAAGGACACGACGCAGCAGTACCTCATGGAGGTCATGCAGGTCACGCCCACGGCGGCGAACGTGCTCAAGTATGCGGCCATCGTGCGGGATCAGGCGCTGCTGCGCAATCTGCACACGGCGGCCGACGAGATCAACAACATGATCTTTGAGGGCTCCGGCGGGGCGGACGCCATGCTCGAGGCGGCCGAGCGCAAGATCTATGCGCTCCGGCAGGGACGCAACGTCGGTGGCCTGCAGCCAATCAGTATGGTCATCCAGCGCGTGTATGCAAACCTCTCCGAGGCGGCGAGCAGCGGCGGGGGCATCCCCGGCCTTGCCACCGGCCTGCCGGATCTGGACCAGACGATCCTCGGCCTGAATGCGGGCGAGCTGATCCTCATCGCGGCTCGTCCCGGTATGGGCAAGACGAGCATGGCGCTCAATATTGCGCTGCACGTCGGCAAGACATCCGGCAAGACGGTCGCGGTGTTCTCACTCGAAATGGCGCGCGAGCAGCTTACGACGCGTCTGCTCGCAGGCGAGGGACTGGTCGACAGCCAGAAGCTGCTCACCGGCAAGCTTTCGGCGGACGAGTGGCGGCGCGTCGGCGCCGCGGCCACGACCATCAGCGCGACCGATATCCGTATTGACGACAATCCGTCGCTCTCTGTTGCGGATATGAATGCCCAGTGCCGCCGCATCCCGAATCTCGGCCTTGTTGTCATCGATTACCTGCAGCTCATGCAGTCGGCCGGCAGCGGCCACAGCTGGTCCAACGAGAGCCGCACACAGGCCGTCTCCGACATGAGCCGTATGCTCAAGATCATGGCCAAGGAGCTCAACGTTCCGGTCATTTGCCTGTCGCAGCTGTCGCGTGCCAACGAGTCGCGCCAGAATAAGCGCCCGATGCTGTCCGACCTTCGTGAGTCCGGCGCCATCGAGCAGGACGCGGACATCGTGCTCGCGCTCTACCGTGATGGGTATTATAATAAGGAGTGCGAGAATCCGAACCTGGCCGAGGCGATCATCCTCAAAAACCGCCACGGCGAGACCGGTACGCTCGAACTCATGTGGTTGCCGGAGTATACATCCTTCGCGGCAATCGAGAAGAAGTACGATGACGATGACTATTGACGCCATCGCGCCTGGCGCGCACGTGCTGTGTGCCGTGTCCGGCGGCGTGGATTCCATGTATCTCCTGTACCGGATGGCGGAGCTGGCGGCGCAGCGCGGCTTTGCCGTCGGCTGCGCGCACTTTAACCACGGTCTGCGCGGCGCGGAGAGTGACCGCGACGAGGTGTTTGTGCGCGCGCAGTGCGAAAAACTGGGCGTGCCGTTTTACGCCGGGCGCGGCGATGTCGCGTCCGTGCGCGGGCAGGGCACCGAGGCCGCCGCGCGCGCGCTGCGCTATGCGTTTTTGACCCGCTGCGCGGACGAATACGGCTACGACTGGATTGCCACGGCGCACACGGCGGACGACAACGCCGAGACGCTGCTGCTCAACCTCGCGCGCGGCTGCGGTCTGCGCGGGCTGACGGGCATCCCGCCGCGGCGCGGCAGACTCCTGCGCCCGATGCTGGACACGACGCGCGCGCAGGCGCAGGCGTACCTGACCGCCCACGCCGTCCCGCACGTGGAGGACAGCACCAACGCGGGCGATGCCTATGCCCGCAACCGCGTCCGGCACCACGCCGTGCCGGCGCTCGAGAGCGTGAACGCGGCCTTCGTGCAGCACGCGGCCGATACGGCGGCGCTCCTGCGCGAGGATGAGGCATTTCTCAGCGGGTTGGCTGCCGATTTTCTGGCCGGGCAGACGATTTCGGACGGCATCCCGGCGGCGGCGCTGCTGGCGCTGCCGCGCCCGGTGCGCATGCGTGCGCTGCAGCAGGCGGCCGGCCGGGAGCTGTCGCGCCGGCATCTGCTGGCGCTGGAACGGCTGTGCGGCGGCGACGGGCTCGGCTATGCCGACGTTCCCGGTCTGCGCGTGACGCGCGAGCAGAGACGGCTGTTTTTCCGCGCGCAGGCGCGGCCTCCGCTGGAAACGCACGTGCTGCGCCCCGGCGCGGCGACGGAGCTCCCGGAGCTGGGGCTGCGCGTCACGGTCGGGGCTCCGGAACCGTTTCGTGAAATTCACAGCACGTTCACCACTTTTTACTTTAAATCTGCGATTATCCATGATAAACTATTTGTTACGCCGCGGCGTCCGGGCGACCGGATCCGTCTGGCGGGGCGCGGCTGCACAAAGCGCGTGAGCGACCTGTTCGCCGAACGGGGGCTGACGCAGAGCGCGCGCGACCGCGTGCCGATCATCCGCGCGGCGGATGTTCCGGCGGCCATCGCCGGGTTCGGCGTCGCCGAGCAATGGGCGGCGGTGCCGGAGCAAACCATGATCTGCGTCCGTATGGAACAGATCCAGACAGATAGGGGAGAATACTATGAGTGATATGAGAGATGACATTGCGTCCGTTTTGCTGTCCGCCGAGGAGATCCAGACACGCACGGCGGAGCTGGGCGCCCAGATTTCCAAGGACTTTGACGGCCGTGAGCCGCTGTTCGTCGGCGTGCTCAAGGGCTGCTTCGTGTTTATGGCCGACCTGATGCGCAGTGTGACCATTCCGTGCTCGGTCGATTTTATGGCCGTGTCGTCCTACGGCAACCAGACGACGACTACCGGCGCCGTGAAGATTAATAAGGATCTGAATCAGGACATTGAGGGCCGCGACATCATCCTCGTCGAGGATATTCTCGACAGCGGCGTCACGCTGCACTATCTCAAGGATTACCTCAGCGTCCGCCGGCCTGCCTCCATCACCATTGCCACCCTGCTCGATAAGCCCGCCCGCCGCAAGGCACCGATCCATGCGGCCTATGCCGGCTTTGAAGTGCCCGACGCATTCGTTGTCGGCTACGGGCTCGACTACGCAGAAAAATACCGCAATCTCCCGTATATCGGCGTGCTCAAGCCGGAGGTCTACTCCACCTGAGCGCCCGGTGCGGATCCCATAAAGGATGTGATTTGATTTGAAACCGGATAAGAACCGTGCCAGAGGCATCGGGTTCTACATGCTGATCGGCGTGATCATTCTCGCCGTTATCTTTTACCTGACAACGCCGGCAGAGCAGAAGGAATACACCTATTCCGAGATCGAGGCGCTGTTCCGTCAGGAGCAGGTCAAGTCGTTCTGCCTCGAGGGGGATGAGCTCACGCTCAATCTCTATTCTCCGGACAGCGAGGGCAATACGACGATCAAAAAGACGCTGCCAAATCCGAGCTGGTTCCGCGAGGATCTGGGCGAGCTGATCGAGGAGCAGACTGCCAGCGGCGTGCTGACGGAGTTTGACTATGTCAAGGGCTGGACGGCGCCGTGGTGGATGTCCATCCTGCCGTACCTGATCACGATCGTGCTGTTCATCGGCGTGTGGTACCTGCTCATGAACAAGGCTGGCGGCGGCGGAGCGCCGGGCGTCGGCAAATTCGGCAAGGCGCACACGCGCACCGGCGAGGAGAACCTCAAGAAGGTCACGTTTGCCGATGTCGCCGGGGCGGAAGAGGAAAAAGAGGAACTGTCCGAGATCGTGGACTTCCTCAAGCGTCCGCAGAACTACACCGCGATGGGTGCGCGCATCCCCAAGGGCGTGCTGCTCGTCGGTCCTCCGGGCACCGGTAAGACGCTCATGGCACGTGCGGTCGCGGGCGAGGCCGGCGTGCAGTTTTTGTCCATCTCGGGCTCGGACTTTGTCGAGCTCTATGTCGGTGTCGGCGCGTCACGTGTGCGAGACCTGTTCGACCAGGCTAAGAAGGTCGCTCCGGCGATCGTGTTCATCGACGAGATCGACGCGGTCGGCCGCCAGCGCGGCAGTGGTCTCGGCGGCGGCCACGACGAGCGCGAGCAGACGCTCAACCAGCTGCTTGTCGAAATGGACGGCTTTACGAACAACGAAGGCGTTATCGTCATGGCGGCGACGAACCGCGCCGACATTCTCGACAACGCGCTGCTGCGCCCCGGCCGCTTTGACCGGCGCGTGTATATGGGCCTGCCCGATATCAAGGGGCGTGAGGAGATCCTGAAGGTGCACGCCCGCGGCAAGCCGCTGGGCGACGATGTCGATCTCAAGAGCATCGCGCGCGGCACGGCCGGCTTTGCCGGTGCGGATCTCGAGAACCTCCTCAACGAGGCGGCGATCATGGCCACGCGCAGCAAGCGCCGCTTTATCATGCAGGCGGACATCGACGAGGCGATCCTGAAGGTCGTCATGGGTCCGGAGAAGAAGAGCCGCATCGTGTCCGAGCGTGCGCGCCGCCTGACGGCGTATCACGAGTCCGGCCACGCGATCGCGTCGTTCTTCCTGAAAAACTCCGATCCCGTGCACTATATCACCATCATCCCGCGCGGTGCGGCCGGCGGCTTCACTTGGTACCGCAAGGCCGAGGACGCCGAGGACTTCACGTCCCGCGGTGAGATGTTTGACAGCATCGTCTCCGCACTCGGCGGGCGCATTGCCGAGCAGCTCTTCCTTGACGATATCTCCACCGGCGCGTCCGGCGATATCCAGCAGGCGACGAACGTTGCCCGCGACATGGTCATGAAATACGGCATGTCCGAGAAGCTCGGCCCCATTTCGTTCGACGATTCGAGCCACAGCATCTTCATCGGCCGTGATTTCGGCACCACGAAGAGCTATTCCGAGGAGACTGCCGCCACGATCGACGAAGAGGTCAAGCACATCTTCGATCAGGCCTATGCCAAGTGTGAGGCACTGCTGCGCGAGCACGCCGATCTGCTGACCGGCCTTGCGGAGTACCTGCTCATTCACGAAACGATCGAGGGCGACGACTTCCGCTCCTACTGTGAGCACGGTGTGATGCCGGTCCATCCGGACGACACCATCGAGCCACCGGCGAAGGTCATCCGCAGAATGGACGAGGCCCCCGAGGCACCGCAGCCGGGTGCGGAAACCCCGGCGCAGCCGGAGGCACCGTCCGCACCGGATGCAGACGCTCCGGACAGCGATCCCGGCGCGCAGCCGTAAGCCGCCCAAGCGCAAAACACAATCACGATCAGAAGGCCGCAGCGCATATGCGCTGCGGCCTTCTTGCTGCCCGGCGCGCGGCGCATGCGCCGCACACTGTCCGGTGAAACAATGATATCTACTAGAAGAGCCGCCCCCGGGAAAAGGGGTGGCTCTCGCTGTTGTTGCGGCGCGGACGCGGCTGCATCCGCGCCTTGAGTGGGGGGGAAGGAAATAGGGGTGGATGTATAGAAAGGATGGTGTGTGGATGATGTTATGCGATCAGAAGGACGCCTTAATGCCGTTGATGGTCTCCTCGGCTTCCTTGACCATGCGGTCGAGCAGCACCTTGACCGGCACGACGTCGTGCACGAGACCCATGCCCATGCCGGCGCAGAAGATCGCGCTGTCGACATTGCCGTCCTGGAAGGCTACGCGGGTCTTCTGGCCGGTGATGACGGGCATCTGCTCCTTGAGGATGTCCATCGGGCCCTTGCCGGTGCGCAGGCCGCGGTTCTCGATCTCGTTGGCGAGCAGGGAAGCGTTGTTCTTGGACACGCGCATCATGCTGCCGATGGTCTTCTGGCAGAGCACGGTGTCCTTTTCGGTGTGGTTGATGACCCACTGGCGGTGGTTGTCGGAGATCGGGCACTCATCGACGCACACGAAGCGGGTGCCCATGGCAACGCCGGAAGCGCCGAGCGCGAGCGCAGCCGCAAGGCCGTGGCCGTCCGCGATGCCGCCGGCGGCGATGACCGGGATCTTCATGTCCGCGGCGCAGCGGCGCGCGATGACAAACGTGCCCACGCCGTCAGCCGACGGGTGGCCGCCGACCTCGTAGCCGGCGATGATGACGCCGTCGAGCCCCTTGCGCTCCATGCTCATGGAGACCTTGTAGTTCGGGCACTTGTGGAAATGACGCATGCCGGCGGACTTGATGTCGGCGATGAATTCGCGCGGATCCTCGGCGCTCGTCTCGATGGCGGCAACGTGCTTTTCGCCGCACAGGCGGATGGTCTTGCGGATCTCCTCGTTGTCCAGACGCTGGGTCGGGGCGAGGGAGATGTTGACGATGTAGGGCTTGTTGGTCAGGCTGTTCATTTCGTCGAGCGCGTCGGCGAACTCGTCGAGCGTCGGCCAGCAGGTGACGTTGATGGTGCCGATACCGCCGGCGTTGCACACGGCGGCCGCGAGCTGCGGCACGGCCAGCCACTGCATGCCGCTCTGGACGATCGGGTACTCAATGCCAAACATTTCAGTCAGTTTTGTTTTCATGTATACTACCTCCTAATGATGTTTTATGGTTTGAAAAAATGCGTCTGTCGCCTTGCTAATTAAAAATATATCAAAGCGGGGTGGGCGTCTCAACAGTATTCAGACCAAAGATGCGGCCGGGCGCAGCGACGTGTTTTGGAGGAAATGTACAAAGCACGCGCAGCTTGCAAAAAACGGATAACGCAGCGTGATTCATACTCGTTTTTGTACAATTCAGACGAAAATGTACAGAGAACACCTAAAGAGCACCTAATATAATGATCGAAAATCAGCAGTATGTGTGCTTTCCGGCCGCTTGGTTATGGACTACAAAAAAATGATTTTTCTCTCGGCGGATTTCGTAGTCTTTGTTGGTGAAAAAGCGCGGTGTTCGGTGTAACCTA
>DBFWVW010000062.1:0-9256 GCA_048217285.1 Oscillospiraceae bacterium
TGACTTTCTGGCGGACGTATTAGCCCTTGGAGGCTTAGGTCAGACCATTACCCCACTATTCTAACAGTTTAGGCAACGAGATGTCCCATGCCTATGGCTGGCTGCCATAAACCAAGGGGCAAATATATAGTAACAGGAGACTTTCTAATGGCACTGTACAGCGAAAAGGTCATGGACCATTTTGAAAACCCCCGCAACGTCGGCAAGATGCCCGATGCCGACGGCATCGGTGAAGTCGGCAACGCCAAGTGCGGCGACATCATGCGGATGTATATTAAGGTAGACAACGGCATCATCTCGGACGTGAAGTTCAACACGTTCGGCTGCGGCAGCGCGATCGCGTCATCGTCGATGGCGACCGAGATGATCAAGGGCAAGCCGGTCTCTGAGGCGCTGGAGCTGTCCAACAAGGCGGTCATTGAAGCGCTGGATGGCCTTCCGGCGCAGAAGATTCACTGTTCCGTGCTGGCTGAGGAGGCGGTCAAGGCGGCCGTGAAGGACTACTACGACAAAAACGGCATCGCTTACGATGCGGCGCTCTTCCGGGAGCATGACTGCGCCGCCTGCCACGGCGGCTGATCCAACCCTGATACTTCTCTTCCCCCTTCTATGTTTTGCGGAAAGCACCCGTCCATTCGGCCGGGTGCTTTCTGTATGCCGCGCGAAAAATCCCCCGCAGATTTCCTGGGAAACCTGCGGGGGCGGACATCAGTAATAGATGCTGTTTCGCTTTGGCCTTGGTCGGAAGTGGATGCCCGACACCATGCCCAGCGCGGCAAAGGTCGTGAACAGGGAAGAGCCGCCGTAGCTGAAAAACGGCAGTGTGATACCGATAACGGGCGTGATGCCGATGCACATACCGATGTTTTCAAACGTCTGGAACGTCAAGAACGCGGCTACGCCGAAGCAAACGAGCGAGCCCATGTTGCTGCCTGAGCGGAGGCCGACCATGACGCAGCGGATGATGACGATCAGCAGCAGCACAATGACGAGAATGCAGGCGATCATGCCGAGCTCCTCACCGATGACGGCATAGATAAAGTCCGTGTGCTTGCCGGCGAGGGCGTTGGACTGGCTCTGCGTGCCGTGGCCGAGACCCGCGCCGGTCCACTGGCCGGAAGCGAGGGCGATCTTGCTCTGGTGCGGCTGCCAGTTGATGCCGGTGTTCGTTGGGTCGATGCTGGAATCGTAGGGCGCGAGGATGCGGTTTTTCTGATAGTCGTGCAGCACGAATTTCCATAGCAGCGGGATCATTGCGGCAATGGCCGCAAAGCCGATCGCAAACCAGTGCAGTGCGAACCCGGCAGCGAAGAGCATCACGAGGAAGATGGAGAAGAAAATCAGCGCCGAGCCGAGGTCAGACGACACGACGAGGATCAGCCCGAACAGCAGCACGAAGTGGCCCGCCAGCTGCGCGACCGACCACACGGAGTTGAGGTCGTGATATTCTTTTAAGTAGCTGATCTGCTTTGCCAGAATGACAATGAACGTTAGCTTGATGACCTCCGTCGGCTGAATACCGATGCCGAAAAAGCGCAGCCAACCGGTGTTGCCGGTGTTGTCGCTCACGCCGAAGGGGATCAGCAGCAGCAGAAAGACCACGTTGAACGCGCACAGGATCTGCCACTTGTCGGCCAGAACGTCCACATCCAGCACGGTCATGACCACGAACGCGAAAACGCCGAGTATGAGCGAAGCACTCTGCACGATGACATATTTGGCCGAGTGGTACGACGCCGTGGCGCTTGAGATGACAATGATGCCGAAAATGGCGCAGATGAGGCCCATCACGAGCAGGAAGATATCCGCCCGGTGAAAAAATTCCTTTGCGTAGGACATGGCTTTTTTCATGATGGCCTCCTTTCCGCCGCAGCGGCGTTTTGAAATCGGCGCTTATTATATCACACAAAACGACTTTACGCAACGGCCGAAACCGTGCTATAATACTTCTTCAGAATCGGAGGGATAGCATGCAGGAATATTTGACTCACAGCGAAGCGGAGACCGAACAGGCCGGCGCGGAATTTGCGCGCGCCCTGCCGGATGGCAAGGTCGTGGCCATGTATGGCGAGCTTGGCAGCGGCAAGACCGCCTTTGTGCGCGGCATGGCTCGTGGCATGGGGCTGACGTGCCGCGTCTCGAGCCCGACGTTCACGATTGTGAACGAATATACCGGCCCCCGCGAACTGATCCATTTTGATATGTACCGCCTCGGCAGTGCGGACGAATTGTTCGATATTGGCTGGGAGGATTATGTCAACCGCGGTTCCGTCTGCGCCGTTGAGTGGAGCGAGAACGTGGAGGACGCTTTTTACGGTGACGAGGTCGTTGTCCGGTTTGAAAAACTCGGCCCGACGACCCGGCGCATCACGATCACGGAAGGGAGCGAGCAAATATGCTGATCCTTGCACTGGAATCCTCGGCCAAGGCGGCGTCGGTTGCCCTGTGCCGCGATGGGGTGCTCATTGCCCAGAGCCAGCAGTGCAGCGGCCTGACGCACAGCTGCACGCTGCTGCCGATGGCGGAGCAGATGCTGAAAAATACCGACACCAAGCTTGCGGAGGTCGATGCCATTGCCGTTGCGCGCGGTCCGGGCTCGTTCACCGGCGTGCGCATCGGCGTGTCCACGGCCAAGGGGCTCGCCTGGGGCGCGCAGAAGCCTGCCATCGGCGTGTCCACGCTCGAGGCCATGGCGTATCATGGCGTTGCAGCGGGGGAGGGCGCGCTCGTGTGCGCGGCCATGGATGCCCGCCGCAGCCAGATTTACAACGCCCTGTTCGAGATCCGCAGCGGGAAACCGGTGCGTCTTTGTGAAGACCGTGCGATTTCACTTGCGGAGTTGGGAGAAGAACTGGGAAAATTGCAGAAATCCGCTTTTCTGGTTGGCGACGGTGCACAGTTGTGTTATAATACGTGTTTGGACATGGGCATTCCTGCGGTGCTGGCACCGGGCAATCTGGTCAGCCAGAGCGCGTGGGGCGTGGCCATGGCCGCCTTCGGGCAGACGCCGGTCCCGGCGGAGGAATTGCTCCCGGTTTATCTGCGCCTGTCGCAGGCCGAGCGGGAACGCCAGGCACGGCTCGCTGCTCAGGCGGCACAAGATTGAAAAATTGAATCAACAAAGGAGACGACGAGATGAGTAATGTTCACGTTTTTGACCACCCGCTGATCCAGCACAAGCTCTCGATCCTGCGCGACAAGAACACCAGCGTCAAGGAATTCCGGGAACTGATTTCCGAGATCGCCATGCTGATGTGCTTTGAAGCCACGCGCGACCTCCCGCTTGAGGAGATCGATGTGGAGACCCCGGTCGCCACGGCCCACTGCAAGCACATCGCAGGCAAAAAGCTGGCCATCGTGCCGATCCTTCGCGCCGGCCTCGGCATGGTCGATGGCATGGTCACCATGATGCCGAACGTCAAGGTCGGCCACATTGGCCTGTTCCGCGACCCGCAGACGCTCGAGCCCGTGAAGTATTACTTCAAGATGCCGCCCGACATTGCCGAGCGTGACGTGATCATCGTTGATCCGATGCTCGCCACCGGCGGCAGCGCATCCGCCGCGGTGCAGTTCATGAAGGAAGTCGGCTGCAAGCACATCAAGCTCATGTGCATCATCGGCGCTCCCGAGGGCGTGGCTGTGATGCAGAAGGAGCATCCGGATGTGGACATCTATGTCGCAGCGCTCGACGATCATCTCAATGAGCATGGTTACATCGTCCCCGGTCTGGGCGATGCCGGCGACCGCATCTTCGGCACCAAGTAATTCTCTCCTGTTGATCCGTAAAGCAAACACCCGGTACTGGTTTTCAGTACCGGGTGTTTTTTGCTTTTTCACTGCAGGTTCAGGTGCTTGCGCAGCATGCCGTGCGTGAGGAAGAAAAAGCCCACGCAAAACGCCAGTGCACCGATGCAGCCGCAGCCGAGCAGAACATAGAGCGCTTTGAGCGTCGGCATCATGGCAACGGCCGTGGCTGCCGGGGTGCCGAGCCCGTAGACCGCTCCGAAGATCAGCGTCAGTAAGATGCGTGTGCCGATCCAGAGCACGAAGAAGAACACGACGGACATGAGCCCCTTGTTTTTCTTGAAACTCTGACCAATCGCCATGGCGGCGTAGGTCATCAGGCACAGGGCGATGCCGCACAAAATCAGCAGCACGACCACCCCTGCGATGAACCAGCCGACCTGTGCTTGTGTCATCGGGGCGCCAAATGTATAGGTGAATTGAAACCGGAGTGCGTCGCTGCCGCCTCTGAACCGGCCGCACAGCAGCAGACCCAGCACATTTACGCCGAGTGAGCCGAGAAACCAAACGACCGAGACAATCAGCTTCGAGAAGATCAGCTCCGTCGTCGAGACCGGCAGCGTGAACATCAGGTAGCCCTCGTCCGTCATCAGGTTGCGGTAAAACCGCAGGATCATGAGCACGACCGTCGCCACGCCGGCGGCGATGAGCGCCAGGGAGAACACGAGCGAAATGAGCGAGCCGATTGCATTGAGCAGAAAGCCAGACTGGTTTTCACACAGGCGGGTGGCCAGATTCGTGAACAGGCCGAGCACCGGCACGGCCACATACAGCGGCAGCATGATGCGCGCGGTCGCGCGGAAATCCTGCTTCAAAAGTTTTCCTAGCATCTGAATACCTCCCGGAATACAGCGTCCACCGACTTGCCCTCTTTGGCGCGCAGCTCGTCTGCCGAGGACTGCAGCAGCAGATGCCCGCGGCTGAGAAAGGCTACGTCATCGAGAATGTTCTCCACATCCGCGATCAGGTGTGTCGAGATGACAACGGCGGCCTCGGGGTTATAGTTGCTGATGATGGTGCTGAGAATGTAGTCGCGCGTCGCGGGATCGACACCGCCGATCGGCTCGTCGAGCAGATAGAGTTTTGCCTTGCGGCTCATGACGAGGATGAGCTGTACTTTTTCGCGTGTGCCCTTGGACATCTGCTTGATCTGCTGCTTGGGCTGGATGCCGAGCCGCTGCATCATCTGCACGGCCGCGTCACGGTCAAAATCATCGTAGAAATCGCCGAAAAACGCCAGCAGCTGCAGCGCTGTCATCCAGTCGGCGAAATATGTGCGCTCCGGCAGATAGGAAACGATCTTCTTCGTCTCCTTGCACGGCGCCATGCCGTTGATGAGAATTTCCCCGGCATCCGGCGTGAGCAGACCGTTGGCCAGCTTGATGAGCGTGCTTTTGCCGCTGCCGTTCGGGCCGAGCAGACCGACGATGTGCCCCGGCTCGACCGTGAGGTCCACGCGGTCGAGTGCCGGCTCTGCACCGTAGCTCTTGCACAGCCCTCTGCATTCGAGAATTGCCATGTTACATTTCCTCCTTTGTCTGCTGCAGATCCTGCCGCAGCAGCTCGAGCGCCTGCGTCCGGTCATAGCCGAGCTGCGCCAGCGCCAGCCAGAATGCGTCGATGCCGGCCTGTGCCAGCCGCCGCTTTTCCCGTGCGATGCGCGCCAGATCTTCCGTCACGGTGCGGCCGGTCGTACGCTGTGTCCGGATCAGCTCCAGCCGTTCCAGTTCGGCGAGCGCGCGCTGCATTGTGTTCGGATTCACGCCGGCGTCGGCCGCGAAGTCGCGCACCGACGGCAGCCGGCTCCCGGGCGGAAACTGCCCGAGAATGATCGCGCGGGCGATCTGGTCCACGAGCTGCGTGTAGACAGGCGCATCGTTGCGGATGTTCCAGTTCATGATGCCGCCTCCTGTCAGAATTGCGTATCGCTGTATTAAGCGATTAGAACAATAACACAATGCGCACGGGATGTCAAGCGCGTTTTGTGAAGAAAATGTAAAAAATGCCCGCAGCGGTCGCTGCGGGCATGATGTTGCAGATTCAGACTTCGCTCTCTTCTTTGGGCGCGCCTTCCGTGACCGGCAGCGCGGCGGCCCTCCGCTGCGCAAGCAGGCCAGGGAGGATGGACACCAGACTGCCGCAGAGGATGCACGCGATGCCGGCGAGCATATTGCCAGGGATGGCCTCATGCAGGATCAGGAACGCCAGCAGCGGCGCGAGTGCGGGCTTGAAGAAGAACACGAGCGACGTTGTCTGTGCGCTCGTGACCTCCATCGACAGGAAGTAGCACGTAAAGCCGATGCCGGTCACGCCGATGTAGATATAGAGGACGATCGGCAGATTTGCCGCCGTGTAGCCCGTGAGAAAGGGGATGCTCGCAAAGGTGTCCAGTTCGGCGGCGGTCAGCGCGGCGGAGACGGAGGGGATGTGCGTCAGCGCGGCGAGCACCATCATTTCGGCTGCGCCGAGCAGAAAGCTGAAGCACGACACGACGAGGCCGCCGAAGCGCGCGCACTGCCGCTTGCCGCACACGCCGTAGAGCGCGAACAGCAGCGTGCCCAGCAGGATATACGTCACGCCGAGCGCGTCAAGCTTCAGGTGCCACGGCTGGATGATGAGCACGATGCCGACCACGTCGAGCGCGAGACCCAGGAGCTGATTTTTGGAGATGGACTCCCGCAGCAGCAAAAACGCAAACAGCGTCACGAACACGGGGTTACTCGAAAACAGCACGCCGACGACCGACGCCTGTACGCGCGTGACGGCGAGCTGATACAGCAACATACTCACCGCGATGCCCATCAGCCCCAGCAGCGCAAACGTGCCGAGCGCTCTGCCGTCGAGCGGCAGGCGGCGCTTTTTGAGCTCACGCACGGCCAGCGGTACGAGCACCAGCCCGCCGACCAGAAAGCGGCTGAAGTTGAGCTGGATGGGGTTTAATTGTCCGGCAATACACTTGAGCGCGACCTCCATGCTCGAAAACAGCAGCGTTGTGATTGCAATATACAGATAGCCTCGTTTCATGTCTGCACCTTCTTTGCTCTGTGTCTGCACAAACGCCTTTCGTTGTAACACCAATCGAAACGCTTGTCAAGATGCATCAAGCCACCAATAGGAAAAACCGGCGTCCGGTCAGTACCGGACGCCGGACATATGGCGTTCGCTCACCGCGGCAGCTTGCCGGCATTGCGTTCCCAGAACACACCGTCAGCGTATCCCTGGATCGTGGGGTTTGTCTTTGCCAGTTCCAGCCGTTTTTCTGCCCAGGCACAGTATTGCTCGCTGCGCTCGATGGCGACGAAGCGGCGGCCGAGTTTTTTCGCCGTTACGGCTGTGGAGCCGGAACCGGCGAACGGATCGAGCACGATGCCGCCGGGGTCGGAGCTCGCGAGGATGAGCTTGGCCAGCAGCTTTTCGGGCTTTTGCGTCGGGTGGGCGGTGTTCTCCGGCATGGACCAGTAGGGGACGGAGATATCGTCCCAGAAGTTCGATGGGCAGGTGTTGCGGAATTTGCCGTCCGGTGTCTCTTCCCAGTCCTTGGGCTGGCCGTCGGCGCGGTAGGGGGCGCGCACACGGCGGCGTATTTTCACGGCGTCAACGTGGAACGTATAGTTGTCCGTCCGGGTGGCAAACCAGATGTCCTCCATGCCGTTTTTCCAGTTGCGCTGTG
Organism: Oscillospiraceae bacterium; assembly: GCA_048217285.1. Lineage (GTDB taxonomy): Bacteria > Bacillota > Clostridia > Oscillospirales > Oscillospiraceae > CAG-103. The sequence goes on from DBFWVW010000062.1 coordinate 7,475, forward strand.
CGCCGCGGCCCTTTTCCCGCTGCCAGGTGATGCGGTTTTGCAGCCGGAAATAATCCTTGAGTATCAGGCCGATGATCGGACTCGAGCGCCAGTCGCAGCAGACGTAGACGGAGGCGTTCGGCTTGAGCAGCGGCAGCAGCAGCTCGATCCATGCGCGCGTAAAGGCAGCATAGTTCGTGTCCGTCGTGCGCCGGAAGCCGCCGCTGGCAAATTCCTTGGTCAGGTTGTACGGCGGATCCACGATCAGCAGATCCGCAAAGCCCTGTGGCAGGTGCGGCGCGACCTGAAACGTATCTCCGCAGATGGTGCGTCCGCACACGGCGTCGAGAGGCACATCCTCCGTGACGCGCAGACAGCGCGCGAGATACTCCGGTGCGTCCTCCGGCAGGAAATCTATGGTCTTGTTGCGTTCGGCTTTCATGGCGTTACCTCGCAAGGGAGAAGATGTTGCTTCCGCATGGGCGCATTCAGGTTTCTCCCGTGGCGTAGACCATGTCCCAAAAGCGCAAGTCAAACAGACAGCATTTTTCAAAGATCTCGCAAAGATGCTGTATCGTTTCCTCATCGGCCGCTGCGCCAAGCGCGTCGATCCGGTCGATGAGCGCCTGATTGGTCTGCCGGTATTCTTCCGAAACGTAGCCGGCAAACCACGAACCGTAGTGCGCATCATGGAGTGCATCCGGGTAACGTTGCACCATCTGCTGTGCAATGTAGGCGTAGCTCCATGAGCAGTTTAAGAGCGTCACGAGCCCGGTCAGCACATCTCCGGCCTGCGCCTCACAGAGCATATAGTGGCTGTAGGCACTGTTGTCGATGTGTGTGCGCGCGCTGCGGATCTCTTCCTCCGTGACACCGAGGTGCCGCATATACGGGAGATGGGTGCGGAATGTCTCGCCGATCGTGTTTGCCAGCTCCCCGCTCAGAAAACGGATCTGCTCGAAATCGTCGGCTTTCTGGATGATCGCCGCAAAGATCTTCACGTAGTCTTTGAGATAGAGATAGTCCTGCAGCATATAGTACCGGAACTTTTCCGGTGGCAGCGTGCCGTCCGCCATTTGTGTCACGAACGGATGGGAAAGATACCGCGGCCAGATGTCTTTCACGCGCGCATAGAGCCGCTGCGAGAGCTTCACGCCGTTATCACCGTTCATTTGTGCGCGACAATTGCGACATAGCCACCGCTCTGGTATCCGGGGACCACGTCCTCCACGACTTCATTGGTGTACATGGGGTTGCGCAAAAGCGTCTGGTAAAAATCGAAATTGTGGAAGCCGAGCGCTTTCAGTGCGTCGATCTTCTCCTCCGTGGAGTGCCACACGCCGGCGCAGCACAGCTCCAGCGGATAGGGCAGCTGGGGCATGACGCCGTTGAGAGACGGGTGGTCAAATGTGCCGACAGCCTTGGCGAGCAGGTACATAAAGCCAAACGCGCTCTCTTTGGGCACGTCGAGGGAGATAAACTTTCCGTTCGGCTTGAGCGCCTTTTTGCAGACGTCAAACGCGCGCGTCAGATCCTCCATATAGCTGGAGCTGCCGTTGAGATAGATCACGTCGTAGGCGTTCTCCTCCAGCTCGGCATCCTCAATCGCGCCGAATGCGATCACGTTGATGCCGCGCTTTTGCGCGATTGCGCCCATATCGCGCGAAGGTTCAATGCCCTCTATTCCGCTGCAGTCGATCATGCTCTCGAACAGGCCGCTGCCGCAGCCGACGGAGAGCACGCGCTTGCCGGCAATGTCGCCGAGCGCTTTTTGAAACAGACGCAGTTCGCTTTGAAACAGGT
>DBFWVW010000063.1:0-2714 GCA_048217285.1 Oscillospiraceae bacterium
TGGGTATGCGCTTATGCGTACTCGACCTTGATGGTGTTCGTGTTGCCGCTGCGGCCGTTGATGATGCCGCCAGTGATGATGACTTTGTCGCCCTTTTCGAGCTGCATCACACTGCGGCTGACCTTCAGCGCGTGGTAAAACAGCACGTCGGTGCTCTCGTACACCTCGCTCATGACGGGCGTGATGCCCCACGAGAGGGCGAGCTTGCGGTAGGCGCGCTCGTTCGTGGTCAGGCCGATGATGTCCGTCGGGCCGCGGAAGCGCGAGATCAGCCGCGCGGTACGTCCTGTGATGGAGCAGACGGTGATGACCTTCGCGCCGATGTCGATGGCCATGCCGCACGTGGCGTGGCTGATCGCGTCGAGCGTGTCGTGGATCTCAAACTGCGTCTTGGGAAAGCGCCCTGCGTAGTTGATGTGCGCCTCGGTGTATTCGGCGATGCGGGCCATGGCGCTCAGCGCCTCGACGGGGTGCTCACCGGCAGCCGTCTCGCCGGAGAGCATGATGGCGCTCGTGCCGTCATAGACGGCGTTGGCGACGTCGGCGATCTCGGCGCGGGTGGGGCGGATGTTGTGCGTCATGCTCTCGAGCATTTCCGTGGCGGTGATGACGCGCTTGCCGAGCAGGCGGCACTTGCCGATGAGCTCCTTCTGGATGCTCGGCAGCTCCTCATACGGCACCTCGACGCCCATGTCGCCGCGGGCGATCATGATGCCGGTGCACTCGGTGAAAATGTCCTCGATGTTGTCGATGCCGGGCTGATTCTCGATCTTGGCGATCACGGCGATGTCCTCGCCGCCGTGATCGCGCAGGAATGTGTTCAGGTCGACCAGATCCTGCTTGCGCGACACGAAGGACGCGGCCACGAAGTCCACGTCATTTTCGATGCCGAAGAGCAGGTCTTTCTTGTCCTGCTCGCTCAGAAACGTCTGCTTGAGCACCTTGTTCGGGAAGCTCATGCTCTTGCGGTCGGTGAGTACGCCGCCGGCGGTCACGCGGCAGATGACGTTCGTGTCGGTCGTGGCGGTGACGGTCAGGGCGATGAGCCCGTCGTTGACGAGCACGGTGTCGCCCGGTTCGAGATCCTGCGCGAGTCCGGCATAGCTCACGGACACGCGCTCGGCATTGCCGGTGACGGCCTCGGTCGTGAACGTGAACGTATCGCCGCTGTGCAGCTCGATCTTGCCGTCCTCAAACGTGCCGATGCGGTACTCGGGGCCCTTCGTGTCGAGCATGATGGCAATGGGCAGGTCCAGCTCCGTGCGCAGCTTTTTGATCCGGTCAATGCGCTGCTGGTGCTCGGCGTGCGTGCCGTGGGAAAAGTTCAGGCGCGCGACGTTCATGCCTGCGAGCATCATGGCACGCAGCGTTTCCTCGCTGTCACAGGCGGGGCCGATGGTGCAGACGATCTTCGTTTTTCTCATATCCGACTCCCTCTTTTCACAGACGGTTTACTTTTTCTTCTTGCCAAACCAGCGGCGCTCCTTGCGGTTGCGGCCCTCGGGCTCGTCGGTGGCGGTGATGTTGCTGGCGGCCTCGGCCACGGCCGCGGGGTCAAAATCGACGCCCATCTCGGCCGCGGTATTGCGCATCTGCTCAAAGAACGCGAGCTGGGCCTTGAGCGTCTGGAGCATCTCGCGCGTGAGCGCAAGGCCGCTGCCGACGCCGGGGTCGATGATGATGCCGGTGTCGTTCGAGGAGAGCACGAGCGGGGCGTAGTCCTTCACGCCGAGCTCGACGCTGCCCATGTTGCGCCACTGCAGCAGGCGTGCGCGGTCGGTAAAGGCGCAGAAGAACGTGCGCCCGTCATCGGTGCGCACCTTGCCGAACTGCAGGTGCTGCTGGCCGTCGTCCGGGGCGGCCGCGCCCTCGGGACGCTGGGCGGGGAAGAACAGCGGCGCCGCGATCATGGTCGCGGCCAGACGCTGGAAGTTCTCCTGCGAGGCGTTGATCTTGCAGGCGTCGAGCGCATCGCGCAGTTCCTCGGCCAGCGCGGCGCGCATGGCCTGCTCGGGCGTGCGCTCACTGAGTTCGATGTGGAAATCGGGGTAGGCCACGCGCAGCATATCCAGCGCGGTGCTCAGGCCCTGCACGTCCTCGTCGGGGCGGTCGTTGGCGGCCACGACGAACAGCCGCGGGCGGTGATTGGCGCTGCGGTCCACGATGCCGGAGGCATAGAGCTCCTCCAGCTTCGTCTGGATGCACAGGGCAATGCAGTGGGGGTGCTCGCTCGTGGCGGTCACGGCCATGGCATAGGTCTCGTCTCCATCCTGCACGGGCATCTTGGCTGCCTCGAGGATGTGTGGGCGGCCGAGCGCATAGGCGGCCTCAGCCTTGTGCTGCTCGCGCTCGGCGTCGGTCATTTCTTCGATGTTGTCCGGCTCCGTGTAGGCGCCGGCGGCCAGCAGCTCCGCCACGGCTTTGCGGCGGATGTCCTGAATGCCGAGCAGCTGCATGGCGCGCGAGCGGTCGGCGGCGACGTGATCGTACAGATCGTTAAAATTACTCATATGCATCCCTTCCCGGGGCCCTGTTTGCCCCTTGGTTTTCTTTGCCGCCATTATAACACACCCCGCGGCAAATGCAAAGCGCCGATTCGCCGCGGCAGATTGCACAAACATTCCCGAGCGGTGCGAAAAATTTTCTTGCCGCAGATGACGGGTTTCTCTTTGCAAGCGGCGAAAATGTTGCTATAATAATTTTGTATGAAAACT
>DBFWVW010000064.1:0-2738 GCA_048217285.1 Oscillospiraceae bacterium
TTCCACACGGCAAAGAGATCAAGGTGTTCACCGGTTCGTCCAACCCCGATCTGGCGGACATGATCTGCAAGAACCTCGGCATTTCTCTGGGCAAGAGCACGGTCACGGCGTTTGCCGACGGCGAGTGCTCCATCTCCATCAACGAGCCCGTCCGCGGCGTGGATGTGTTCATCGTGCAGAGCACCTGCAAGCCGGTCAATGACAGCCTCATGGAGCTGCTGGTCATGATCGATGCGATGAAGCGCGCCTCCGCCGGCCGCATCACCGCCGTCATCCCGTATTTCGGCTATGCCCGGCAGGACCGCAAGGCCAAGGCCCGCGACCCGATCTCGGCCAAGCTCGTGGCGAACCTGCTGACCATCGCCGGGGCGGACCGTGTGCTGACCATGGACCTGCACGCAGCGCAGATCCAGGGCTTCTTTGACATCCCGGTGGATAATCTTTACGGTGCGCCGCTGTTTGCCACGCACTACCTGCGCCGCTTCGGCTACGGCCGCGAGGATCTGGTCGTCGTCTCGCCGGACGTCGGCAGCGTGGCGCGCGCGCGTTCCTTCGCCATGAAGATGGGCCTGGGTCTGGCCATCGTCGATAAGCGCCGCGAGAAGGCCAACTGCTCCGAGGTCATGAACATCATCGGCAACGTGGAGGGCAAGACCTGCCTGCTGCTCGACGACATGGTCGATACGGCCGGCAGCCTGTGCGGTGCGGCCAAGGCCATTGTCGAGGTCGGCGGCGCGAAGGAAGTGTACGCCTGCGCGTCCCACGGCGTGCTCTCCGGCCCCGCCATTGACCGCATCAACGATAGCGTCATCGACGAGCTGCTCCTGCTCGATACCATTCCGTATCCGAAGGATAAGCCGGCCTGCGACAAGATCAAGTATCTGCCGGTCGCGCCGATGTTTGCCGAGGCCATCAACCGCATCTATGAGGAAATGAGCATCTCCTCGCTGTTTGAGTGATGTTCTTTTCCAATCGCGGCGGCGTTCAGTGGCTGGTCGTGTTCCTCGGCAACCCGGGGCTGAAGTATCAGAACACGCGGCACAACGCGGGCTTTCTCACGGCGGACGTCGTGGAAAAGGACTGCGGCGTGCACATCGACCGGCTGCGCTTTCACGCGCTCACGGCGCAGGCGGAGCTCGGCGGGCAGAAGGTTCTGCTCATGAAGCCGCAGACGTATATGAACAACTCCGGCGAAGCCGTGGCGCCGGCGGCCAAGTTTTATAAAGTGCCGCCGGAGCATATTCTGGTCGTGTCGGACGAGATCCACCTGCAGCCGGGCCGCCTGCGCATCCGCACGAAGGGCTCGGCCGGCGGGCACAACGGGCTCAAGAGCATCATCGCCTGCCTTGGCACGGACACTTTCCCCCGCATCCGCATTGGCGTCGGCGCGCCCCCGCACCCGGATTACGATATGCCCGACTGGGTGCTCGGCACATTCCGCGGTGCGGACAAGACCGCCATGGACGACGCGGCCGCGCGCGCGGCCGAGGCCTGCGCGGTCTATATCCGCGACGGGGCGGATCGCGCCATGAGCCGCTTTAACTGAACATTTGTCAGGGGTTTCCCACGTCTACCGGAACCGCCGCAGCCGACCGTGGGGCCAGTGCCCGCATAGGCTGCGCGCGAAACCGGTCGCGCCGTGGGGAATCCCTGTTTTGTCTGCAACTGGAGAAAAGGAGGAGCGCATTCCTTGAAAAAACACTGTATCGCCATGCTGCTCGCGGGCGGGCAGGGCTCGCGGCTGTACGCCCTCACGGCGAAGGTCGCCAAGCCCAGCATCCCGTTCGGCGGCAAGTACCGCATCATTGACTTTCCGCTGTCCAACTGCGCCAACTCCGGCATCGACACCGTCGGTGTGCTCACGCAGTACCAGCCTCTGCTGCTCAACCGCTACATCGGCAGCGGTCAGGCATGGGATCTGGACAGTATCGACGGCGGCGTGTACATCCTGCCCCCGTATCAGAGTGCGGGGGAGCGCGGGTCGTGGTTTTCCGGAACGGCCAACGCCATCTATCAAAACATGGACTTTATCGAGATGTATGACCCTGACTGCGTGCTCATCCTCTCGGGCGACCATGTGTACAAAATGGACTATGACAAGATGCTCCGCGCGCACGAGCAGGCCGGCGCGGCCTGCACGATCTCGGTCATCCAGGTGTCGATGGAGGAGGCTTCGCGCTTCGGCATCATGAACGTCGGCCCCGACGGCTTTATCGCGGAGTTTGAGGAAAAGCCCGCCCATCCGAAGAGCGATCTGGCGAGCATGGGCATCTACATCTTTGACTGGAAGGTGCTGCGCCGCTACCTCGTTGCGGACGAGGCGGACCCGAACTCCGACAAGGACTTCGGCAAGAACATCATCCCCAAAATGCTTGCCGCCGGGGAAAAGCTCCTGCCGTACCGGTTCGAGGGCTACTGGCGCGACGTCGGCACGATCGTCAGCCTCTGGGACGCGAACATGGATATGCTCTCGCCCACACTCATCAATCTCTATGACCCGAAGTGGCCCATTCGCGCCAAGAGCCCCATCCGCCCGCCGCACAGCATCGGCCGGCAGGCGGAGGTTGTGCACTCGATCATCACCGAGGGCTGCACGATCGAGGGCCGTGTGGAAAACTCCGTGCTCTCGAGCTCCGTCACCGTCGGCGCGGGCGCGCGCGTGTTCTACAGTATCCTGCATCCCGGCGTCGTCGTGGAGCCGGGTGCCGTGGTGGAGTATGCCATCCTCGGCGAGGGCA
>DBFWVW010000065.1:0-2640 GCA_048217285.1 Oscillospiraceae bacterium
AGCTCTTTGCGCAGGAAGGCGCGAGCGTCATCATGGCGGATATGCAGGAGGAAAACCTCAACAAGGTCGCCGAGAGCATTCGCGCCGCAGGCGGCGAGGTCATGACGGCCGTTGTCAACATCACGGATAATGATGCCGTAAAAGCTGCGGTCGCTGCCGGCGTTGAAAAGTACGGCAAGCTTGACGCGCTGGCCAACATCGCCGGCGTGCTCGACGTGGCGATGCGCCCGATCGACGATTTTCTCACCAGCGATCTGGATATGACGCTCGGTGTGAACGTCAAGGGCACCATGTATGTCACCCGCGCGGCTGTCAAGCAGTTCATCGCGCAGGGCTACGGCGCCATTGCCACCGTCGCCTCCGTCGGCGGCGTGACCGGCAACGGCAGCGCCGCCTACACCGTTTCGAAGGGTGCGGAGGTCGCGCTGACCAAGCACATCGCGCTGCGCTTTGCCAACGGCGAGAATAAGATCCGCGCCAACTGCGTGTGCCCCGGCACGGTTATGACCCCGATGACCCAGCGTGCCATGAAGGCCAGAGGCAAGTATACGAAGGCTTCCAAGGCTATGCAGGCGTCCACCGCCAAGCATTCCACGCTTGACGTCGGGACCTGTTCGGATCTCGATGTCGCCAAAATCCTGCTGTTTTTGTGCAGCGACGATTCTGCACCGCTCAACGGGCAGGCGCTCGTTGCCGATTACGGCGCAAACCTCTGAAATGGTTCGGCGCGGCTGCGCCGAACTCCGGAAACAACATTACGACATTCAGAAAGGAAGTGTACTGTTATGAGTAACCGTTTGGAAGGAAAAGTCGCACTGGTCACGGCGTGCACCCGCGGCATTGGCCGCGCAATCGCTGACCTGTTCGTCGATGAGGGCGCAAAGGTCTACTACGCCTGCCGCAACATGGAGACCGGCAAAGCGGCTGTTGAGGCGGCAAGAGCCCGCGGCGGACAGGCCGAGCTCGTGTACTTTGAGGCGCACGATCCCGCCACGCACAGAAGCATGATCGACGAGTGCATTGCCAAGGAAGGCCGCCTCGACGTGCTGGTCAACAACTTCGGTGAGTCCAATCCCCGCAAGGATCTCGACATCACCAAGTGCACTTACAAAGAGTTCGAGAAGACGGTCTGCGTCGACCTCTCGACGGTGTTCAACGCCTGCCAGGAAGCGCTCAACAAGGCGATGCTCAAGCAGCACTCCGGCAGCATCATCAACATCGGCTCCGTCGCCGCTGTGTGCCCTGACCGCACGCAGGTTGGCTACGGTGTTGCCAAGTCCGGCATCAACCACCTCAGCCGCCAGATGGCGCGTCAGGTCGCGCACGCAGGTGTGCGCGTCAACGTGCTCAACCCCGGCATCATCGCCACGGAGGCCGTTGCCAAGCACCTCACGCCCGAGACGCAGTCGCGCTACACGACCAACTGCATGATCAAGCACCTCGGCGAGCCCATCGACATCGCCTACATGGCGCTCTATCTTGCCTCCGACGAGTCCAAGTACGTCACCGCGCACGTGATGAACGTCTCCGGCGGCTGGATGTAATTGTTCTGCTTTGTATTCTTTCAGATAAATCCCCTCATCCCCAGCGGAAAGAGCCCGGCGGCTGCCGGGCTCTTTTCCTTGCAGTCAGGGAATCCGTATCCGTACTGCGCACGCAGAGAAAGGCCGCACACGGCTTGCCGTGTGCGGCCTTTGCGATAGGAAGAAGGGGCGCATTTGGTTTACATAATGCAATAATTTGGTTTACATAATTGGGATCTTGATTTCCAGATCGCTCAGTGGATAGGCAGAGCAGGCGTGAAACCAGCCCAGTTCCTTATCCACGGCGCGGCGGCCGTCACAGATGGGGGATACGAAGATGTCGCCGCTGAGCAGCTGGCTGCGGCAGAAACCGCATTCGCCATTGCGGCAGTGGGTGTCGACGGGAATGGCGCTGCGCTCGAGCGCAACGGGGACGGATTCGCTCGCCTTTGCGTCGATGACATCCTCGTGAATGCCGCGCACGACGGTGATGTGAAATGTCTTTCCTTCCGTGCCCTTCGGGTAACCGGGCAGGATGGAGATGTCGGCCGGGTTGTTCACGACGTCGTGGCGGAAGCGGCGCTTCGGCACGCCCATTTCCTCAAGCGCCTTGCTCACGAACCGGAACATGGCCAGCGGGCCGCAAAACAGAAACGTGCTGTTGGGTGTGGAATATTTCTCGATGATCTCGCGCGTGATGAAGCCATGCTCGCCCGGCCAGCCGGGGGCGTCAGAGAGTAGGTGCACGATTTTGACGTCCGGGCATTCGGCACTGATTTCATCCAGCTCGTCCTTGAGCACGATGTCGTCCGATTTGACGGAGCCGTAGAGGATCGTCAGTTTGCGGCCGCGCATCTTGCCATGGGCGATCTCTTTGGCCATGGCGTAAAATGGTGTGATGCCGCTGCCGCCGGCCAGTGCGACGAGCTCGGTTGTGTCACGCAGCGGCTCCCAATAGAATGTGCCGAACGGCAGCGCACCTGTGAGCACATCGCCGACATGGACGTTTTCAAAGAAGTAATCCGGCACGAAATACGGCACATTGCGGCGCACAGTGATTTCGAAAAACGGGTGCTTGCCGCGCGTCTCGGTGACGCGGCCGGCGCCGCCGACATCT
>DBFWVW010000066.1:0-2699 GCA_048217285.1 Oscillospiraceae bacterium
CTGCTCTCGTCTTCCCCGTACTACACCGCCGCCACCATCAAGGCCGGCACCTATTGATGCCCAACCCGGTGATGCGCTGCATCCCGTAAACGATCGCTACGGCGTCAGTACTCCTGACGCCGTAGCTTTTCCATCCTAACCGGAACGGAGGTTTCCCCCTATGTCTGACACCAAAAAGGCCGCGGACGCCGCGGCAAGCGCTTCGCTGCAGGAGGAAATGGACGCCGTCATGCGCAAGTATGACCGCGAATCCGCCACCCGCATCTGGACGGGCAAGCCCAAGATCGTCATCTCGATCATCATGGCGCTGTTTTCGGTCTACTGCATCTGGTCGACCCTGTTCAGCACCGCCGCGCTTGAGATCCGGCTGACCGCATTTCTCGGCCTGATCATCATCATGGGCTATCTGACCTATCCCGCCAGCAAGAAGCATGTGCACGTCAACCGCCTGCCGTGGTATGATATCGTCATCATGGTCATCGGCGCGGCTGCGTTTTTCTATTACTGCGCAACATACGGCACGCTTGTCAAGACGCTCACCAGCGCCGCCAAGATGACGCCGTTTCTCATCGCCGTCGGCGTGGCCGGCATTCTTGTGCTGGCCGAGCTGTGCCGCCGCTGCGTCGGCCTGCCGATCCTCATGGTCGTCGGGGCGCTGCTTGTGTACACGTTCGTGAGTATGCTCAACGCCGGCCAGACGTTCCAGCAGGTGCTCGGCCGCGTGATTTATACGCTGTTTTTCGGCACGTCCGGCGTGCTGAGCACACCCGTGCAGGTGTGCGCCAAGTTTATCGCCGTGTTCATCATTTTCGGCGGCTTCCTGGAGCGCACCGGTATCGCCAGCTTCTTCATTGACGCGGCCAATGCCATCGCCGGCTGGACCTCCGGCGGCCCGGCCAAGGTCGCCGTCATCTCGTCCGCGCTGTGCGGCATGGTGTCCGGCTCCTCCGTCGGCAACACCGTCACCACCGGCTCAGTCACGATCCCGATGATGAAGCGCACCGGCTACAAGCCCGAGTTCGCCGGCGCCGTCGAGGCGGCGGCCTCCACCGGCGGCCAGATCATGCCCCCCATCATGGGCGCGGCCGCGTTCCTCATGGCCGAGTACATGGGCGTGACCTACGGTCAGGTCACCCTCTGGGCGATCCTGCCCGCCGTGCTGTATTTCGGCGGCATCTTCATCTCCGTGCACCTCGAGGCCAAGAAGCTCGGTCTCAAGGGCATCCCGCGCTCGGAGCTGCCCCGCTTCAAGTACCTGATCCGCAACGTCTACCTGCTGCTGCCGCTCGTGTTCCTGATCTGGATGGTCACGGCGAACATCCGCTCGCTGCAGTTTTCCGCCGCAATCGCAATCCTGATCTCTATCGCCGTGAGCCTCGTTGGCACCATCCGCGACGCGTCGGCCGAGGTCAAGGAGACCAAGTCCGGCAGCGTTGCCGGCATCACCGCGAAAAAGACCGGCCGCATGATCCTCGATTCGCTCGAGGCCGGCGGCAAGGGCAGCATCACCGTCGCCGTGGCCTGCGCCATGGCCGGTATGATCGCGGGCTGCATCACCGTCACGGGCCTGGCGTCCAAACTCATCAGCGGCGTTATTGCGATCAGCAGCGCCATCCCGAACCCGACGCTTTCGTTGCTGCTGGCGCTGTTTTTGACCATGCTGTGCTGCATCGTGCTCGGCATGGGCGTGCCCACGACCGCCAACTACTGCATCATGGCCTCCACCTGCGCGCCGATCCTGATCACGCTCGGCGTCCCGAAGGTCGCGGCCCACTTCTTCGTGTTCTACTTCGGCATCGTCGCCGATATCACGCCGCCGGTCGCGCTGGCCGCGTATGCCGGCTCCGCGATTGCCAAGTCCGACCCCATGAAGACCGGCATCAATGCGACGAAGCTCGCCATTGCGGCGTTTATCGTGCCGTACATCTTCGCGATGAACCCGTCCATGCTGCTCATGGATCAGGGCGTGCTCGCCGCCATTCAGGTCATCATCACGTCCTGCCTCGGCATCTTCTCCATCGCGGCCGCGCTCGAGGGCTACATCGTCACGCGCGCGCCCTGGTGGCAGCGCATCCTGCTCGCCGCCGGCGGCCTGTGCCTGATCGACCCCGAGCTGATGACCGACCTGGTCGGCGTTGCGGCGATCGTGGTCGTTATCGTGCTGCAGATCGTCATGCGCAAGCGCAGCAAGCCTGTCGCCGCGTAAAAAAACGGAACATTCCCGCACGGATGCACGTCGGATATTCTGGCGTGCATCTTTTTGCGCGCTGCGCGCCGTCCGGCCGGGACTTTACACACGCGGGCCGGAGGCGTATAATACCTCTGTGCAAAGATTCGGAAAGGAGCGATATGCATGAACCGAAGCATCCTGGCGCTCATGCTGGCGTTGGCGCTTATGCTGGCTTTGGCCGCCTGTGGACGCAGCGATGAGACCGCCGCGTCCGCCCAGTCGAAGGCCGCGGACAACAAGGCGGAGAACATCACCCTCTGCCCGACGTATGACAACGGCAAGGGCGGCTATTTTTCCGTCACGCTGCCGGCCAGCTGGGGCGACCATTATCTGACCGAGTGCGGCGCCAACGACGGAGGCTACTACGTCAGCTTTTATGAAAAGACCGACCACGACAACGGCCTGGGCGGCTTCCTGTTTATGCTGGAGGTCTTTCCCACCGATTATGACTATACCGAGCTGCCGGAGT
>DBFWVW010000067.1:0-77305 GCA_048217285.1 Oscillospiraceae bacterium
GCGCGAAGAACGCCGGCCTGAAGCAGGCCATCGAGCACGTGCTGAAGTTCAAAGTCGTTGAGCTGAAGACCGACCCGCAGCTGATGGGCGCTCTGGGTGCTGCCGAGTACGCTCGCCAGAAGGGTCTCGCCAAGAAGTAAGGAGACGATTACATGAAACTGTTGAAGAAGCTTCTCGCCATTCTGCTGGCTACCTCCGGCGCTCTGTTCACCGTGTACCAGTTCAATCTGGATATGAAGCTCGTTGGCTGGCTGTACAATGTCCTCCATGAGTTCCATACCCGCAAGCCGGTTACGACCGAGTTCTAAGGAAATCCTGCAAGCGGCCGCTGATTACTCAGCGGCCGCTTTTGTCTATGCTGAGCATAGACAAAAGCAACCGCTGCGCGGCAAAGCATCCAATTCCATGCGGCATTCTTATCCCCAGTATCCGGAGATGCCGTCCGGTGCGTGCGCCTTGCTCGGCGGGACGGCGTCGTTTTTCCGGTTGCCGTGCGGGACGCTGTGGTCGCACGCCGCCGCGCGCTGATCGTGCCCGGTCGGCACCGGCGCGGGCTTGCGCCCGCCACGTTTGTCTTCTTTCATGTTTCCTCCTTATCAGGCCAGCCCAAAGACGGCCAGGATCAGTCCGTAGATCACGCTTGTGCTGATGCCGTAGACGATCACCGGCCCTGCGATCGTGAAGATCTTGACCGCCGTGCCCGTGACGAAGCCCTCGGTTTTGAATTCCAGCGCCGGGGACACGACGGAGTTTGCAAACCCCGTGATCGGCACCAGTGACCCGGCCCCGGCGAACCGCGCCAGATCGTCGTAAACGCCCAGTCCTGTCAGCAGGGCACCGAGAAACACCAGCGTGATCGAGCACCACGTTGCCGCCACGGTCGCCGGTGCGCCCCAGAATTCATACAGATTCACCAGCGCTTGGCCGACCACGCAGATCACGCCGCCGACCAGTCCCGCACGCAGCAGATCGCCCCAGATGGGCGAGCGCGGCGAGAGCGAATCGACAAACACCGCATATTCTTCGTTGCTCATGCGCATTGACCTCATCTCCTGCGCACAGTATGGCCGCGCGCGTTGAAACCTATGCAAATAAAACAATGCAAAAAAAGCGTCTCCGCGCGCAAAACGCACGGAGACGCTTTTTTTCAATGGAAATGAACTGTGTTAATGTGCTTATGCCGCGTCGGAAAAGCGAGACGTTGGATGACCTGCGCCAACCGGAATGCTTTCCGCGTGACCCTCCGGATTCGGTATGTGCATATCGACCCGGACTTCTTCGCAATTCATGTTGGATCTGCGCTCTTCTCATTTTTTCAGTGGGGCACCTTATTTTAAAATAGAAATTCCCTCGAGCGCCAGCAGTTTTCGCTTCGTCTCCACCCCGCCGGCATAGCCGGTGAGCGAGCCGTCCGCGCCGATGACGCGGTGGCAGGGGATGAGGATCGGCAGCGGGTTGCGGTGGTTTGCCATGCCGACGGCACGCGCTGCCCGCGGATTGCCGATGGCGGCGGCCAGCTCGCCATAGGTGCGCGTCTCGCCATAGGGGATGGTGCGCAGCGCCGCCCAGACCCGCTGCTGAAACGCCGTGCCGCGCGGTGCGAGCGGCAGGTCAAATGTGCGCCGCGTGCCCGCGAAGTATTCGCGCAGCTGCGCCTCGGCAGCGTCGAGCAGTGGCGAGACGTCCTGCGCGACGCCCGCGCCGAAGCGGATGGCCGTGACGGCATTCTCGTCTGCTTCCAGCGTCAGCGGGCCGATGGGCGTCTCGATGGTACGTGCGTTCATGCTTCGACTACCAGATTTTCCACACCGGACTTTTCAAACTCGTCCATGTATTCGTCCATGCGGGCGTTGAGTTCCGTATAGTCGGCCGGCTCGCTGTCGAGACAGCCGAGGTCGCGCCGCGCCAGTTCTTCGGCCAGAATGTCGAAAAACACGGCGTCCTCATAGTCGGCGATGGCCTCGTGAATACCGCCGTTTTCGTAGGCGGGCGAGGGGAAAATGTGCCCCTGCCAGCGGGAAATGAGCGCGTTCATGCCGTTTTTGGCGCACTGCGCAAAGAGCTTTTCCTGCAAAATATCGTAATCCTCAAACCGGTCTTTCTCGCGCGTGGAGTTGAGGATCCAGTTGCCGATGTAGACGAGATCCAGCAGCCGCCGGAACTCCTTGTCGGTGAGTTCTATGTTCATCCGGTCATCCCTCCCGACGGGAGCCTGCGCCCCCGAAAATGGCTTGCATCCGCAGCGGTCGGCGGCGGATGCGCTTATGCTACCATTATAGCAAACGGCGGCGGGAAATTCTACACCATTTTTCTGTTGCGAAGTTGGACAAAACAGTATATGATAATAGAATCGCACTGTTATGCAAAGGAGGCGGCGTATGCAGGTCGTCATCACGATCGAGGGCTCCCAGGCCGATGCCCTGGAGCAGCAGCCGGACGAGCTGGTGCAGTTTTCGACCGACGGGGAGTATACCTGCGTTGACGGCTGCGGGATGCTCACCTATCCCGAGAGCGAACTGACCGGCATGGCCGGTACGCGCACGACCATCACCTTCACGCCGGACAGTGCCGTGCTCAAACGCAGCGGCACCGTCACGAGCCGAATGGTCTTTTCCCCCGGGGCGCGCAACGCGTTTTTGTACCAGACGCCGTATGGCACCAGCACAGTCGGGCTGGAGACGCAGCACTACCGCTCCACGCTTGGCGAGCACGGCGGGGTGCTGGAGCTGCTGTATGTGGTGGATTTTGACCACGCCTGCGCCAACCGCAACCAGCTAAAGATCACTGTCCGAGAACAATAAGATTATAGAAGAATAGAGGGTAACTGATTATGGCCAATCGAATCGAACAGGCACGCGCCGCGGTGGATGCGTGCATCCGGGAAGCATATCTGCGCGCCGCCGCCGCGGGCACTCTGCCCGAGGGCGCGGACGTGCGTGGCTCCGTCGAGCAGCCGAAGGACACCGCCAACGGCGACTTTGCCGCCAACCATGCCATGGCATCGGCCAAGACCATGCATATGGCTCCGCGCAAGATTGCCGAGGCGCTCATGGCGCACATGGAGCTGGACGGCACGTGGTTTGCCTCTGTCGAGGCGGCCGGGCCGGGCTTTTTGAATTTCCGCCTGTCCGACAAGTGGTATCAGGACGTGCTGACAGCCGTGGATGAATCCGGCGCGGACTACGGCCGTGTGGATGACGGCCACGGTGAGAAGGTCATGGTGGAGTTCGTATCCGCCAACCCGACCGGTCCCATGACAATCGGCAACGCGCGCGGTGGCGTGCTCGGCGACGCGCTCGCGTCCGTGCTCGACCGCGCGGGCTACAATGTTTGGCGTGAGTTTTACGTCAATGACGCCGGCAATCAGGTCGACCTGTTCGGCAAGTCCATCGAGGCGCGCTACCTCCAGTTCATTCAGGGCGAGGACGCCGTGGAATTTCCGGATAACGGCTACCACGGCGATGACATTAAAGAACTTGCCAGGCTGATCTACGAGCGCGACGGCGACAAGTATCTCACCGTGCCGAGCGATGAGCGCTGCGCGGCGTTTGTGGCCTTTGGCCTGCCGTACAACATCGCACGTATGCAGCGCGATCTTGAGCGCTATCGCATCCATTTTGACCAGTGGTTCCTCGAGAGCAGCCTGCACAGCTCCGGCTACGTGGCCGAGACCGTGCAGATCCTTGTGGACGCCGGCCTGACGTATGAAAAAGACGGCGCGCTCTGGCTGCGCAACACCGACCTTGGCGCAGACAAGGACGAGGTCCTGCGCCGCTCGAACGGGTTTTATACGTACTACGCGGTCGACATCGCCTACCACCGCAACAAATTCATCGAGCGCGGCTTTGACCGCGTCATCGACGTCTGGGGCGCCGACCATCACGGCCACGCCATCCGCTTTGCCGCGACCATGCGCGCACCCGCGCTGGGACTAGAGGGCCGCAAGCTCGACTTCCTCATCATGCAGATGGTGCGCCTTATGCGCGGTGACGAGATCGTCAAGGTCTCCAAGCGCACGGGCAAGGCGCTCTCGCTCGCGGACCTCATGGACGAGATTGGCGTGGACGCCTGCCGCTTTTTCTTCAATGCCAAGCCGGACACGCATCTGGAGTTTGACCTCGACCTCGCCGTGCGGCAGGACAGTGAAAACCCCGTCTATTATGTCCAGTATGCGCACGCGCGCATCTGCACGCTGCTGGCCGCTATGGCGGAGGCCGGCTGCGTTGTGCCTGCGGCTGCGGATGTGGACGTATCCCTGCTCACGACACCGCAGGAGCGCGAGCTCATCAAGCAGATCGCCATGCTCCCCGAGGAGATCCACCTCGCCGCGCGCGATTACGATCCCAGCCGCATCAACCGTTACGTGACGGAGCTGGCCGCGCGCTTCCACCGGTTCTATAATGTCTGCCGCATCAAGGACGCGGAGCCTGCCGTTCGCGATGCCCGCCTGAAGCTGGCCGACACGACGCGCCGCGTGCTCGAGATCGGCCTCGGTATCATTGGCGTGACCGCACCGGAAAAAATGTGATCTCGATATACACAATGCACAGCTCTCCCACCGCATACGCGGGGGAGGGCGTTTTTGCATTTTTGTCCGGAAACGGCAACAGCGTGCCGCCGGAGAGTGGCGACACGCTGCTGTCGAGAGAGCAAAAATAAGAAGAGAAAAGAAAAAAATCGGAAGAACGTTGAGTTAATTTATTAACTAACGTGATTATTTTATAACACATTTCTGCGGCGTTGTAAAGTGAAAAATAAGACTTTTTTCAAAATAGGCGTTTCGTCAAAAAAATATCAACTAGTTCAGATGGTTTTGTGCAATCTGTCTGCTGCTTTAGGTACCCCAGATCCAGCGCACGAGCGCGGCGGCCACGAGAAAGCCGGTCAGGTCGGCGGCGACGGCGGCGGGGATCGCCCAGCGGCTGCGCCGGACGCCGCAGGCGCCGAAATATACGGCCAGCACGTAGAACGTTGTCTCGGTCGAACCGAGCATGACGGCGGCGGTGCGCCCGATGCGGGAATCTGGCCCATAGGTGCCGATGATATCACTTGCTGCGGCCAGCGCGCCGCTGCCGCTGACCGGCCGCACAATCATGAGGATTGCCGTCTCCGGTGGGATACCGAGCCATGCCAGCACCGGTGCACACAGACGCGTGAGCGCATTGAGTGCCCCGGAGGCGCGCAGCATACTCACGGCTGCGAGCAGCGCGACAAGGGCAGGGAAGATGCGCACCACGGTTTTCAGCCCGTCGAGCGCTCCGGCTGTCAGCGCGGAAAAAACGTCGGTTCCGGTCAGCGCGCCGTAGAGCCCCACACCGGCCAGCAGCACCGGGACAGTCAGCGCCAGCACATCGCTCACCGCCATATGCGTGCCAGCCCTTTCCCGGCCAGCAGTCCCACCGTGACCGAGCACAGGGAGGTCGCCCACACGGCCGGCAGAATATCAAACGGCACGGCCGCGCCCGCTGTCTCGCGCACGGCGGCGATCGTGACCGGCAGCAGCTGGATCGATGCCGTGTTGAGCACCACCAGCAGGCACAGCTCGTCGCTGGCGGCGTCGCCCCGGATCTCATGCGCCATCGCCTGCGCGGCGCGCACGCCGGCTGGCGTTGCCGCGTTGCCGAGTCCGAGCAGATTCGCGCTCACATTCATGCTCAGTGCGTCGAGCGTCTGCGCATCGCGCGACGCGTGCGGAAACAACCGCCGCAGTACCGGCTGCAGCAGTTTCGACAGACCGGCTGCGATGCCGCTGCGCCGCATGACCTCCATCACACCCGACCACAGGCAGATCATGCCGCCCACTGTCAGGCAAAATGTGATCGCTTGCTGCACGCCCTGTGCCGCCGCTGCGCCGACGGCCGCGCTCTGGCCGGTCGCCGCGCCGAAGACCAGCGCTATGCACACCATGCCTACCCAGATCCAGGTTAATGCCATCTCCGTTTCATCCTTTCTGAATCGCCGTGCGAATGCTGCTGCCCGATCGTGAATTGCTGCGTGCCCTCACTGTACGCTTGTATCCAAACCGAAAGAACCCGATATCCCGGGAATATGCGGATTCGCTATCATAAGATAGGTGATGGGACGCGATTGCCTTTCCGGTTACGTTTTGCTTAAAAAATTTAATATTTCGGTGATTATTCACAAAAACATATTATGCTTGCACGTGCCAAAATATGCAAATGGTAGAAAAACGCAATTCATCGGACAAGTTGGCGCGAATTCGTTGACTTTTTGTCAACGTTTGGTATAATGCAGTTGTTGAAATGAATGAACGATCGAATAATTCACATTTATCCCATTCGCATTGGAGGCAATTTGCTATGAAGTCTACAGGTATTGTTAGAAAAGTTGACGAGCTTGGCCGTATCGTGCTGCCCATCGAGCTGAGAAGAACCCTTGGCATCGAGGAAAAAGACCGCATTGAGATCTTCGTGGATGGCGAGTCCATCATCCTGCGCAAGTATCAGCCGGCCTGCATCTTCTGTGATAACGCGAAAGACATCATCAACTACAAGGGCAAGAATATCTGCCCCGACTGCATCCGCGCCATGAACGAGAAGCTCTGAGCACGGAGCAAAAAAGTCCCCTGACCGCCGGTCAGGGGACTTTTTTGTCGTCCGCAGCGCCTCAGGTATGAAGCGCCATCTGGTACAGTTCATTTTTGCCGAAACCGGTGTCCGCCGCGGCGAGCTTGCACGCCTCTTTGAGCGCGCGGCCTTCACTGCGATAGCGTGCCACGATCTCAAGCGCCTGCTCGACTGTGACAGTCGGGTCCGAGCATTCGGGCGCGCCGCGCAGCACGAGCACGAATTCGCCCTTCGGCGGCGTCTCGGTGAAGTAGGCCACCGCGCCGTCGAGCGTCGTGCGCAGCTTTTGCTCATGCAGCTTGGTCAGCTCGCGCGCGAGCGTGATCTCCCGCGCGCCGCCGAAGGTATCACGCAGGTCGCAGAGCGTGCGCAGCAGCTTGTGCGGTGCCTCGTAGAAGATCATCGTGCGCGTCTCACCGCGCAGGCGCTCAAGATGTGCGCGCCGGGTCTTGCCGCTCACGGCGAGGAAGCCCTCGAAGCAAAACTGCTGCGTCGGCAGGCCGGACACGGCCAGCGCCGCGATGGCCGCGCACGGGCCGGGGATGACCTGCACGTCGATGCCCTGCTCGGCGCACTGGCGCACGATGTCCTCGCCGGGGTCGGAGATGGCGGGCATACCGGCATCGGTCACGAGCGCGCACGTCTCGCCGGCCAGCAGACGCGCGACGATCTTCTCGCCGCTGGCGTATTTGTTGTGCTCGTAGTAGCTCACGCACGGTTTTTTGATCTCAAAATGGTTGAGGAGCTTCGCTGTCACGCGCGTGTCCTCGGCGGCGATGAAGTCGGCACTGCGCAGCGTTTCGAGCGCGCGCACGGACAGGTCGCCGAGGTTGCCAATCGGCGTGCCGACCAGATACAGTGTTCCGCTCATGGTTGCGTCCTCCTGTGATAAATTCTGCATATTTCATCCGAGTCCGTGCCGTCCGGCGCGCAGAGCGCCAGCGGCGGCAGGATGTTGAGCCCCGGCTTTCCGCCGCGGCGTGCCTCGACCAGCACGAGGCTGGGCGCAGCGTCTGCGGTATGCGCCACGGTGCGCAGACGCTTCGGCTCCAAACCGGCGGCCGTGAGTGCGCACAGCAGCTCGCTCAGCCGCTCCGGCCGGTGCACGAGTGCGGCAGAGCCGCCCCAGCGCGTGAGATAGGCCATGGCGGCGCAGATATCCTGCATGGTGCAGGTGCGCTCGTCGCGCGCATACGCGCGTATGGGGTCGGGAGAGGTATAGCCCCGGCCCTCGGCAAAATACGGTGGGTTTGCCACGACGAGATCAAAGCCCCCGGCCTGGAGCACTGTGCGGTGCTCGCGCAGGTCGGCGCAGAGGATCTCCGCCCGAGCGCTCAGACCATTGGCGGCGAGATTGCCACACGCGAGCTGCGCCGCGTCCGGCTGCAGCTCCACGCCGACGGCGGTTGCCTGCGGCAGCGCGTGCAGCAGCAGCACTGTCAGCACACCGGCGCCGCAGCCGAGATCGGCAAAGCGACGCACACGGCGATGGGCTGCAAAATCGGCCAGCAGCACACTGTCCGTACCGAGGGCAAACCCGGCGCCGGAGCGCAGAAATCGCGGGCCATCCGGCCACAGGTCGTCATATTGCGGGCAGTGGGTCATGGCGCACGCTCCTTCGGGTAAAATAGAGAGAGGCGATATGCCTGGAGCATATCGCCTCATTCGTTTGCGTTTTTCTCCGGCCGAATCTTAGTCGACAGAGATCGCGCCCACCGGGCAGTTCGCAGCGCAGGTGCCGCACTCCATGCAGCTGTCCGCGTTGATGACGTACTTGCCATTGCCCTCGGAAATTGCCTCAGCCGGGCAGTTTGCAGCGCAGGTGCCGCACATGATGCAATCGTCGTTGATAACAAAAGCCATTGTAATTACCTCCTATGTTTTTGACCAGACTTCTCTTCCTCTGGTATCAGCCATTGTAGCACAAAAATCCGAAAAATCAACCGTCATTTTCGAAATTCGGAAAAGTATGCTGATTAAAATACAGGAAGGGGTGGAAATAATACAAAACAGCTTCCCGGATTCGGCAGGTTCCTTGTGCTGTCCGGGCGATAATAGAGGCGTATGACCAGCGAAGGAGGCAAACGATCTATGCGCGGCAGCGAACGGTTTACACAGCGGGCGTCCACGGCGATCACAAAGGCGCACGACGCAGCCCTGGGTATGGGGCACAGTTATGTTGGCACGGAGCATCTCCTGCTCGGCATCATCCGGGAAGGGGAGGGCCTCGGCGCCCGTATCCTGAATGACAATGCGCTGACGGACGCCGTGCTCACGCGCATGGTCGCGGAGACGGTCGGCCGCGGCGTGCCCGGTGCGCCCGAGCAGGGGCTCAGTCCCCGGGCGCGGCACGTCATCGAGCTGGCCGCCGAGGACGCCAACCGGCTCGGTCACTGCTACGTCGGCACGGAGCACATTCTCATGGGCATCCTCCGCGAGGCGGAAAGCGCCGGTGCGCGCATCATCGTGGCCTCCGGCGGCGACCTGAACAAGATCTACACGGACATCATGGACGTGTTCGGCCGGCCGGAGTATAAGCCCCGGCCGCAGCAGTCCGCGCCGCGGTCCCAGACGCGCCGCGCCGCCGATACGAAAACGCTCGACCAGTACGGCCGCGACCTCACGGAGTTGGCTTCCGGCGGGAAAATGGATCCGGTCATCGGCCGCGACCGGGAGATCGAGCGCGCCATCCAGATCCTCTCGCGCCGCAGCAAAAATAACCCCGTGCTCATCGGCGAGCCCGGCGTCGGCAAGACGGCCGTGGCCGAGGGACTGGCGCAGCGCATCACGGACGGCAATGTGCCCGAGGATCTGCGCAATAAGCGCATTGTGAGCGTGGACCTGACGGCCATGCTTGCGGGCACGAAGTATCGCGGCGACTTTGAAGAGCGTGTCAAGTGTGTCCTGCATGAGGTGCAGCGCGCGGGCAATGTCATCCTCTTCATCGACGAGCTGCACACGATCGTCGGCGCGGGCTCGGCTGAGGGCGCGATCGACGCGGCGAACATCCTCAAGCCTGCGCTCGGGCGCGACGAGCTGCAGATCATCGGCGCGACGACGCTCGAGGAGTACCGCAAATATATCGAAAAGGACGCGGCGCTCGAGCGGCGTTTTCAGCCTGTACGCATCGCGGAGCCCACGCCGGAACAGAGTCTGCTGATCCTGCGCGGCCTGCGCGAGCGGCTCGAGGCGCACCACCGCCTGCACATCACGGACGACGCGCTGCGCAAGGCGGTCACGCTCTCCGTGCGTTATATCGGCGACCGCTGGCTGCCGGATAAGGCCATTGATCTCGTGGACGAGGCGGCCTCGCGTGTGCGTATGCAGGCGCTGGTGCAGCCGGAGCGGGTGCACGCGCTGGAGATGCAGCTGACGAACGTGACCGCGGACATGGAAAGCGCCGTGCGCGCGCAGGACTTTGAGCGCGCGGCCCGGCTGCGCGACCGCGAGCAGAAGCTGTGCACGGAGCTCGAGCAGCAGCGTAGCCAGTGGGAGCAGACGCACTCTGGCCCAGTGCGCGCCGTGACGGGCGAGGATGTAGCCGAGATCGTCTCGCTCTGGACGGGCATCCCGGTCGCGGGCATCACCTCGAGCGAGAGCAAGCAGCTACTGCAGATGGAGGTCTCGCTGCGCCGCCGCGTCGTTGGACAGGAGGAGGCCGTGCACGCGGTCTCGAACGCGATCCGCCGCAGCCGCGTCGGCCTCGGCGATCCGAACCGGCCGATTGGCAGCTTCCTGTTTCTCGGCCCGACCGGCGTCGGCAAGACGGAACTCTGCCGCGCGCTGGCCGAGGCGCTCTTCGGCGATGAAAAGGCGCTTATCCGCGTGGATATGTCGGAATATATGGAGCGGCACAGCGTCTCGCGGCTCATCGGCTCGCCCCCGGGCTATATCGGCCACGAGGAGGGCGGCCAGCTCACGGAAAAGGTGCGCCGCAAGCCGTATTCCGTTGTGCTCTTCGATGAGATTGAAAAAGCGCACGAGGATGTTTTCAACCTCCTGTTACAGGTCATGGAGGACGGCCAACTCACGGATTCACTCGGGCGGAAGGTGAATTTCCGCAATGCCGTCGTGGTTATGACCTCGAACGTCGGCGCGAAAGCCATCACGGACAGCCGCCGCAGCCTCGGTTTCACGCAGCAGACGGGCGAGGGTGCCGGCCGCACGGACGCCGAGATCCGCAGTATGGTCATGTCCGACCTGAAAAAGACGTTCCGGCCGGAGTTTCTCAACCGCGTCGATGAGATCATCGTCTTTCACAAGCTCACGCGCGCCAACATCCGCCAGATCGCGCAAAAGCTCCTCGGCACCGTCAACACGCGCATGGAGCGCGCGGGCGTGGAGCTGCAGGTGCCGGATGCGGCGCTCGATGCGCTCTCGGCCACGGGGTATGACCCTGTGTACGGCGCGCGGCCGCTGCGCCGGGCCATCCAGAGCACGATCGCCGACCAGGCGGCGGGTATGCTGCTCGACGGAACGCTCCAGCATGGGGACGTTGTGACGGCAGAGGTGCATGACGGAAAAATTGTTTTGACGAAAACGTGTGAACATGGTACGATAACGTCCTGAATGTAATCTGGACGGAGGCGTATCTCAACATGGCACAAAATACCCAAGAGGAAAACAAAGCAGTTTATCTGGACCCGTTTCGCTACAATGATTTTATCGGGTTTAATTCGCATAATCATATCGTCGTTCAGGAGGTCGGTGACGGCACCAGCGTCGTAGAGGTCGAATTGACGCAGGACGCCATGAACCCGCTTAGCATGGCACATGGCGGCCTGATCTTCAGCCTTTGCGATGTGGCGACCGGCGTTGCCGCGCGCACCGGCGGCCGCATCACCGTGACGCTCGACAGCAGCATTCACTTCCTGCGTCCGGGCAAGGACACGACCAAGCTCGTGGCGCACGGCCGCGTGGTCAAGGAGGGCCGCACGACGGGGCTTGTCACGGCAGAAGTGTTCAATGATGAGGGCAAGCTCATTGCGACCTCGGACATGACTGTCTACTATGTGGATGAGAACACGTACACCGACCCCACGGTGCAAAAGTGAGCATAAAATAAGAAAAAGAGACGTCTGCGGACGTCTCTTTTTTTCGCGCTTTGTTCAGCCACCGGCGCGGATGAGCGCCGTGCCGGGGTAGTAGTGTGCGAGAATGTCGGCGTAGCCGCTGCCGCGGCGGGCCATGACGTTTGCGCCATACTGGCTCATGCCGACGCCGTGGCCGCTGCCGGTGACGGTGAAGGTGAACGTCCCGCCGCTGTACGCGACGGAAAACGCCGCCGAGCGCAGGGAAAAGAGCGCGCGCACCTGCGCGCCCGTGAGCGTTTCGGAGCCGACGGGGATGCTCGCCACGCGGCCGCTGTCATCGAGCACCGGCGTGCCGAACCATGTGCCCGGATCGTCGCTGAGCATGCAGCCCGGATAGCTGTCGAGCATGGCTGCGCGCACGGCGTCGGCCGCGATCTCAGCCGTCGAGACGTAGTTTGGAACATCCTGTGCCGTTTCAGGGGAGGACACGCTCACAAGATACGGTGCGTCACCGCTCCAGAGCGCGGCACTGTTCTCGGTCGCCCCGGCGGACGAGGCGTGGAACACTGCGCGGATGAGCTGTCCGCCGTAGATGAGATACTGCCCGTCCGTGTCGGTCACGGCCTGGCGGATGCGCGCCATGTTGCGCGCATAGTCCGCGCCCCATTGCTCGCGCAGTGCGGCATCGTCTTTGTGCGCGCAGCAGCAGGTGTACTGGTCGCAGACGCCGGCTTCCGGATGGTTGGCCGCGCCGCCGCGCACGCGCTGGAGGATATACGTGCGCGCCGCGACCGCCTGCGCCCGCAGCGCCTCGGGCGCGAAGGATGCGGGCATCTCGGCAGCCACCACGCCGGGCAGCCAGTCGGCCATCGTCGTCTCGACCGGCTCTCCGCCGCTGAGCGCCGTGATGGCCGTCTCACCGTCGGGTGCGACGGCGGCAGACGCCGTCACGGACGGGATGGGCTGCGCCGCCGGTTCCTCGGCCGGACCAAGCGTCACCACAAGCCACGGGATCCCCAGCGAGAGCGCCACAAGCAGCAGCGACAGCAGAAAAACTTTGCGCACGTGCGCTGCCTCCTTTCTGCCCTGCGTGGCCGTTTTGCGCCTTGACGCAGGGGGGAAATCAGTATAAAATAAACCTATTCAATATGTATTGGGACAGGTAGTTGGTTATGCACAAAAACGCTTGGATGATCTGCTGCTGCACGGCGGTGCTGGCAGCATTCGGGACCTTTTTCCGCTGGCTGCAGGATCAGGTCTGTTTTGAAGAAGAGACCGGCCTTGCCGTGCGTGGCAGCATCTGGCCGTACGCCGTCGCGCTGATGATCGTCATTGCCGCGGCTGTGCTGGCCGTGGTGTGCTTCCGGATGAAAAACCAGCCGCACACCAGTTTTCCGGATTCGCTGCCCGCGGCGTTTGCCACGTCGCGGCGGGTGTGTATCGTCGGCGGGGTCGTGCTTGGCGTGCTGCTGGCAATCGGCGGTGCCTGGCTGATGATCAGCTCTGGCACGCTCGCGTCACCCGGACTGCAGCGGGTGCTGGCTGTGCTCACGATCGTGACGGGGGCCGCATTTATCTGGCAGATGCTCTCGATCGGGGATGGGGAGACGACCTCCGGCACGGTCGTGTGCGCGTCCGCGCCGATCGTGCTGCTCGCATTCTGGCTGATTGTGAGTTATAAGGTCAACATCATCAATCCCACCATTTCCGCCTATGCGATCGAAATCCTGGCGCTGTGCGCCGCGCTGATCGCGTTTTATGAGCTTGCCGGTTTTGCTTACGGCCGCCCGAAGGCAATCAAGAGCATTTTCTGGAGCCAGTTCGCGGCCTTCCTGTGCATCACGGCGCTGCCGGATGACCGCACCGGCGGGCAGCAGCTTATGCTGGCGGCTGTCGCGGGCATTCTGCTGTTCCAGTCCTACCTGACTGCATCCAACATTCGCCCGGCCGTGTCCGGACCGGCTGGCGGCGCGCAATAAGCTGTGAAAAGGCCCGCATGGCGCTGCCATGCGGGTTTTCATATAGAGACTGGCACCCGCCGGAGAGGAGAAACATCCATGAACAACATCTTAGCCCAGCTCAACAGCGTGCCCATGTACGCGATCTGCGGCGGCATCATCGCGTTTGTTGCGGTGGTGTGCGTCATTTTCCTCGTGCGCTCTTACCGCGCGGGCCTTGCCATCGGCATCGACCCCGCGCGCATGAAGCGCGCCATTACGTCGAGCGCCACGTTCTCGGTCCTGCCGAGCGTGGGCATCCTGCTCGGTGTGATCGCTCTGTCCGGCAGCCTCGGCACGCCGTGGCCGTGGCTGCGCTTGTCCGTCATCGGCGCGCTGCACTATGAGACGCAGGTCGCACAGGCCGCGGCCGAGCAGGTCGGTATGCACGCTCTGTCCGCCGCCGAGATGACGCCGCAGGGCTTCACGACGATTGCCCTGCTCATGAGCGTCTGCATCATGTGGGGCATGATCCTGTCGATCTTTTTCAATAAGCGTTATCTCAAGCGCCTCGGCAATGACGGAGCCAAGTCCGCCTCCGGCGTCGGCTTCGGCGACAGTGCCATGACGGCCATGTTCATCGGCCTTGTATGTGCGTACATCGGCAGCTACATCGGCGCGTTTGTGTCCGGGGAAGGCCTGTTCACCTGCACCGGCGACTGGACGCCGCTGATCGTCGTGGCCGTGTCGGCGGCGGTGATGGCACTGTTTGTGTATCTGGCGGAGAAAAAGAACATGGCCTGGCTGGAGAGCTTCTCCATTGCCGGCAGTATGCTCATTGGCATGGCGGCGGCTGTGCTTGTGCGGTTATAAGGAGGGAAGATCATGAACGAAACCGAACGAAAAACATATCTTGAGCAGTTCAACCGCCGGACGCACGTCCTCGGCCGCATCGTGAGCGCGATCACGCTCGTGCTGCTCGTCGGCGCGCCGTTTCTCATCGGCACATTCCTCGGCGCGATGCCCGACATGGGCGCCGTGGCCAAGGGCTTTTTGTCCGTCGGCCTCGTGTGGACGGTCAGCAGCGTGGCCGAATTTCTCATCTACACGCCCATGCTCGGCGCCGGCGGCGGTTACCTTGCCTTTATCACCGGAAACCTCATTAACATGAAGATTCCGTGCGCTGTCAATGCGCGCGACATTGTCGGCACCAAGACCGGCACAGCCGAAAACGAGATCATCTCGACGCTCTCGATCGCGACGAGTTCGCTCGTGACCATCATCGTGCTCGCGCTCGGCGTGGCGCTGCTCGTGCCGCTGCAGCCCGTGCTGCAGAGCCCGGTGCTCCAGCCGGCGTTTGCCAACGTTGTCCCGGCGCTCTTCGGCGCGATGGCGTATCAGTATTTCCGCAAGAACGTGCAGGTCGCGGTCGCTCCGCTGGTCGTGATGAGCCTGCTGTTCATGCTCGTCCCGTCTCTGACGAGTTCCACGAGTTTCATGATCATTCCGAGCGGTGCGTTGGCCATCGGTATTGCCTACAGTATGTACCGCAAGCAGAAAAAGGAGGCAGATGTGAAATGAAATTCCGTCCCGGTTATCTCGCGCTCGCGCCGCTGGCCCCGCTGGGAGCGGCCGTGGTGCACGCCGCGCTCACGCCGCGCAAAACGTCCGATTATCAGCCACAGCCGGATCCCGAGCGCGCCATGGCCTATGCCGAGAAGCTCTCGGCCATGATCCGGTGCGACACCACGTCGTATGCCAATGTCCGCGAGCCGGAGAAGTTCGAGCGCTTCCACGCCCTGCTGGCGGAGCTCTTCCCGCTCGTGCATGAAAAGCTCGCGCGCACGGACATCGACGGCAACCTGCTCTATTATTGGCCGGGCAAGGCGCACGATCGTCCGATCGTGCTCATGAGCCATCAGGATGTCGTGCCCGCCGAGGGTACGTGGGAGCACGCACCGTTTTCCGGCGATATTGCCGATGGCAAGGTCTGGGGCCGCGGCGCGTCGGACACCAAGTGCTCGGTCATGGCGTTTTTCCAGGCGGTCGAGGAGCTGCTCGCCGCCGGATATGAACCGGCAAATGACGTTTACATCGCCTCGTCCCGCACGGAAGAGTGGGCGGGCGACGGCGCGCCGAAGCTCGTCGATGAGCTCAAGCGCCGCGGAGTGCGGCCGTTTCTCGTCTGCGACGAGGGCGGCGGCATCATCACCGAGCCGATCGGCGGCGTCCCCGGAAACTTCGCCATGGTCGGCGTGTTTGAAAAGGGCAAGGCGGACGTGAAGTTCACGGCCCGCAGCACCGGCGGCCACGCCAGTGCCCCGACGGCGAACACCCCCATTGCCCGCCTGTCCGCGTTCGTGACGGATGTGGAGCGCCACGCGCCGTTTCGCAAAAAGTTTCTGCCCGAGGTCACGGCCATGTTCACGCGGCTGGCGGCGTATGCGCCGTTTGGCCTGCGGCTCGTGATGGGCAACCTCTGGCTGTTTGCGCCGCTGATGAAGGTTGTGCTGCCGCGCGTGTCGGCACAGGCGGGGGCCATGCTGCGCACGACGATCGCGTTCACCATGCAGTCCGGTTCTGATGCTTACAATGTCCTGCCGCAGGAGGCGACGCTGGGCGCAAATCTGCGCTTCATTCCGCACCAGGGCGAGCAGGAGAGCCTGGCCATCATTCGCCGACTCGCCGAAAAGCATGGTCTGGAGATGGAGGTCGTGCACACGAACGATTACTCTGAACCTGTGGACATTCACGGCGAGGCGTTTCGTCAGGTGGAGCGCGTCATCGGGGAGACGTTCCCTGGGCTGCCCGTCAGTCCCTATGTCATGACCGGCGCGACAGATGCGCACTTCTATCAGGAGATCTGCGACAGCTGCGTGCGCTTTGCGCCTGTGATCTACGGCCCGGAGCAGATGAAGGGGATGCACGGCATCAACGAAAACATCGAGTACAGCTGCCTGCCCGGTGCGGTCGATTTCTACAAGAATCTCATCCGCGCACAGGAGAAGTAAAAAAAGCAGCAAAGCGCCCGGACGTTTCGTCCGGGCGCTTTGCTGTCTTATGGTGCACGTTTTATTCAAACGAGATCATGTAGTAATACACCGGCTGGCCGCCGTCAACGACGTTTACGTCCGCCATTGGCAGACGCTCGCCGAGCAAGTCGGCCGCGTGCTGGGCGGCGTCGCCCTGCACGTCCTCGCCATAGTAGATGGAGACAATGTCGGGGTCGAGATCCTTGGCGGCGTCTGCGATTGCGGTCAGCACTTTGTCGAGGTCGGTGTCGCTGCCGAGCAGCGCACCGTCCATCAGCGCCAGATACTCCCCCTTGTGAATGTCGTGGCCGTCAAAGTCGGAGTCGCGCGCGGCGTAGGTGATCTGCGCGGTGTGCACACTCTCGATCGCGGCGCTCAGCTCCGCCTCGATGACGTCCTCGGCGCTCGCCGGGTCGAAGGAAAGCATCGCGGTGATGCCCTGTGGCACAGTCTTGGTCGGGATGACGATGACCTTCTTGTCCGACAGCGGGATGCACTGCTGGGCGGCCATGATGATGTTCTTGTTGTTCGGCAGCACGAACACGACCTCCGCCGGCGTCTTGTTGACCTCGGTGAGAATGTCCTCCGTGGAGGGGTTCATGGTCTGGCCGCCGGTGACGACACGATCCACGCCCAGCTCGCGGAAGAGGTTCGCTATACCCTCGCCGGCGGACACGGCTACGACGCCGAACTGCTTTTCGGGCTTGGCCACGGCGGGCTCGGCTTCCGCGGCCGCAGGAGCGGCTTCCTTGCCGGAGAGCGCGGTGTGCTGGTTGCGCATATTTTCGATCTTTACGGTCTGGAGCGGGCCGTAGGTCAGCGCCTCGGTCAGCACCTCGCCGGGCACGTTCGTGTGCACGTGCACTTTGATGATCTCGTCGTCATCGACCACGACGACGCAGTCGCCGAGATTCTTCAGGAACGAGCGCAGGAGCTCCGGGCTCTTGCTGTTTTCACGCGCGACGATGAACTCCGTGCAGTAGCCGAACGTGATCTCGCCGGTGTCGAACTCGGAGAAGTCCGCGCCCTCTTTCGGTGCCTGTGCGGCAGCCGGAGCGGCGGCGGTCACGGGGGCGGCCGTGCGGCCCTGCAGATAGCCGAGCATGGCGTCCATGACGAGCACGAAGCCCTCGCCGCCGGCATCGACCACGCCTGCGCGGCGCAGCACGGGGTTGATGTTCTGCGTGTCGGCCAGCGCCTCGCGCGCGGCGGCGAGCAGCGCGTCGAGCATACCCTCGAAGTCCGTGCTATCCTTGGCAAAAGCCACGGCGGCCTGCGCGCCCAGACGGCTGACGGTGAGGATCGTGCCCTCGGCCGGCTTCATAACGGCCTTGTAGGCAGCGTCCACGCCGGCGGAGACGGCAGCGGCAAATTCCGCCGCGCTCGCGGTCTCGCGGCCCTTGAGGGATTTGGCGATCCCGCGGAACAGCAGCGACAAAATGACGCCGGAGTTGCCGCGCGCACCGCGCAGCAGCGCGCTCGCGGCGCAGTCGGCCACGGCGCCAACGGTGTCGGTCTGTTTGCGGCCGAGCTCGATGGCGGCCGAGTTCATCGTCAGGCTCATGTTTGTACCGGTGTCGCCATCCGGAACGGGGAAGACGTTGAGCTCGTTGATCTTTTGCTTGTTTTCTTCCAGTGCCGCGTTCGCGCACAGGAGCATTTCCCGAAGCGCTGCGGCATCAATGATCTCTCTCAAATCTGTACACCTCCGACAGGGGGAATGAAAATGGCCCGGAAGCGCGGCTCCCGGGAGGGAAGCAGAGCGAAATATCCTCGCTTAATCGAGGAACATGGTGTCCACGTACACGTCCACGCGCGCCACGGGTACGCCGGTGGCCTGATTGACCTTATAGCTGACCTCGTTGATGATGCTATGGGCAAGCGCGGAAATGTTCACGCCGTGATCGACCGCGATGTGCAGCTCGAGTGAGATGCTGCCGTCATCGGCGAATGTGGCGTTGACGCCCTTGGACATGGACTCGCGGCGCAGGAGCTGGAGCGGTCCGCTGTCTTTGCTGCGGCCGACCATGCCCTTCACGCCGAAGCAACTGGTCGCGGCGTCGCCTGCAAGGTTGGTGAATACTTCGTTGGTGATGCTGATGGTGCCATTCGATTGTTCGATTTTGACCATGTAGACAGCCCCTTTCTTAACAGCAGTGATATATTATATAACAACGGCCGGGAAATCACAAGCGGAAAAACACCGAAAAAAACGGATTTTTTCCGTGAAAACGCCGGTTTTTCCACGGAAACTTTTCACAAATGCAATGGTTGCGTTTCAAAATTTGAATACGAATTTCAAAACAATGGTTTACGCCTTTTTGAAAATGTGCTATCATATTGACGTGAATGGGCCAAAAGGGAGCCCATACTGCAACTAAGAGAAATAGGAGATGAAGTTTATGGCAAGAAAGCTCGTTACCATGGACGGCAACAATGCTGCTGCCCACGTGTCTTACGCGTTCACGGAAGTGGCTGCCATTTACCCGATCACCCCGTCGAGCCCGATGGCTGACCTGGTCGATCAGTGGGCCGCTGCCGGCCGCAAGAACATCTTCGGCACGAAGGTCCGTGTGCAGGAAATGCAGGCAGAGTCCGGCGCAGCCGGCGCTGTCCACGGTTCCCTGAATGCCGGCGCCCTGACCACGACGTATACCGCCTCTCAGGGCCTGCTGCTCATGATCCCGAATATGTATAAGATGGCCGGCGAACTGCTTCCGGCCGTGTTCCATGTGACGGCCCGTGCGCTCGCGTCGCACACGCTGTCCATCTTCGGCGATCAGTCTGACGTTATGGCCTGCCGCCAGACCGGCTTCGCCATGCTCGCCGAGGGCAATGTGCAGGAAGTTATGGATCTGTCCCCTGTGGCGCACCTGGCCGCCATCAAGGGCCGTGTCCCGTTCCTGAACTTCTTTGACGGCTTCCGTACCTCGCACGAGATCCAGAAGATTGCCGTCTGGGATTATGACGATTTGGCCGAGATGGTCGATATGGATGCGGTCAACGCTTTCCGTCAGCGCGGCCTGAACCCGCAGCATCCGCAGATGCGCGGTAGCCACGAAAACGGCGACATCTTCTTCCAGAACCGTGAGGCGTCCAACAAGTATTACGACGCCGTGCCGGATCTGGTCGAGGAGTATATGGGCAAGATCAATGCCAAGCTCGGCACCAATTATCAGCTGTTCAACTACTATGGCGCTCCGGATGCTGACCGTGTCATCATCTCCATGGGCTCCATCTGCGACGTGGCCGAGGAAGTCATCGACTACCTCAACGCGCACGGCGAGAAGGTCGGCCTCGTGAAGGTCCGCCTGTACCGTCCGTTCCGCGCCGATAAGCTCATCGCGGCCATCCCGGCGACCTGCAAGAAGATCGCCGTGCTCGACCGCACGAAGGAGCCCGGCGCACAGGGCGAGCCCCTGTATCTCGACGTGGTCACCGCACTGGCCAATGCCGGCCGCAACGACATCGTCGTCACCGGCGGCCGCTATGGCCTCGGCTCCAAGGATACCCCGCCGTCCTCCGTGTTCGCGGTCTACGAAGAGCTCAAGCGCGACACGCCGAAGCGGCAGTTCACCATCGGCATCGTCGATGATGTGACCAATCTCTCCCTGCCGGAGACGGACGCGCCCGACACCTCTGCCGAGGGCACCATCGCCTGCAAGTTCTGGGGTCTCGGCGGCGACGGCACCGTCGGCGCGAACAAGAACTCCATCAAGATCATCGGCGACCACACCGATAAATACGTGCAGGCCTACTTCCAGTACGACTCCAAGAAGACCGGCGGCGTGACCATCAGCCACCTGCGCTTCGGCGATCACGAGATCAAGAGCCCGTACTATATCAATAAGGCCGACTTCGTGGCTTGCCACAACCCGTCTTACATCACCAAGGGCTTCAAGATGGTCCAGGATGTCAAGCCGGGCGGCGTGTTCATGATCAACTGCGAGTGGACGCCCGAGGAGCTCAGCCACCATCTGGACGCTTCCGCCAAGCGCTACATCGCCAGAAACAACATCCAGCTCTACACGATCAACGCCATCGACCTGGCCATCCAGATCGGCATGGGCAAGCGCAACAACACCATCCTGCAGTCCGCATTCTTCTCTCTGGCAAAGATCATGCCGGAAGAAGACGCCATCCGCTACATGAAGGAAAAGGCCAAGGTCTCCTACATGAAGAAGGGCGAGGATGTCGTCGAGATGAACTACAAGGCCATCGACCTCGGTGCGACCGCGTATGTGAAGATCGACGTTCCGGCCGACTGGGCCAACGCCGTTGACGAAGCACCGGCCAAGGAGCTGGCCGGCCGTCCGGCCACCGTTAAGATGGTGCGCGATATTCTGACCCCGGTCGACAAGATGGACGGCGACAGCCTGCCGGTTTCCGCGTTCGTCGATCATGCCGACGGTACGTTCGAGCTCGGTGCTTCCGCGTATGAGAAGCGCGGTGTGGCCGTCTCCGTGCCGGAATGGGACAGCGCCAAGTGCATCCAGTGCAACCAGTGCGCCTATGTCTGCCCGCACGCGACCATCCGCCCGTTTGCGCTCACGGCCGATGAGCTGGCCGCCGCGCCCGAGCAGACCAAAGCGGTTGACTTTAAGGTCGGCGCTGGCAAGGGCGTTTACAAGTTCTCCATGGCTATCTCTCCGCTCGACTGCATGGGCTGCGGTGTCTGCACGCACGTCTGCCCGGTCGGCGCGCTGACGATGCAGCCGCTCGAGAGTCAGGAAGCGCAGCAGCCCGTGTTCGACTACATGGTCGCCAAGGTTGCCGAGAAGAAAGAGCTTCAGGACTTCACTGTCAAGGGCAGCCAGTTCCGGCAGCCCATGCTTGAGTTCTCCGGTTCCTGTGCCGGCTGCGCCGAGACGAGCTATGCCCGCCTGATCACGCAGCTGTTCGGCGATCACATGATGATCTCCAACGCGACCGGCTGCTCGTCCATCTGGGGCGGCCCGGCTGCTACCAGCCCGTACACCGTCAACAAAGAAGGCAAGGGTCCCGCCTGGGCCAACTCCCTGTTCGAGGATAACGCGGAGCACGGCCTCGGTATGTACCTCGGCCAGAAGAAGATCCGCGACGATCTGGCGGAAGACATCCGCTACATCGCCGAAAACGGCAAGGATCCGGCCAAGGTCGCAGCCGCCAAGAAGTACCTCGAGACCTATCACGACGGCGAGGCCAACCAGACCGCCACGGCGGAGTTCCTCGCTGCCATGGAGGCAAAGCCCTGCGGCTGCGAGCGCTACCAGCGCATCATGGACAACAAGGACTTCCTCAACAAGAAGAGCTGCTGGATCTTCGGCGGCGACGGCTGGGCTTACGACATCGGCTTCGGCGGCTTGGACCATGTCCTGGCGCAGGACGAGGACGTGAACGTGTTCGTCTTTAACACCGAGGTCTACTCCAACACCGGCGGACAGGCGTCCAAGGCTTCCAACATCGGCCAGGTTGCGCAGTTCGCGGCTGCCGGTAAGGAGCTCAAGAGCAAGAGCCTTGCCGAGATCGCCATGAGCTATGGCTACATCTATGTGGCACAGGTTGCCATGGGCGCAAACCCGGCGCAGACCATCAAGGCCATCAAGGAAGCGGAAGCTTACCCCGGCCCGTCCCTGATCATCGGCTACGCCCCCTGCGAGATGCACAGCATCAAGAAGGGCGGCATGACCAACTGCCAGGGCGAGATGAAGCGCGCGGTCGACTGCGGCTACTGGAACCTGTTCCGTTACGACCCGGCGGCTGAGAAGCCCTTCGCGCTCGACAGCAAGGAGCCGGCCGGCGGCTACCGCGACTTCCTCATGAACGAGGCGCGTTATGCCCGCCTGACCAACGAGTTCCCGGATCGTGCCGAGGAGCTGTTTGCAAAGTCCGAGGCCAACGCCAAGGCCCGCTACGAGCACCTGCTCAAGCTCAAGAAGCTCTACGACGAGGCATAAGTTTTTTCACCTGCGCAGGCGGGGCTGGTTTCAGCCCCGCCTTTTTGCACCATGAAAAGCCGTCTCCTTGAGGAGAAGGCCCCTCACGGTATATGCAAATGCATAGAAAAGATGGGGCGCATGGTGCAGAATCGTACGCATGAGGAAGCCGTGACAGCCGCGCGACAAACCGCGTACGCAACACTTTAGTGCGCTACCTCGCAAATGTGAATCCAACAATTGTTCATAACCTGTTGATTACGCAAACGCATACATCGTCCCGCTCGGAATAGATTGCGCGCTATTGTGGAAAGCCGCCGCTGAAATCGGTCAAATCTCCCGGATTTATGCAAGGATAGCACCGCACGTCAAGGCTAAAATGCACGATGCAGCACGCAAAGCCGCTTTTCTGACGAAAAGCACAGCCGAAAAAGAGGACGTGTTCACGCGCAAGCGCGTAACACGCCCCTTTTTCCGTCTGTGTGCCGCTACGCGTCACCGGCTTTGCTGCTTGCCCCGGCCTTGACAAGCGTGCTGCAGCAAAAATAAAAGGAGATTTGACCCATGATTTCAGCGAACATTCCGACTTCCACCCGCAAAGCAATCTACCGCCGTGACGGCTACCGCTGCGCACTCTGCGACAGCACGCAATATCTGCAGATTCACCATATCATCCCGCGCGGAAAAGGCGGCAACAGCGAGCCCGACAACCTCATCACGCTCTGCTCCAAATGCCACGGAGCGGCTCATGGCTGCATCCCTGAGGGATGGACAATGACCGCAGAAGACGTAGAACAAGCGTGCATTGAGTACGTCAGCGACCTGTGCGCCGGAGATTGGTACCCGCTAGAATGAGCGGGTCTCCATCTTATCATTCAAAAAGGTCGCGCGGCGGGGCACCCCCACGTGCTTGTCAAAGCTGGCCCCCCCGCCGCGCAGTTCCGCGCGCGCGCCCGGTTTTGTGCAGGGTTCGGCGGTGCGCGCGCGCTCAGTCCTTCGGGCCGCCCGCGTGGGCGCGGCCGTCCCTGCGCGGGCTGCGGCCCTTGCGTCTCGTCGGCCCGCGCTTGGTTTTGGTGGGGGCGTGGTGCGCGGGCCTCCTCGAGATTCCGCGCGCTGCGGCGCGCGGGCGAGGGAAAATAGTGTTTCCGGCTAGCACTATACCTAGCGGTATAGTGCTGCCGGAAACACTAAATCTTGTGAATGCTCAGCCCCGCCTTTTTGCACCATGAAAAGCCGTCTCCTTGAGGAGAAGGTGGCACGGCGGTACGCCGTGACGGATGAGGTGGTTCCGGAGAAAAATGGCATTTCCGCATCCTCCTGTAGTGCCCCGCCCACTGGAATGTGTTGAAAACCGGAGGGTAAGGGCGTATACTAAGCAGCAGATTATCCACGAAAGGGGAGACCGCCATTTGAATACGGACACCTATCAGAATGCGCTCGAATCCACGAAAGACAGCATCGAGGACGTGAACAACGCCATCGGCTTCAGCCTCGGCAGTCTTACGCTCGAAAAGCTCATCACCTCCGCCATCACGCTCGTGATCTGCGTGCTCGTCATCTGGCTCGTCATGCGCGTCGCACGGCGCATTTCACAGCACTCGCGCCTGTCGGAGAGCCTGAGCAAGTTCATCCTCAAGGTGCTCAAGATCGCGCTGGAATTCATGGCCATCCTCATCGTGGCCGACAGCCTCGGCTTTAATGTCACGGCGCTGCTGGCCGTGTTCAGTCTGCTCGGTCTGGCTTTGTCGCTCTCGGTGCAAAACTGCCTGTCCAACGCCATGAGCGGCATCACCATTCTGCTCACGCGGCCGTTCGAGGACGGCGA
The DNA here is from genome assembly GCA_048217285.1 of Oscillospiraceae bacterium. Taxonomy (GTDB): domain Bacteria; phylum Bacillota; class Clostridia; order Oscillospirales; family Oscillospiraceae; genus CAG-103. Next base: position 24,330 of record DBFWVW010000067.1, read on the forward strand.
TTTCATCGAGGCCGGCGATGTGAGCGGCACGGTGCGGGACATCGGGCTGATCTATACGCAGCTGTGCACGCTGGATAACAAGGACATTTACGTGCCGAACAGCGACCTCTCCGCGTCCAAGATCGTCAACTACAGCCGCGAGCCGCAGCGCCGCGTGGACCTGACCTTCGGCGCGGACTATACCTGCCGCCCGGAACAGGTGAAGGCGGCGCTCCATAACGCCGTTTCACTCGTGCCCGGCATCCTGCCGGAGCCGGAGCCGTTCGTGCGCGTGTCAGGCTATGGGGAGAGCAACATCGAGTACACCGTGCGCGTCTGGTGCAAAACGGCGGATTACTGGACCGTATATTATGACCTCATGGAGGCCGCCGGTGCGGCGTTTGACGCGCACGGCGTGTCCATGTCCTACCCGCAGATGAACGTGCACGTGCTCGATACGCCGGAAAGCACAAAAAAGGATTGACTTTCCCGCTTTTTCAGGTATAATAATATAGCCTGTGTGTTGACATGGGCGATCCTTGCTCTCATTTGAGATGAGGGCCACTAGACCAGAAGGAGGTGCAACTGAAATGGCAAAAACCACCGAAAAGTACGAACTGATGTATATCATCAACCCCAACCTGTCGGAGGAAGAGACTGCAGCAGTCGTCGAGAAGTTCAAGGCGCTTGTCGAGCAGAACGGCACGCTGGAGGAAATGGAGGAGATGGGTAAGCGCAAGCTCGCTTACGAGATCAACTACATTTCTGAGGGCTACTACGTGCTCGTCAAGTTCACCAGCGGCCCGGATTTCCCGGCCGAGCTGGACCGTGTGCTGGGCATCACGGACGGTATTCTCCGCTCCCTGATCACCCGTCGTCCGGAATAAGGAGGTACGGCGATGCTGAACCACATTGTGCTCATGGGCCGTCTGACCCGTGACCCCGAGCTTCGTTATACCCAGTCCCAGATTCCTGTGGCGTCGTTCACGCTGGCGGTCGACCGCGATTTCGGCGGTCGGGACGGCGGCGAGAAGCAGACGGACTTCATCGACATTGTCGCCTGGAGAAGCACGGCGGAGTTCGTCTCCAAGTACTTCACCAAGGGCAGCATGGCCGCCGTGAGCGGCCGCCTGCAGATCCGCGACTGGACCGACCGTGAAGGCGGCAAGCGCCGCAGTGCGGAGGTCGTGGCGGACAATGTCTACTTTGGCGAGAGCAAGCGCCGCGACGGCGGTGATGTGTCTCGCCCGGCAGCGCCGAGTGCATCGGCTCCGGCTCACCGCGGCAGCTATGGCGGATATGACAATGTCCCCCAGGGCGGCAGCGCGTTTTCCGAGCTGGACGACGATGACGGCGATCTGCCGTTCTGATTTTGATAAAGGAGGATTACAGTCTTGGCTTTTGACAGAGATAAGAGCAAGAACCGCAAACGCAGAAAAGTTTGCCAGTTCTGTGTGGACAAGTGCACTTATATCGACTACAAAGACACCGCGAAGCTTCGCCGCTTCCTGTCCGAGCGCAGCAAGATTCTGCCGCGCCGCACGACCGGCACCTGCGCGATGCATCAGCGCGAGCTCACCGAGGCTATCAAGAGAGCGCGTCAGATCGCCCTCCTGCCGTACGTGACCGACTGAGTTTCTGTTCACAGACGCAAACAGCCCCCATCATCCGATGGGGGCTGTTTTTGCTTGCTGTTTTATGTTGCTTCAGTCGTCGAGGTGCAGCGGAATGTTTTCGACCTGCGCGATGACGGAAACCATGGCGCGGATCTGCGGTGTGAGCACTTTGTCGCGGTGGTGCACCAGCTGGCTCCACTGCTCCATGTGGCAGTCTGTGACCGGCAGAATGATGAGCCGACCCTCTTGCGCGCGGCGGCGCGCCGTGTAGCGTGGCAGCACCGACAGGTAGGGGTTGTGCTCGAGCAGTTGCATGACCATGCTCGTGCTCTCCAGCTCCAGAAACGGCCGGATCGAAAGCTTCTGGTGTGCCAGTTCCATATCAAACTGGTGGCGATAGCTGTTGAACTGCGGCATGAGCACGAACGGCTCGTTGACGAGGTCGGCCAGCTTGAGGTGCTTGGCGGCGGCGAACGGATGCTTGGGGCTCGCAACAATGACGATCTCCTGCGGGCACTCGAACAGCTTGACGCGCTGCGCGTCATAGCCCATGTCGTCGAGCGTATAGATCAGGTCAACCTCATTGTGCATGAGCATATCCGAGAGCGTTTTCGTATCGCCCTCGACCAGTTGTGTGTTTACGTGCGGACAGCGCTCATGATACAGCGGCAGGATCTCTCCAAAGCTGGCCGTCATGATCGATTCGATCGTGCCGATGCGCAGCGTGCCGGTCAGGTCGCGCTCCTGCACCGTGAAGGACACGGCGCGCGCTGCGGCCGATACGACATCGCGCGCATAGGGGATAAACTCCTGACCGTAGTGGGTGATGGATACGGTTTTACCGATGCGGTCGAACAGACGCACGCCCAGCTCGTTTTCGAGCTGCTGGACCTGAACCGTAACAGCGGACTGGGAATACCCCAGGGATTCTGCGGCCTTGGAGAAGCTTTGAAGCTGCGCGACCTTTAAAAATGTGGTCAGCAAACGAAGTTCCATAGGCGATGCCTCCTTATCCCGATTTGGTTCCGTTTTTTCTCGAGTTTATAATACGTCGCAAATCCGGCCTGCGTCAAGCTTTTTTTCGGATATCCAACGCATGGCAGGAATAGATTGACAGGAAATTATCATTTTTGCGAAAGCATATCATGATTTTTTTGAATTGAATCGAAAACGCAAAACGTACCTTTCAAAATTGTGAATTTTACAACAAGCGAGTGATATGCTATCATGCAATTGTAAGCAAGGGGACCTGGAAACGGCCCCAAAATTCAAAAAATCAGGAGGTAGCTGCTATGAAAAGCATTTGGCTGAGCATTCTTGCATTCGTTGCGTTCCTTGCGATCGAGATCACCGCTGTCTCCTTTATGAGCGCGTATTCTGCCGGTTCCGCCGCGATGGCGCTGCTGGGTGTGCTTGCGCTCGTGATCGGCGGCATTTACACGGCCCTGCTTGGCAGAGACATTGTGAGTATCAAGCGCTGAGCCGATCCTTTCTTTGCTATTTTTCATCCATTTCTGTTTTTTCCTCTATGGTTTCCGGGAGTAACCGCCTCCCGGTGACCGCCCCAACGTGCGGTTTTCCGCATGAAAAAATCTCCTCCCGTAACCGCCGGGAGGAGATTTTTTTATTTGCGCCTGTGCCCGGAAGGAGATTTACAATTGTGCCGGACTGTGATACACTACGGCTGAAACTGCATATTGCGCAGCCTTCGCCGCTTCGGGCGGCAGGGGGAATGCGGGTGCAAAGCCCCGCGAGTCGGTCACTGTGAAGCCGCCGGAAGGCGGATGAGTCAGAGCTCCCGAAGGCTGCAGGCATTTCCGCCGGAACCGGAAGCTGTATGGCTGAACGAAGGAATTTCGTCCAGCCGGTTTTGCTGCAGCTGCCTGCCGATCCCGGCGGGCAGAAATTTTTTTCAGGAGGAACCAACAACATGAAAAAACGGTTTTTGGCGCTGCTGCTGGTGCTGACGCTGGTCTTCAGCCTCATGCCGGCGGCACTGGCTGCGGATGCGGCGGACCCGACGGGTGTAACGGGTGTAACGGGCGGATGCGCCGTCACGTTCCAGCTGCACACGGACACGGACGATTGGATCCAGCCGACCACGGTTGCCAATCTGCCTGAGGGCGCAACGGTATTCGAAGTGTTCCGGCAGGTGCTGGCTGCCGAGGGCTATACGTATGAATGCTCTGATCAGTACTGCTATGTGCAGGCGGTCACTGCGCCGGATGGCACCAGAGTCGCAGAGCTCAGCAAGGGGCAGAACTCCGGCTGGCTTTTCCGCGTCAACGGGGATATCCCGGATGTGGCTATGGACGCCTACCGGCTCGAGGACGGGGATGAGATCGAGGTGTTCTTCACTGCGGATTATCTGCTCGAGCCCGGCATGGTCCTGCCGTTTACCGATGTGTCGTGGGATCACTGGGCGTACACCGCCATCAAGCGTATGTATACCCGCAGCCTCATGGTCGGCGTGAGCGATACGACCTTTGCACCCGAGCAGACGCTCACCCGCGCCATGCTCGCGGGCATCCTCTATACCAGAGCCGGGTCGCCGGCGGTCACGGCGGACAATCCGTTCTCGGATGTTCCGGCCGGCCAGTGGTATACGAACGCGGTCATTTGGGCGGCGGCCAACGGAATCGTTGCCGGCTGCGGTGACGGCACGTTCCAGCCTGAGGCGGCAGTCACGCGTGCACAGGCGGCCGTCATGCTCTGCGGCTTTGCGGCTTTTCATAACGAGAATGTGACGGTGCGCGCCGACCTTGCTGCCTTCGCCGATGCGGCGGACGTTCCGTCCTGGGCGCTGGCCGAGATGCAGTGGGCCGTTGCCATGCAGCTCATCTCCGGCCGCGACGGTAAGCTCCTCGCACCGAACGCCGCGACGACCCGCGCCGAGATGGCTTCCATCCTCAGCGCTTATATCCGCAAATAAGTATCGGAATCAGCACCCCCGGACTTCGGTTCGGGGGTGTTTTGCGTTCGTGATGACTGCGTAAGTCGTTTCCGAACCTTTGTGGTCGGGAAAAGCATTTACAACCGCGCCGGACTGTGATACACTACAACCGAAACTGTATATTGCGCAGCCTTCGCCGCTTCGAGCGGCAGGGGGAATGAGGGTGCAAAGCCCCGCGAGTCGGTCACTGTGAAGCCGCCGGAAGGCGGATGAGTCAGAATACCCGAAGGCTGCAGGCATTTCTGCCGGAACCGGAAGTTGCATGGCTGAACGAAGGAATTTCGTTCGGCCGGTTTTGTTGCACCTGTCCGCCGATTCCGGCGGGCAGAATTTTTTTGTTTTGGGAGGAAAGTACATGAAAAAACGGTTACTGGCTCTGCTGCTGGTGCTGACGATGGTGTTCAGCCTCATGCCGGCAGCGCTGGCCGCGGACACGGTGGATGTGTCTGCCCTGCCGGAGTATACGGCGGGCGCGGATACGAGCACCGGCGCCGCGTACAAGCTCAGCACGGAGGAGAGCCTGCGGGCCTTCGCCGCCGCAGTCAAGGCAGATGACGGAAACGGTACATACAATCTTTCCGGCGTTTCGTTCTATCTTGCCGGTGACATCGCCCTTACCGGCACATGGACGCCGGTTGGCAGCACGGCAGCCTATGTCGGTGATTTCTTTGCCGGGACGTTCGATGGCTGCGGCCATACGATCAGCGGCCTGAACGTGCAGGGCAGCACGACCAATCAGGGCTTGTTTGCTACAATCAATCAGGCGACGATCCGCAATCTGAACGTATCCGGTACGGTCAGCAGCTCTTCCAATTATGTGGGCGGCATCGTTGGTAAGGCGCAGGCGGGCACCATCGAGAACTGCAGCTTTTCCGGCAGCGTTTCCAGCAGCAAGAGCGGCGCTTATGTCGGCGGCATTGCCGGCGGACTCAACAGCAACAATGTTACGATCAGCGGCTGCGCGAACGCGGCCTCGGTCACCGGCGGCTGCGCCGGCGGCATCCTTGGCTACGGCGGCAGCAACAAGGTCACGAAGGTCACGATCGAAAACTGTTATAATGCCGGCAGCATTACCGGTTCCAGCAAGGCGGGCGGTATTGTCGGCCAGCTGAGCAAAGGCACCATCGAAAACTGCTACAGCATTGGCACCATCGACGGCGCGGCGACGCAGAAAGGCGGCATTTTCGCCTTCAGCAATGCCACAATTAAGAATTGCTATTACACGCTGCCGGAGACGGAATCCGTCGGCGGAACGGCTGCACCGGCCACGCAGATCACCGCTCCCGACGGTCTTGCGGACAAGCTTGGCAACGCTTTCAAAGAGGATACGGCAGGGGCAAACAACGGCTACCCCATCCTCGTCTGGCAGGCGGGCGAAGTGGCCCAGCCCGACCCGCGCATCGAGCTGAGCGGCCCGGACACGCTCTGGCGCACTGCAAATGACGCGCAGCCGCAGGCGACGATCACCGCCAGCTGCAAGGACATGGACGAGAACACGCACGTTGACTGGACGCTGACAGAGGGCGAGAGCATTGTCACGCTCGAGACGCCGGAGGGCGCGGGCGCGGCCAACCAGTCCGTGATCGTCAGGGCGGTGGCCGGCGGCGCCGGTAAGGCGGTCGTCACGGCCAGCACGGCTGACGGCATCACGGCAAGCCTTACGATCTATGTCATTCCTCAGATCACGACCGTGGAGCTTGACGGCGTTGCCGCCGTGGGCGAGACGGTGCGCGCCAAGGTGAATGTCCTCGGCGGCGGAGAGTATGACTACGCAAACTTCCCGGCGCTGAAGATCGCGTGGCGCTATCTCACGGACGCGGACTACAGCGCGGGCAACACCGGCACCAACGCGTATAAAGAGATCACCGGTACGACCGGCCGGGCGTACACCATCCCGGAGAACATGGCGGGCAACTACCTGTCCTTCCTGCTCTATGACACGGTCTCCGGAGAATACAAGATGCTCAGCAGCCCGGTACGCATCGCCTCGGCGGAGGAGCGGCTGCTCCAGGCTGATGCCTCGGCGCTGACGATCGACACTTCGGACATCCGCGCGGCCGCGACGCTTAAGCTGCCGGCGAGCGGGGCCGTGAACAGCTCGGCCATCACGTGGACGAGCTCGGACAGAAGCATCATCGACCCGGCGACCGGCGCCGTGACCCTACCGGCTGCCGGTATCCGGACCGTCACCCTTTCGGCGACCCTCACGCGCGGCGATGCCACTGCGCACCGCAATTTTGATATTCGCGTCTGGTCACAGGCGGAGCTCAACAAGGAAGCCGCCAAGAGCGAGCTGCAGAAGCTTGTGGAGCGGCTCGACGGCACCATCACCCTGACGCCGGAATACGGTCAGGACACGAACGTGAACACGATGCTCAGCGTGAAGCTCAACGACGGCAGCATCGCGGTCAGCGTTGCCAATGTGGAGGAAGTTTCCGGCGGTGCGGGCGTCGCTGCCGACGGCACGATCACTTACTATTACGTCGACCCGAACACCACGCCGCTCATGCACTGCGGTAGCTATTGCGTCACGTTTACACTCAGCAAGGCCGGCGCGGCCGAGCAGCTGAAGGTTCCGGTTATTATCGGCTGGGACGTGCAGCGTGTGCGCGATGCGATCTCCGGTGAAATCACGAGCCGGCTGACCACCGAGGGCCTGTGCGCCGCCGGGGAGGACCCGAACCTGCTCACGCAGGATCTGACGCTGCCCAAGATCATCGACGGCAAGAAGTGGGCGCTCATCTCCTGGACGTCCAGCGATCCGACGGCGATCGCTGTCAGCGACAAAAATCAGCAGACGGCGGGCACGCTCTTTGATCCCTATGTCGGCGTGGTCAAGACGCCCGCACAGGACAAGACCGTCACCCTCACCGCGACTGTGACCTTCCAGCTCACGGATACGCAGGAGCAGGCCATCACCGTCAGCAAGGTCTTTACCGTGACCGTCAAGGGGCAGGAGACGACCGTGCGCGAGGATCTGCTGGCCAAGCTCGACGCGGGCTTTGCCGCCTACGGCGGTCTGCGCGACGCCGTGACCGGTGAGCTGCTCACACAGCGCGACGGCAAGTACCTCGCCGCAAACGATATTCACTTCCCGACCACGCGCGATTTCGGCGTGGACGGCAGGTATACGCCTGTCACCATCACGAGCAGCGATGAAGACACCCTCGTGCCGCCGGATGTGAACAATGCCGCGCGCGTGGAAGTTTACCGTCCGCTGCCCGGGGAAGCGGCAAAAGATGTCACCGTGACGGTGGCGCTCACGGATTCCGACAGCGGTGTGACGGCGGAGCGCAGCTTCGTGATCGAGGTCCAGCCGCTCACACAGGCGGAGATCGACGCGGAGCTCGCGCTCATGGCGCAGGTCAAGGCGCACTATTTTGACGGCATCCGCAACGCCAACACAGACAAAAACACCATCCTCACCGATCTGCACCCCTTCCGGGAAGCGTATCGGAACGCGGACGGTGACCTCGTCTGGGTGTATACCGAAGATGCGCTGACCGGCAGCGGCATCGTCCCCGTGGCGATGGACGGCTGGGAGGCCAGTGAGCAGTGGCGGCTGTTCCGTTCGTCCAATTCCCGCGTGATCAGCCATGAGAACCTGCTCGTGACCCGCCCGGCGGAGGATCAGACAGTCACGATCCGCAGCGAGCTCTCGAGCGAGACGCTCGGCAAGTATGCCGCGCGCTATCCGGACAACGCGGATTTTCAGGCGCTGAGCCGGCAGCCGGTTTCGGTGGAGCTGACGGTGATCGGCACGACGCCCGTGGAGCCGACGCCCGTAGAGCCGACGCCCGTGGAGCCGACACCTGTAGAGCCGACGCCAACGGAGCCGGATTTCAAGACAATCACCGTTACCTTCCAGCTGCACACGGATACCGATGCCTGGATCCTGCCGACGGTGATTCGCGATCTGTCGGAGGGCACGACTGCATTCGATGTGTTCCGGCAGGTGCTTGCCGCCAACGGCTATACATATGACGCCAAGGGCAGCTATGTCATGGCGGTCACCGCGCCGGACGGCACAAAGGTGGCCGAGTTGAGCAAGGGCCAATATTCCGGCTGGATGTACCGCGTCAACGGCGAGTTCCCGGATTCTTACATGGGCGCATACGAGATCGCCGACGGCGATGTGATCGAGGTGTTCTTTACCGCCGACTATACGAAAGAGCCCGGTGCGTTCCTGCCGTTCGTGGATGTGACGAATCACTGGGCCTACACGGACATCAAGCGCGTGTATAACCACGGCTGGATGGTCGGCGAAAGTGCGACGATCTTTGCGCCGGATCAGGCGCTGAGCCGCGCGATGCTTGCCGTCATCCTCTACACGATGGCGGGCGAGCCGGCGGTCACGGCGGCCAATCCGTTCTCGGATGTTCCGGTCGGGCAGTGGTATACGGATGCCGTCATCTGGGCGGCGGCCAACGGCATCGTTGTCGGCTGCGGTGACGGGACGTTCCGGCCCGATATGGCCGTCACGCGCGCCCAGGCGGCTGTTATGCTCTGCGGTTATGCGGCCTTTACCGGCGCGGACGTGACGGCGCGCGCCGATCTCTCTGCCTTTGGCGACGCGGCAGACGTTCCGGCCTGGGCGCTGGCCGAAATGCAGTGGGCCAACGCGCAGCAGCTCATCCTCGGCCGCGACGGCAAGCTGCTCGCACCGAACGCCGCGGCGACCCGTGCCGAGATGGCCTCCATCCTCAGCGGTTACGCTGCAGCATAAGCGAAAGCGGGAAAGACCCAAAGCATAAGCAATGCCCCCGGACGGCCATCCGGGGGCATTTTGCGCTTGTGTTTACTTTTTCGTGCCGCAGACCTGATACATCCTGTCGTCCGAGATGACGATGTCTACGTCAAAATATGGGGCCATGAGCGCGGCAAGCTCCGTCTCGCTGATCAGCGAGACGGAGACCGTGCTGGCCGAGCCGGCGTGGTGCCGGTCGAGCATGGCGCGGCTCATGCCATGCGCGATGGACAGGCGTCCGCCGGTTTTGAGCAGTGTTGCCAGATGTGCAATCAGACGCGCCGGATCGGGGAAGTGCGGGAAGGCGTTGTAGACCATGCAGCAGTCAAACGGCTGCGGGAGCGGCACGGTCTCAATGTCGCCGCAGAGCACGGTCACGCGCGCATCCGGGAACTTTTCGGCGGCACGCCGGGCCATTTCCGGGGCAATGTCCACACCGGTGACGCTGTGTACATCCCGCGCCAGGTAGTCTGGGAAGAGCACACCCGTGCCGCAGGCCACGTCGAGCACGTCCACGCCCGCGCGGATGCCGGCGTTGTCGACAATGGTGCGGATGACCGGTTCGTTGCGGATCAGTTCTGCGTCCCAGTCGGGGGCGCAGCGGTCAAAAAACGAAATGACGTCCTTTTGATCAATCATGCTCAGGCACCTCTTTCGGGTACCGCTCGGGGATGAGACGCGCTTTCATGAGCGCGAACACAATGCTCGGGATGAACACGAGCTGGATCACGGTGCCGGGCCAGCTCTTGACGACGGAGCCTGCAACCCACGTTGCCATGGAGTAGCTGCCGCGCGCGAAGATGAGCGCATTGACCAGACCGTTGACGATGCGGCCGGCGACGATGGCGACGATGAGACTGATGTAGAGGTCGGCGTAAACGTGCCGCGTGCGCACGCAGCGCATCATGATGCCGGCAATCAGACCGTAGACGGCCAGCTCGATCATCATCGACGGCAGAATGCTTACCGGGGGCATGCCGCTCAGTGCGTTCGAGAGCACGGGACCGGCCAGACCGCACAGCAGGCCAAACTGCCAGCCGCACACGAGGCCGCACAGGAAGACGGGAATGTGCATCGGGCAGAAGATCTGACCCGCGCCCTGAATGCCGTGAAACAGCAGCGGCAGCACATAGCACAGGGCGATGCACACGGCGGTGATGATGGATTTTTTGACGGTAGACATGGTTTTCATGGGCTTTTATTCCTTTCTGATTTTGAATTTACAGAAGTATCTCTGCTGCGCACACAAGGGCACACAGCGCAAGCGCACCCCAGCCGCTCAGCGGCAGGGGAACGGACTTTTTTCGGGTGCGGCCGCGCGCGCCGCGGTAGCCGCGGGCCTCCATAGCCATGGCGAGTTCGTCAGCGCGTTTGAATGCGCTCAGAAAGATCGGCACGATCAGCGGCAGCATGGCCTGCGCGCGCTCGTGCAGGCGGCGGCTTTCAAAGCGCGCGCCGCGCGCAATCTGCGCCTTGCGGATGGTGTCGGTCTCCTCGAGCAGCGTCGGGATAAACTGCACGGCGACGGACAGGATCATGGCGATGTCCTCGACCGGGAGCCGCACGAGCCGCAGCGGGCTGAGCAGCGTCTGGATCGCGCCGGTGATCCCGAGCGGCGGCGTCGTACATGTGAGCACGTTGCTCATCACGAGAATGAGCGCCAGCCGCACCGTCACCTGCGCGCCCTGCACGATGCCGGGCACGGACAGTGTGAGGATCCACCAGTGCCAGTTGGCGTCGTCCGTGGCGAAAAACAGGGCGTTCATCACAAAGATGAGCAGGAAAAACCAGCCCATGCGCGCAACGGACGCGAGCGCGGTGCGCAGCGGCAGGCCGCAGACAGCCACGACGGCGGCCGTGACGGCGAGCAGCAGCGCGTAGCCAAGCCAGGAGCTTGTGCACACGGTGGCGGCGATGAGGAGGAGAAAGCCGAAAAACTTTGCCCGCGCGTCCAGCCGGTGCAAAATCGAACTGCCGGGGGTGAACTGCCCGGTCAGGTGTTCCCTCATGGGCGGCCACCGCCCTTCGCGCGCAGCACGGCCGCGAGCAGCGCGTCATAGCTTGCAATGTCCTGCGGAATGTCCAGCCCGCCCTGTTTAAGCAGGGCAGCGGCGGTGCGGCTCTGCGGTACGCCCAGCCGGTGCGCGCGCATCCAGTCGAGGTCGGCATAGATCTCTTCCGGTGTGCCGTCGCGCATGAGTTGCCCGCCTTCCAGTACGAGCAGCCGCTGCGCATATGCGCCCAGACAGTCGGCATTGTGCGAGACCATGAGAATGGTCATGCCGCCGCGATTGAGCTCGGTGATGAGCTGCAAAAACGACTCGCGGCCGAGCGGATCGAGGCCCGCGATCGGCTCGTCGAGAATGAGATACTCCGGCCTTGTTGCCAGCACGCCCGCGATGGCCACGCGCCGCTTTTCTCCGCCGGAGAGGCCCATCGGCGGCTGGTCGTGGATCTTCTCGAATGAGAAGCCAACCGTTTCGAGCGCCCAGCGCACGCGCGCCTGCTTTTCGGCGGCACTCAGGCCGCTGTGCTTCAGGCCGAAGGCCACGTCTTTTTCCACGGTCGTTTCAAAGAGCTGGCACTCCGGGTACTGGAACACAATGCCGACCTTGCGCCGCAGAATGCTGCGGTCATAGCGGCGGGCGTGGATGTCCTGCCCGTCGAGCATGACGGTGCCGGCCGTCGGCGTGAGCAGGCCGGCCATGATCTGAATGAGCGTGGACTTGCCGCAGCCGGTGCGGCCGAGAATGCCGATGAAGCTGCCGTTTTCAACTGTGACGGATACATCGCGCAGCGCAGTGACCTCAAAAGGTGTCCCCGCGCTGTAGACACACGTCAGATTCGTTACTGTGATCGGCATAGTTCCTCCGCAAGCTCTTCAAGTGTCAGCGGGCAGCGGGCGAGCACGATCCCAGCCTGCTTCAGATCATAGTACATCTGCACCGGCATCGGTGGCGTGAGCCCTGCCGCAGCCAGCAGCTCCGGCTGCGTGAGCATCTCGCGTGCCGTGCCGCCGGCAATCATTTTGCCGTTGTGGATGAGATAGACGCGGTCGGCGCCGATGGCTTCTTCGATGTAGTGCGTGATCATGACGACGGTCTTGTGCTGCTGTACGTGCAGACGGTGGATCGTGCGCAGCACCTCTTGCCGGCCGTCGGGGTCGAGCATGGCGGTGGCTTCGTCGAACACCAGAATGTCCGGGGACAGGGCCAGCACGCCGGCCAGCGCCACGCGCTGCTTTTGCCCGCCGGAGAGCGTGTGCGTCGCGCGGTTTTCATAGCCCGCCATGTCCACGGCTGCGAGCGCCGCGGCCACGCGCGCGGGGATTTCGGTTTCCGGTACGCCGTAGTTTTCCAGTCCGAAGGCCACATCCTCGCCCACGATCGTGGACACGAACTGGTTGTCCGGATTTTGAAACACCATGCCGACTTTGCGCCGCAGCGCCCAGCGGTTGGCGGGGTCGGCGGCGTCCATGCCGTCGACGGTCAGTGTGCCGTGCTGCAGCGGCAGCAGGGCGTTGAAGTGCTTGACGAGCGTGGATTTGCCGCAGCCGTTGTGCCCGAGCACGGCCACGAACTCGCCGGGTGCAACGTGCAGCTCTATGCCGTTGAGCGAGCGGCGGCCGCCCGGCCCATCGTAGGAAAATCGAATGTCATGTGCATCAATCATGATCAGACCGTCCATACTCTCTATCGTGTATTTGACACAAGTATAACAAAAAAACAACGGCCGCGCAAGCCCGGTGGGGGGATATTCGCGCAAAAAAACACCGTGTTGTGCAAATCCGCGCCTCCGGTTGACGCGCGCGCGCTTTGGCGGTAAAATAGCAGCACGAACCAGAAAGGACGACTGCCATGTACAACGGTTATTATTATGGCTTTGATACAACGTATCTGCTGCTGGTCGTGCCGGCACTGCTCATCGCGCTCATTGCGCAGGTCCAGGTCAAGAGCGCGTTTTCGCGCTATGCGCGTGTGCGCTGCACGAGCGGCCTGACCGGCGCGCAGGCGGCGCAGCGCATCCTGCAGGCCAACGGCATCACGGATGTGCGCATTGAGCACATTTCCGGCAAGCTGACCGACCATTTCGACCCGCAGGCGAAGGTCATCCGCCTCTCGGACGAGGTCTACGGCGTCGCGTCGATCGCGGCCGTAGGCGTTGCGGCGCACGAGGCCGGCCACGCCGTGCAGTATGCCACGGACTATGCGCCCATCCGCATCCGCGCGGCCATCATTCCGGCCACGCGCATCGGCTCGAACCTCTCGTGGCCGCTGCTCATCGTGGGGCTGATCTTTAACTGGTCGGTGCTCGTCTGGGCGGGCATCCTGCTCTTCGGCCTCGTGACGGTGTTCCAGCTTGCGACACTGCCGGTGGAGTTTAACGCTTCCCGCCGGGCGCTGGAGGCGATCGAGTCGCGCGGCCTGCTCACGGATGGCGAGCTGCGCGGCGCGCGCAGCGTGCTGCGGGCGGCTGCCATGACGTATGTTGCGGCGCTGCTGGTGTCGTTTGCGCAGCTGCTGCGGCTGATCATTCTCTACGGCAATCGCCGCCGGGATTGACACAGCCGTTGCAATCGGAGCCAAACTATCGTAAAATAGCAGGTGCGGGGCCAACCGCACCTGCTATTTTTCTGCCCGGGAGGGATCTCATGCACCGCATTTTTATCGTGGAGGATGACGCGGCTATTACCGCCGCGTTGCAAAAGCATCTGACGACGTGGGGCTTTGATGTGCGCTGCGCGGAGGATTTTCGCAATGTGCTCGCCGAGTGCACGGCGTTTGATCCGCAGCTCGTGCTGCTGGACATCACGCTCCCGTTTTATAACGGTTATCACTGGTGTCAGGAGCTGCGGCGCGTGTCGAACGTGCCGGTCGTGTTCCTCTCCTCGGTATCGGACAATATGAATATCGTCATGGCCATGAATATGGGCGGCGACGATTTCATCGCCAAGCCCTTTGACCTGAATGTGCTGCTGGCGAAGATCCAGGCCATTTTGCGCCGCACGTATGATTTTGCCGCGCCGGCGCCCACGCTCGAGCACCGCGGCGCCGTGCTCAACACGGCGGACGCGAGCCTGACGTATCAGGGGCAGCGCATCGAGCTGACGAAAAACGACTATCGCATCCTGCAGACGCTGCTCGAGCGCAAGGGCAGCGTCGTCAGCCGCGAGACGCTCATGGAAAAGCTCTGGGAGACGGACAGCTTCGTGGACGAAAACACGCTCACGGTCAACATCGCCCGCCTGCGCCGCAAGCTCGAGGCCGCCGGTCTGCCGGACTATATCACGACGAAAAAGGGCCTCGGCTATCTCATCGAGTGAGGGGGAAGCGGTCATGTTTGGGGCCTATGTGAAGGAAAACCGCAAGGCGCTCATTGCGCTGGCGGTCTACACGGCCGTGTTCGCGCTCGTGTTCTGGCTCTACCGGCTGCCGCTGGGCGCGGCGGGGTACGCGGCGCTCGTGTGCCTGTTTTTGCTGCTGATCTGGTTTGCGGTCGATTACCGGCGCTTTGCCGCGCGCCTGCGCCTGCTGCGGCGGCTGGAGCAGGAGATCACGCTCAGCACCGAGCAGCTGCCGGAGCCGGACGGGATGCTCGAGGCGCAGTATCAGGCGCTCGTGCGCGCGCTCGACACAGACCGGCGCGCGCAGATGACGCGCAGCCAGCAGGGATATCAGGAGCTGGTGGAGTATTACACCGTCTGGGCGCACCAGATCAAAACGCCCATCGCCGCCATGCGCCTGCTGCTGCAGGACGCGGAGACGGATGAGCAGCGCGCCCTGCTCGAGCAGCTGCAGAGCGTGGAGCAGTATGTGGAGATGGTGCTCGGCTACCTGCGGCTCGAGAGCACGTCGTCGGACTATGTCATCCGCAATTATGCGCTCGACGATATTGTCCGGCAGGCGGTGCGGAAGTTCGCGTCCCAGTTCATCCGCCGCAAGCTGCGTCTGGAGTACGCGCCGCTGAATACGAATGTCATCACGGACGAGAAGTGGCTGCTGTTCGTCATCGAGCAGGTGCTCTCGAATGCGCTCAAGTATACGCGCAGCGGTTCGGTCTCCATCACGCTTGAGGCGCCGAAGACCCTCTGCATTCGCGACACGGGCATCGGCATCGCGCCGGAGGATCTGCCGCGTGCATTTGAAAAGGGCTTCACCGGCTGCAACGGTCGCACGGACAAGCGCGCGACCGGCATCGGCCTGTACCTCTGCCGCCACATCCTGGGAAAGCTCGGCCATACGATCGCCATCACGTCGGAGGTCGGCGTGGGTACGACGGTGCGCATCGGCCTTGCGCAGGACGCGCTCGAGGTCGAGTGAGCCTTACAGAATCGTAAGTTTCCGCCGGGAAAATGTAAGCCAGATGCATGGCAGCCATTTCCCCGGCGGTTTATACTGAGCCTGTCAATACACAGGAGGTAACAGTCATGTCGTTTTTGGAAGTTCGTCACGTTCAGAAAATTTATACCACCCGCTTCGGCGGCACGAAGGTGCAGGCGCTCAGTGATGTGAATTTCACGGTCGAGAAGGGCGAATACGTCGCCATCATGGGTGAGAGCGGCAGCGGTAAGACCACGCTGCTCAACATTCTCGCCGCGCTCGACAAGGCCACCGGCGGCGACGTCGTGCTCGACGGCCGGCCGCTGAGCGCGATCCCCGAGCGGGAGATCGCGGCGTTTCGCCGCTCGCAGCTGGGCTTCGTGTTCCAGGAGTTCAACCTGCTCGACACGTTCTCCGTGCAGGATAATATCTTCCTGCCGCTCGTGCTCGCCGGCCGGCCGTATACGGAGATGGCCGCGCGCCTCGCGCCCATCGCCCGGCAGCTCGGCATCGCAGAGCTGCTGCAGAAGTTCCCATATGAGCTCTCCGGCGGACAGAAGCAGCGCGTAGCCGTTGCCCGCGCGCTCATCACGCAGCCAAAGCTCGTGCTCGCCGACGAGCCGACCGGCGCGCTCGATTCGCGCGCAACGGACGAGCTGCTGCATCTGTTCGAGGAGATCAACCACAGCGGCCAGACCATCCTCATGGTCACGCACTCGGTCAAGGCGGCCAGCCACGCCTCGCGTGTGCTGTTCATCAAGGACGGCGAGGTGTTCCACGAGATCTATCGCGGCGAGAGCACGGACGAGCAGCTCTACCAGAAGGTCGCCGATACGCTCACGATGCTGGCAACGGGCGGTGAGCACCATGCGTAATCTCTACCCGCGTCTGGCGGCGACGAATCTGAAGAAAAACCGCCAGTTCTACCTGCCGTATCTGCTGGCCTGCATCGTGATCGTGGCGCTGTTTTGCATCATCCTCACGCTCGCGAGCGATCCCTATCTCGGCCAGATGCAGCACGGCGGCAGCATCGGTGAGGTGCTCGGCGTCGGCGTGTGGATCATGGCGCTGTTTTCCGCCATCATCCTCTTTTATACGAACACTACCTTCACCAAGCAGCGCAAGCGCGAGTTTGCCATCTACAACATCCTCGGCATGGAAAAGCGCCACATTTCCTACGTGCTCTTCTGGGAGTCGCTGTACACGGCGGCCATGGCGCTGTTTTTCGGCCTCGTGGCGGCGGGGGTGTTTTCCAAGCTCCTGCAGCTCGTGCTCGTGCGGCTCATCGGCGGGGAGAACACGTTCGGGCTGAACATCAGCCTGATGAGCGTCGGCTATACGGCGGCGTTTTTCGGCGCGCTGTTTTTGCTGCTGCTGCTCAACACCATCCGCATCATCCATCTGTCCAACCCCGTGCAGCTGCTGCACGGCAGCAGCGAGGGCGAGCGCGAGCCGCGCAGTAAGTGGATCCTTGCGCTGCTCGGTGCGGTGTGCCTCGCCGCGGGTTATATCATGTCCCTGCGCACAAGCTCGGCCTATGCTGCCATTGAGTATTTCTTCCCGGCGGTCATCCTCGTCATCATCGGCACATATCTCGTGTTCATCGCGCTGAGTATCGTCATCCTCAAGGCGCTGCGCAAAAACCGGCGCTACTACTATAAAACCAGCCACTTTGCCACGGTCTCCGGTCTCATCTACCGCATGAAGCGCAACGCAGCCGGCCTTGCGAGCATCTGCATCCTCTCGACGATGGTGCTCGTGACGGTCTCGACCACGGTGAGCCTGTATCGCGGGCTGGATGCTTATGCCGCCGCGCGCTGGCCGCAGGACGTGGAGCTCACGCTTATGGCCGCCAGTGAAACGGACGAAGTCCCGGATGTCGCTCCGGTCGTGCAGGCGGTCGATGCCGCCGTGGCGGGCACGGGGCTCACACAGAGCAATGTCCACGGCTATCGCTCACTCAATCTGTCCATGATGCGCGAGGATGATACGACGCTTGATGTTACGCACGTGACGCAGACGTCGTATCAGAGCTCCAACGCGCTCGCCGTCTGGGTCACGGACGCCGACGGCTATGCCAGCCTGACGGGCGAGCCCGTCACGCTCGCGCCGGACGAGGCCCTCGCCTGGACGGACGGCAAGCCCTTCGGCGATACGGTGACGATCTGCGGCCGCACGTTCCGCCTGCGGCATCTCGACAGCTTCCCGCTCGACAGCGGCAACGCCATCATGGGCTTACGCACGCTTTACCTGGTCGTGCCGGATCTTGACAGTATGCTCGAGCTGCGCGCACGGCAAAATGACCATGCAAAGGAGAACGGCGGCACACTCAGCATGCTCAACTATATGTATCAGTTCGACCTCTCCGGCACGGACGCCGAGCAGCTGGACGCGCTGCACGCACTGCTCAGTGACCCCGGGTTTGAATCTGCTGCCGCGGCGGCGAACGTGGGCTACTCGACCGATATGCGCGCCGACGGCTATCCCGAGCTGCGCAGCATGTACGGCGGATTATTGTTCCTCGGCTTTTTCCTCGGGTTCGTGTTCCTGCTTGCGAGGGTGCTCATTATCTACTACAAGCAGGTCTCCGAGGGCTATGACGACCGCGGCCGCTTCCGCATCATGCAGCAGGTCGGCATGACGCCGAAGGAGGTCAAGGCGACCATCCGCACGCAGGTGCTGCTCATGTTCTTCCTGCCGCTCGTCACGGCGGCGGTCCACATTGCGTTTGCTTTCCCGCTCGTCAAGCAGATCGTGTTTGCCTTCGGCGTGCAGAACGTGCAGCTGTTTTTGATGTGCACGCTTGGAACGTTTGCGGTCTTTGCGCTGCTGTACACGCTCGTGTATGTACTCACAGCGCGGACGTATTACCGCATCATCAGCGCGAGGGCGTGACGGCACACAAATAGAAAATGTCCACACAGGCATTGCCTGTGCGGACATTTTTGCAGGTACGGCCTCAGCCCCAGAGGGCAGTCAGCATGGGGATGATCTGCTTTTTGCGGCTCATCACGCCGGGCAGAAACACGGAGTTTTCCTTCGGCTCGACCGAGAAGGCGGAGCGGATCGTGTCATCATTGCCGATGTAGAGCAGGTTCGTGCCCTCCAGGAGCACGTCCGTGATCATGAGCGCGATCATGTCATAATGCTGCTGCTCGAGCTTCGTGGCCATGACGGCCAGCAGCTCCTCCTTGCGCTCAAGCACCTTGGCGGAGTCGAGCGACGTGACCTGACCAACGCCGAGATAATGATCGGCAATGTGGAACTCCTTGAAGTCGGTAAAGCACAGCTCGTCGGCAGATTTGTCGCCCGCGCTCGAGGCGGCAAAGAGCAGGTTGCCCAGTTCCTTGAGCGAGATGTTGGCGATACGGGCCATGCGCTCGGCCATGGCAACGTCGCGCTTCGTGCAGGTGGGGGATTTGAACATGACCGTGTCGGACAAAATGGCGCCCGCCATCAATCCGGCCATGTTCGGCGACGGCATGACGCCGTGCTCCTGATACATATTGGTGATGATGGTCGTCGTGCTGCCGACAGGTTCGTTGCGTACACGGATGGGCTGCGTGGTCTGAATATCGGCCAAACGGTGGTGGTCGATGATCTCCAGAATTTCCGCCTGCTCGAGTCCGGGCACGGCCTGTGCCAGCTCATTGTGGTCCACAAGCACGACGCGCTTGCGCCGCGGCCGCAGCAGGTGATACCGGGAGAGCGTGCCGACGACCTTTTCATTCTCGTCGAGCACGGGGTAGCAGCGGTAGCGGCTCTCGAGCACGACCTCGCGCACGTCGTCGATGTAATCGTCGAGGTGGAAGCTGACCATGTCCTTCGTCCGGCACGGGCGGGAGATCGGGATCGCCTGATAGACCAGACGCGCCACGCGGCTGGCGTCGAGCGGGGTGGAGATAATGCAGGTCTTGCCGGCGTTGTCCAGCCACGCCGGGTCTACGTCGGTCTGGCACAGAATGATGCACTGTACGCCGACGTCGAGCGCGCGGCGGATCATATCCGGCTGGTTGCCACAGAGGACGATGCTGTCCGGATCGGAGAAGAGCAGGTTGTCGCAGCTTTGCGGCAGGGCGATCGTCACGACGCCGGACACGCTGTCGACCTGGTCGGCGCCGTCATTGAGGATGCGCCCCTCGATCACACTCAGGAGGTTGAACAGCGGCAGGGCGTCTACGTGCCGGTCGCTGATCGTGCGCATACTGTAGGCCGCAATGTCGCCGGCGGAGAGCATGCCGTAGAGCGTGCCGTCCTCGTTGATGATGGGCATGGCCGAAATGTTCTGGTCGCGCATGATGTGCCAGGCCCGGTCCATCGTGACGGTGGAGTTGAGCGCCGGCGGCGTATCGTAATCCAGATCACGCACCTGCGTGCGCACATTGCTCAGCGTTCGCGGTGCACGAAAGCCGAAGCGGTCAAGCAGACGCTGCGTCTCGTCGCTGATGTGACCGAGATGCGCGGCCACATAGTCGCGGTCACCAAGCGCGTTGCGCAGGGCAGCATAGGAAATAGCGGCCACAACGGAGTCCGTGTCCGGGTTCCGGTGACCAGTGACGTAAATTTCATTCATGAAGTGAGGCTCCTTTGGTTTCATGCTTGGACAGACAATACTATAATAAGCCGGCCTGCCTTGTCAACGATTGTTTGGAAAAGTACAAAATCTGTCCGGTTTGTTGGCAGCGTTCCGGCTGTGGTCAGACCAGAGCCGTTGTGCGAGACGATAAAAATGGTGGCACCTGCCGAAAAGACGTTGCACATTGTCAAAAAATATGCTATCTTTGGTTCATGCGGCTGCTGGTTGAACCAGACTGTGCTCTGGCCAACCGGTATATCTGTGATGAAAAGTGAGAGGTGGAAGCAAACCATGAAAGACCTGAAGCATCTGATTTATTTTGAGAATCTGCTGCAGGAGGCCAACAACGAGCTGGTACAGCAGGCCAAGGCGGAGGGGGAACACGCCCTGGGCTACACCTGCTATTTCGTGCCGGAGACGCTGCTGAACCTGCCCGGCTGCTTTTCGAGCCGCCTGCGTGCGCCGAACACCGGCAGCATCGACGTGGGCACGTACTATATGTCGAGCAAGATCTGCTCGTATACCCGCAGCATTCTCGAGCGCGGCATCGAGGGCGGCTATGACTATCTCGACGCGCTGCTCTCGTCCGAGACGTGCCAGATGATGCACCGCGGGCACGAGCATTTTGAGATTCTCGGCTTGGTGAAGGAGAAAAACCCGCAGTTTTTCATGAGTATGATGGACGTGCCGTTCTCAGACGAGGACTTCGCCGTCGATCACTATGAAGAGCAGCTGCGCCGCAAGGTGCTCGAGCCGCTGCACGAGACCTACGGCATCGACATCTCCGACAAGGCGATCCCCGCCGCGATCAAAGACCACAATGAGATCTCCCGCATCATCACAGAGATCGGCGACCTACGCAAGGCGGAAAATCCGGTCATCACGGGGTACGAATTTCATGTCATCCAGCTCGTGAGCCAGGTGTGTCCGCACAAGCGGATCCTGCCGTATCTCCGGCAGACGCTCACCGAGCTCAAGCGCCGCAAGGCGGACCCGCAGCCGTGGTTCCGCGTGCGTCTGGTCGTGACCGGTAGCGAGATCGACGATCCCGCGTTCACGAAGCTCATCGAGGACTGCGGCGCCATGGTCGTGGCTGACCGCTACTGTTACGGCAGTCTACCCAGCCGCGAGCAGATCAAGATCCTCGATGGGGAGACGCCGCTGCGCGCCGTCGCCCGCCACTATCTGCGCACGAGCCAGTGCCCGCGCTTCATGGAGCGGGCGCGTTCGGATGGCCGCCGCACCTACATCCGCGACCTGTGCAGGGAATACAGTGCCGACGGCGTGCTCTATGAGCAGATGAAGTTCTGCGAGTTCTGGAGCTATGAGCGTGTGCTCGGTGTGCACATTCTGCAGGAGGAGCTGGGCATCCCGACCGTCGGCATTGAAAAGGAGTATACCCTCGCCGGCGCCGGCCAGCTGCGCACGCGTATCCAGGCCTTTGTGGAGAGCCTGGAGATCAAACACATTCAGGGAGGGAATTCGTGATGGCTGATAAGAAGGGCAAGGGCGCCGGGAACCGTTTTCTCTCCGGCAGCAACATTGCAAAGCACCGCGAATGGCGCGGCCTGAAAGACACATGGTACGACTATGTCGAGTGGGTCAAGGTACTCGGCGTCATGGGCGGTTTCGTGGCCAAGAGCCCGGTGCGCATCGCGCGCGGTATGCTGACCTACCGCTGGCTGGGCTCCTATCTCGCGGCGCTGAATATGATCGACCGCTGCGTCGAGGGCCTGCGCGGGCCGGCGCTGCGTGTGGCGCGCCTGTACCTCAACACGATCATGAAGGGGTCGACCAATTCCATTGCCGAGATGATGATGGGCGACCGCCGCTTTGGTGACAACGCCTTCGGCCGCACGCAGGTCGTGCTCGAGCAGACCATGTGCCCCGAGATCCTTGCAGGTTTTCCGAACCTGCGTCCCGCGCAGCTCGAGCCGTTCCAGGGCCTGCTGCTGTGCTACATGGATCAGGGCGCGAACCCGTATTATATTGACGCTATGGAGAGCGTCGGCCTGCCGGCGGATTCCTGCCGCCTGTCGAACAATGCTGCCGGCGTCGCCATCCTCGACGAATTTCCGAAGATCGGCGCGTGCTGCATCTCCAACAATGCGCCGTGCGATTCCTCGACCATGAACAGCCAGCTCATCGAGCGCCACCTCGATGTGGACACGCTGCCGGCCGCCATCCCCATGCGCTGGGAGGATCCGCACACGCGTAAGTACGCCCGTGCATCCCTGCGCCGTGTGATCGACTTTGTTGCGCAGCACACCGGCGAGACCTACGACTGGGATGCCTGCCGTGCCATGATGGAAAAGCACAATGACGAGGTGCGCAACGAGCGGGAGAAGTGGAACTTCATGGCCACGCCCTATACCGCCGCCGCCCTCACGGTGCCAAACCTGTTCCATACGTACTACTATGCTTTCTCCGGCGGCCGCAACCCCGAGGTCATGAAGACCGAGAAAAAGGTCATGAAGATCCTTGAGCAGGCGTATATGAGCAAGACCAACTGCTTCCCCAAGACGCGCTACCGCGCCATTACCTGGGGCGGCCCGCCGTGTTACTGGCTGCAGTTCCCGAACTGGCTGTATAACTGCTGGGGCATCCTCGTGATCGCCGGCATGGACTTGTTCTCCGGCAACGTGCTCATCGACACGACGGACGAAGAATCCATGCTCGACGGCATTGCCCGCAACTACGAGACTGGTGTCATGCGCCGCCATCTGACCGGCGGCTGGCAGCACCTCGTGGAGTTCTGGGACGAGGCGGAGAAGTTCCACTGCGACATGGTCATCCTGCACGATGACATCACCTGCAAGGGCGCGCTCGGCCTCATGGGCGTTATTCTCGACCAGGCGAAGGAGAAGAAGACGAAGCTCATGATGGTCTCGAACGATATGTTTGACCACCGCACCGTCTCCCGCGCCGACATCCGCCAGCAGGTCAATGACTATATGTATTCCGTCATGCAGGCAGAGCCGCTCGATGCGTCCCTGCTGCAGTATGATGATTACGAAGGCTGGTAAATAGGAGGAAATGATGATGAAAAAACTGCTGCCAAAGCTGCTCCTCGGCGCGACCGGCGTCTGGGTGGGGAGTATGCTCATCTACTGGTTCAATCTTGACAATAAGGCGATCTATTTCCTTGTGCGGCCGCTGCTGGATCAGATCTACGACCACAGAAAGGTCGACGAGAAGGTCTGATGGGATTTCAGCAGATTCGGGCTCCGACGCTCCGGGAGCTGTTCGTTGATCAGGTGATCGGCATGATCTTTTCCGGTGAGCTCCGGGTCGGTGACCGGCTTCCGTCGGAGCGCGAACTGTCCGAGCAGATGCACATCAGCCGCTCGATGGTGCACACCGGACTCGAGGATCTCGAGCGCATGGAGCCGCGCCGCGGCAATTATATCGAGGACTATGCCCGCCACGGCAATTTTGAGACGCTCATGGCGCTCGGAAAATACGGCGGCCAGTTCGATCACGCGATCGAGAGCTCCCTCGTCGAGGCGCGCGACGCGATCGAGGGCGGCGCCATGATCCTGCTCGGCGAACGCGGCACTGCGGCCGATATGGACCAGCTGCGCGCCATCACGGAAAACCTGCGCGCATCCGTTGCCGCAGGCGAGGGCACCGCTGCCTACGCACAGTGGATGCGCAAATTTGAAACAACGATTGCCGAGCTGAGCGGCAACCTCATTTTCCCGCTGCTCATGAACAGTCTCGCGGATGTGAGCGGCGTGCTCTGGGAGCGGTGCGTCGCCTTCTGGGGGCCGGAGACGGTCATTGAGCAGGAGACGCGCATCACCGCCATGCTCGCCGAGGGCCGCGGCCGCGACGCTGCGCTGTATATCGAGAATATCTACCATCACTACTGTGATGCACATCCGGACGCGTGACATCCTTCCACCCTCTTAAGAGGAGCCGCCCGGCAGCTTTGCTGCCGGGCGGCTCTGTTATTTGGATCACGACCGGCTCAGGTTGCCGAGATAACCGAGGATGTTGTCGTTGATCTCGCCCGTGAGCGCCTGATTGTAGTTGTAGATGAACGTGCCGGCGATGAGGATCATCATCGCCTCGGCCTCGTGCATACCGGCTTCCTCACCGTAGATGCGGATGAGGCACTGCTCCATGAGCGTGCGCCACGTGTGAAACTCCTCCTGCACGAGACGGCCGATCTCGGGGTCGTAGCGCGCGAGGACATAGGTCTGCGTCGTGGCGTTCGGGCGCTGCTCGTGCGCCGGGGCACTGGCCACATAGTTCATGAAAGCGTTCATATACGCGAGGTTGGAGTCATAGTCCGCACGGTCGTTGGCTGCGAACCACTGGCTGCACTTTTCACTCATATATTCGCGCGTATAGCGCACATACGCAAGGAGGAGGTCGTTTTTGCTCTCGTAATAATTGAGCAGCTTGGCATGGCTCATGCCCGCCTCGGCTGCAATGTCGCGCAGGGACACGTTCATCATGGGTTTGCGCTCGATGCAGCGCTGAAACGCCATGAGAATGTCCATGCGGATCTGGTCACGGTCGACAATGATCGGCATCTTGGTCGCCTCCGGAAAGCTGGAATGTTCTGATTATACTGCGTATTTTGACATCCGTCAAATGGGCAGGAAATCCGGCCCCAACTTGACAAAAATGTGGCGGCGTGCCATCTTTTTACTGACCGGTTGGTAAATTACGAAAGGCGGCGACGGCATGACGGATGTGGTTGTGCATATTTCGGGCATGGACTGCGGCGGCATCCTGCTCGCGCAGACGACGGACGAGCACGGCGCGACCGGCCGCAGCAAGCGCGGGCTGATTGCCTCGGCAGCGTATAACGGCGGGCGCGTTGTGTCGTACACGGCGGCCGGCGCTGTCTGCGGTGCGCTCGGCGCGGTCATCACCTATACGCCAAATATCAAGAGCATGGTCTTTACCGTTGCGGGTGCGCTCGTGATGCTGGTGTTCTCACTTGGTACGGTGCCGCTGCTGTTTCTCTTCGGCGCGCTGCAGTCGTTTTTGCCGCGCGGCTGGATGAAATACATCGTCAAGGGCAGCGCCGTGCTGGTCGTGACGCTGGGATTGTCGATGCTCGTCAAGGGCATTCGCCTTTTTTGTATGTGCGGGTTCAATCCAGCTTCAGGTCGCCCTCGCGGATCCAGCCGAGACGGCGGCACAGTAGACCGATGGCCCAGCAGATCACGGCCGGGAGTACGAAGCAGACCAGCACGAGCCCGATCCAGTCCATGACTCCGGGCTGGATGGCCACGGCCCCGTTGGCGATGGCGGCTTCACTCGGTGCGACCCAGCCGGTCCAAACGCCGATGGGGCCGCACAGGCCGCACGTGCCCATGCCGGAGTTGACGGCGGCGCCGTTCATCTGCAGCTTGAACACGCACGTTGCAATCGGGCCTGTGATGGCCGATGTCACGATCGCGGGGATCCAGATCTTCGGGTTGCGTACGATGTTGCCCATCTGCAGCATACTCGTGCCGAGGCCCTGGCTGACGAGACCGCCCCAGCCGTTTTCGCGGAAGCTCAGCACGGCAAAGCCCACCATGTTCGCGCAGCAGCCGGCCACGGCCGCGCCGCCCGCGAGTCCCGTGAGCGAGAGCGCCGCGCAGATGGCGGCCGACGAGATTGGCAGCGTGAGTGCGATGCCTACGATGACCGACACGAGGATACCCATGACGAACGGCTGCTGCTCGGTCGCCCACATGATGAGTGTACCGACCCAGTTGGCCGCCTTGCCGATGGGCGCGGCGACGAGCATGGCCAGTCCGATGCCGACGAGGATCGTGACGATGGGCGTGACGAGAATGTCCACCTTCGTCTCCTTGCTCACGGCCTTGCCGAACTCGGCCGCGACGATCGCCGTCACAAGCACTGCCAGCGGGCCGCCGGCGCCGCCCATGGCGTTGGTTGCATAGCCAACCGGGACGAGTGAGAACAGCACCATCGCCGGCGCGTGCAGCGCGTAGCCGATGGCCACTGCCATTGCCGGGCCGACCATCAGCGATGCGCAGCCGCCGATCGTGTAGCCGACCGCGGCGTCGCCCTTGCTGATGTTGAAGATGATCGCGTTGAGAAAGCCGATGTGGAACTGCTGACCGAGTGTGTTGAGGATCGTGCCGATCAACAGCGAGCAGAACAGACCCTGCGCCATCGCGCCGAGCGCGTCGATGCCGTAGCGCCGCAGGGAGATCTCAATATCCTTTCGTTTCAGAAAGTCCCGGAACCGCTGCATAGTGAAGCCCTCCAAAAAACAAGTAAGCTTTACAGGTGTCATGACACCTGTAAAGCTTACTATAAAGATTTCCTCTGAACTTGTCAACTAAAATAAACTTCTGTCAATCGTCCAGCAGCAGGCCGGCCGCTTTCAGCGCGGCGCAGGCGCGGTCACAGGCGGCCGCATCCGGGCAGCGCAGCGTGTGCAGATGGATGCCGCCGGTGAGCATACTCAGCGGGGTCGCGTCGTGCGCCTGCACGCGCGCAAGGAACTGCTGCACATCATAGCGGCTGCTGATCTGGAGCTGGCCGGTGAGCTGGCCGTAGACCGGGTGCTCGACAATGACATCGAGTACGGTGCAGCCGTTGTCAACGAGAATATCGAGCTCCTGCCCGGTCTGGGCGAGCGTGTGGCGGCAGGCGATCGTGCGCGTGATGCCGTCCGTTGTCTGCGGCAGCACATAGCCGCGCGGGGTGGCGGAGATCTCGGCGCCGCCGGCGCGCAGGAGCGCAATGTCGCCCACGATGATCTGGCGGCTGACATTCAGCTCGGCGGCGAGGGACGACGCGCTCACGGGCCGGTCAGCCGTCCGGAGCCGGTCGAGGATGGCTTGACGGCGGGAGGCTGCTTCCACGGCTCAGCCCTGCGACTTTCCGCCGGCGTTGAGCAGCTCGAGCTTGATCTTCAGCAGCTTTTCCGACAGGTCCACGTAGTAGTTGTGCGGATAGTCAAAGCGCAGCACCTCCGGCCAGAGCGTGGTGAGCTGGTCGGCGCAGTAGGCACGGATATCGTCGAGCGCGGGCTTCTGGTATACCAGCTTGCCGCCGCGGAAAATGGGCACGAGCAGCTCACGCGCCGTGAAGTCAGTGAGCACTTTTTTCTTCCACGTCGCGTCGGGATCGCAGATCTCGAGCGGCTGTGTGTCGTCCACAACTTCGTCGTGCAGGCAGATGTAGTCCGCCTCGGCCATGCCGGAGTCCTTGCTGTAGAAGCGGTAAACCTTCTTAAAGTGGGGGTTGGTGATCTTGCCGACGTTTTCGCTGATCTTGATCTTCGGGATGATGTTGCCGTCCTTATCCTCAATGGCCGCGAGCTTATACACGCCGCCGAACACCGGCTCGCTGCGCGCGGTGATGAGCCGCTCGCCCACGCCGAAGCTGTCGACCTGCGCGCCCTGGCGCAGCAGACCTGCGATCAGGCGCTCATCGAGCGCGTTGGACACGGTGATCTTGCAGTCGGGCCAACCGGCATCGTCGAGCATTTTGCGTGCCTTCTTCGTCAGGTAGGCAATGTCGCCGGAGTCGAAGCGGATGCCGCAGTGCGTGATGCCCTTCGGCCGCAGCACTTCGTTGAATGCGCGGATGGCGTTCGGCACGCCGGACTGCAGGCTGTTGTAGGTGTCCACAAGCAGGGTAGCGTTGTTGGGATACGTTTGGCAGTAGGCGCGGAAGGCGTCGAGCTCGGAGTCAAACATCTGCACCCAGGAGTGCGCCATCGTGCCGCCGGCGTACACGCCGTACAGCTCGTCCGAGAGCGTACAGGCGGTACCGGCGCAGCCGCCGATATAGGCCGCGCGCGCGCCGAGAATCGCGCCGTCAGCGCCCTGCGCGCGGCGGGAGCCGAACTCGAGCACCGTGCGGCCATTCGCCGCGCGGCAGATGCGGCTGGCCTTCGTGGCAATCAGGCTCTGGTGATTGATCTGCAGCAGAAGGTAGGTTTCCACGAGCTGCGCCTGAATGGCGGGCGCGCGCACCGTGATGAGCGGCTCGCGCGGGAACACGGGCGTGCCCTCCGGCACGGCCCAGATGTCGCCCGTGAACCGGAAATCCTTCAGATAGTCCAGAAATGCCTCGCTGAACAGCTTCCGGCTGCGCAGATAGGCAATGTCCTCGTCGGTAAAGTGCAGGTTTTCGATGTAGTTGATGATCTGCTCGAGACCGGCAGCGATGGCGTAGCCGCCGTCGTCCGGCACGCTGCGGAAGAACACATCGAAATACGTGATGCGGTCCTGCATATCGTGCTCCAGATAACCATTGCCCATCGTCAGCTCATAGAAGTCGCAGAGCATGGTCATGTTCAGCGCTTTGTTGGGGTCCATTGACCTCGCCTCCTGAATGGGTCTGCGGGGGTGCAGACAACAAAATATATTCCTTTTAATTATAACGTTTGTCGCCTAGTAAAGCAACGATTATAAAATTAACAAGGGAAAACGCGCGAAAATTCATTTCGTGCCGTTGACATCAAAAAACGGGCGTTGTATCTTTATTACGTAACACAAAACAGGAGGACAAACCACCATGTCTTTGACACCGGAACGCACGGCCGAGCTTCAGGAGCTCTGCCGTCAGTATCGGATTGACGTACTCACCGCCATCCACGGCGCGCAGTCCGGCCACCCGGGCGGCAGCCTGTCCGTTTGTGAGATCCTCACGCTGCTGTACCAGCAGCGTATGCATGTTGATGCCGCGCACCCCGATGACCCGAACCGTGACCGGCTCGTGCTCTGCAAGGGTCACGCAGCTCCCATGCTTTACCGCAACCTGATCGGCAAGGGCTTCCTGCCTGCCGAGAGCATGAACACCTTGCGTCAGACCGGCAGCCCCCTGCAGGGCCATCCGTGTATGCGCACACCGGGTGTGGATATGCCGTCCGGCCCGCTGGGCATCGGCCTGGCTGCGGCGCAGGGCATGGCCATTGGCCTGAAGCTGAATCATTCCGACGCGCGCGTGTACGCCGTGCTCGGCGACGGCGAGCTGGATGAGGGTGCCGTCTGGGAGGCGGCCGCCTCGGCCGTGAAGTTCGGGCTCGACAATCTCACCGCCATCGTGGACTGGAACAAGGTCCAGCTCGACGGCACGACCGACGAGATTATGCCGCTGCGCGACCTGCCCGGCAAGTGGAAAGCTTTCGGCTGGAACGTGCTGCGCTGCGACGGGCACGATATTGCGGCGCTGGATGCCGCGCTCGACGCTGCTGCAGCGTGCAAGGGCGTGCCGACTGTGATTTTGGCGGATACGGTCAAGGGCAAGGGCGTGTCCTTCATGGAGGGCAAGTCCGCCTGGCACGGCAAGGCCATTCCGGACGCGGAATTTGCGCAGGCAATGCAGGAACTGGGAGGTAACGTCTGATGGGAAAGTCCATTCGTGAAGTTTACGGCACCGTGCTCGCCGAGCTCGGCGACACCAATGAGAACATCGTCGTGCTCGATGCAGACCTGTCCGGTTCCACCAAGAGCGGCATCTTCGGCAAGGCGCACCCTGAGCGGCACTTCAATATGGGCATCGCCGAGTCGGACATGGTCGCCACGGCGGCGGGCCTCGCCACGACCGGTAAGATCCCGTTCGTGAACACGTTCACGGTCTTTCTGACCACGCTGGGTCTCATCTCCGCGCGTGCGCAGGTGTGCTACGGCAATCTGAATGTGAAGTTCGGCGGCGCCTACTGCGGTATGTCCGACGCGCTCGACGGCGCAACGCACCATGCCACGGAAGATATCGCCGTCATGCGCTCGCTGCCGAACATGACCGTGCTCGTCCCGT
Organism: Oscillospiraceae bacterium; assembly: GCA_048217285.1. GTDB lineage: Bacteria > Bacillota > Clostridia > Oscillospirales > Oscillospiraceae > CAG-103. The sequence continues at coordinate 54,274 of DBFWVW010000067.1, forward strand.
CGGATGCGACCAGCACCCGCTGGGCCACGAAGTACGCCGTGGATACCTACGGACCGATGTACCTGCGCCTGTCGCGCGACGTGTACCCGGATCTGTATGATGAAAACACGAAGTTTGAGTGCGGCAAGGGCGCCATCGTGCGCGACGGCACGGACGTGACCGTCATCGCCTGTGGCATTCTCGTACACAAGGCGCTCGAGGCGGCCGAGCAGATGGCCGCGCGCGGCGTGTCCGTGCGCGTGGTGGATATGTACTCCATCAAGCCCATCGACCGCGAGCTCATCCTGCGCTGCGCGCAGGAGACCGGCGCCATTGTCACCGCCGAGGAGCACAACATTTACGGCGGTCTCGGCAGCGCCGTGGCGGAAGTGCTCGCCTGGGGCGGCGCGGCCGCGCCGACGGAGTTTGTCGGCATCCCCGACACGTTCACCGAAACCGGCAAATATACCGACCTCCTTGCCAAGTACGGCGTGGACGCAGCCGGTGTCGTGCGCGGCATCGAGCGGGTGCTCGCGCGCAAGCACTGAGTTTTTGCAGCTGAGCCGGCAGGCGCCCCGCCTGCCGGCTTTTTTTCGGAGGAAGATCATGCAGCGATTTTTTGCCCCCGGCCGCACGGAGCTGGCCGGGAACCATACCGATCATCAGCTTGGGCGCGTGCTGGCGGCGTCCGTGGATGTGGGCATTACAGCGCGCGCGGTGCGCCGGCGCGACCGCCGCGTGTGCATCCACTCGAAGGGATTCCGGCCGTTCACCGTCGCGCTCGACGATCTGGCCGTGAACCCGCGCGCCTATGGCAAGCCGTGGGCGCTTGTGCGCGGCATGGCGGCGGCAATCCTGGATGCCGGCGGGGAGATCGGTGGCTTCGAGGCGTGGGCGTCCTCCGCACTCAAGCCGGGCGGTGGGCTGTCGTCCTCGGCCGCGTTTGAGATTCTCGTCGGCCGCATTTTCAATATGTTTTATAACGGCGGCGTGTTCTCGCCCGAGCAGCTCGCGCGCTTTGGCCAGCAGGCGGAAAACCGTTACTTCGGCAAGCCGTCCGGCCTTATGGACCAGCTCGCGTGCGCGCTCGACGGCGCGGTGTATATTGACTTTGCCGCCGGGGAAATCGCCCCGGTCGCGGCGCCGTTTGCCGACATGGGCCTCACGCTCAGCCTGACGGATACCGGCGGCAGTCACGCGGGACTGACCCCCGCATACGCGGCGCTCCCGGCCGATATGTGCAGCGTGGCGCGGCGCTTCGGCGCCGAGACGCTCTCACAGGTGGATCCGGCGGACTTTTATGCCCACCGGCAGCCGGGCCTTGCCGATGACCGCGCAGCACACTTTTTTGAGGAGAATGCGCGCGTGCCGCAGATGCGCGACGCGCTCGTGCGCCGGGATGCCGGAACCTACCTGCGTCTGATGAACGCGTCCGGCCGCTCGTCGGAGCGGCTGCTGCGCAACATCCGCGCCCCGGGCGGCGATGACCGGCTCGAGCGCGGCCTGAAGCGCGCGGCCGAGCTGCTCGACGGCGTGGGCGCGTGGCGTGTGCACGGCGGCGGTTTTGCCGGGTGCGTGCAGGCGCTCATGCCGTGCGATGTCTTCCCCGGCTACCGGCAGGAGATGGAGACGTTGTTTGGCTCCGGATCCTGCCGTGAGCTGTGCATCACAAGTGCGAAATGAGGAAAAAGCCCGCTTCCGGACGGAAGCGGGCTTTGCTATCTTCTTTATTTGAGTCGGATGCTGAGCAGCACGGGGTTGTGGTCTGAGAAACGGAAACCGTCGTCCTGCGTCTGTACGCTTGTCAGTTCCACATTCGGCGAGAGAATGAAGCCGTCGATCACGTAGTGCTGTGTGGCGTCGCTCTCGGCGTCGTAGGGCTGGTTGTCGAGGCGGCAGGTCGGCGCAGCCGTATCATACGCAAAACTCCAGCCCTCTGGCAGCATACTGTCATCGAGTGTGTCGGGTGTCCAGAGATCGGCGTTCTTGATCGGGTACTTATCCAGTCCACCGGGGAATGTCTGGTTGAAGTCGCCACCGGCGATGACGTAATTGCCCTTGGCGTATTCCTGCTCGAGGAACGTCTTGAGCGCGGCGGTCTGCGCGGCCTTGCCCTCGCCGTCGTCATAGGCCTCCAGGTGGAGGTTGACGAGCACGAGCTGCGCATCCGTGCCTTCGAGATCAATATACACCGGCATCAGGCAGCGCTTGAGGTTGGCCACCGATACCGGCCACTTGAATGGACTCGGCAGGGCGATGCGTTCGGCCGAGGCGATCGGTGCGCTCGAGAGCGTCATGATTCCGGAACTCACCTTGCCGATCGGCGGGATGGGGTAGGGCACAAAGTCGCATTTGTAGTTGCGCGCGTGTGCACTGTCCAGTCCGGTCTCGGAGCGCAGACGGCTGGCCTCCTCAATGCTGTAGGAGCGGGTCGAAGGATCGGCTTCTATCTCCTGCAGGAATGTGAAGTCGGCGTCCAGATCCTCCACGGTGCTGACGATGCCGTCCATGTTTTTTTCCACGATCGCCTTACTCGGTGCGCGAACCTGCTTGCCGCCGTCCATGAAGAAATCGGATTCCTCGCCCAGGCCGGCGTAGCCGACGTTCCACGTCAGGATGGACACGTCATCGCCCGGGGCGAATGCGGCGGTGCTGTTCTCGCCGTGGGTCACGACGGCAGTCTCGGTTTTTACATTCAGCTGCGTAGCGGTCAGCCAGATGAGCAGCGCGGTGACCAGACCGACGATGACGGCCGGAATGATCAGAATAATTTTGAGCGGTTTTTTCATGGGGCAGTTCCCTCCTCGGGGGCAGTGTACCACAATCTCCTGCACCACGCAAACACAATCTTGACATGTTTTTTACCCAAACCTTACCGATTGAGCAGCCAGATGCCGAGGTTCAGATAACCCGCGAACAGCAGCCAGAGCAGATACGGCGCGCTCAGCCATGCGGCTGTGGCATTGCGGCGGGAAAAATCCGCGATCATAAACAGCACGAGCACGATCAGCCCCACCAGCCAGAAAAACGCCGGGCCATGGGCTTTGAGCAGGAAAAACAGCACCGGCCACAGACCGTTGACGGCCAGCTGGATGCTCCACAGGGCAGTGGCCTCTTTGCGCGCGCGTCCGGAGCTGCTGCGCCAGACGAGCCCCATGGCGATGCCCATGAGCAGGTACAGGATCGTCCACGCGATGGGAAACAGCCAGTCCGGCGGCGCGGCCGGCGGCTTCACCAGCAGGTCAAAGTCGGACATGCCCGCACGGGTGGCGAAGCTCGATGCGCCGCCGACGGCCAGCGCGATCGCGCAGAAGGCGACATATGGGCGGATGCGCTTCCATTTGTTCAACTTGCATCACCTCGGACAGGATCAGGATGCTTTAGTTTATGTGCCGCCCTCTTGTAAAATACGTGCCGATCGTGGTAAACTATTTTCGCTATTTTGACACAAACGGAGGTTGCCGATATGAATTACGAACACCTGATGCAGGCAGACCCGGAGCTGTACGCCTCCATGGAGCGAGAGCTTGGACGCCAGCGCGATCATCTGGAGCTGATCGCGTCCGAGAATTTCACGAGCCCGGCCGTCATGGAGACCGTGGGCAGCCACCTGACGAACAAATACGCCGAGGGCTATCCCGGCGCGCGCTATTACGGCGGCTGCGACTACGTCGATGAGGTCGAGCGCCTGGCGATTGACCGTGTGACGCGGCTCTTCGGCGCCGACCATGCCAACGTCCAGCCGCACTCCGGCTCACAGGCGAACATGGCCGTGTATGCGGCGCTGCTGCAGCCGGGCGACCGCATCCTCGGTATGAATCTCTCCCACGGCGGGCATCTGACGCATGGCAGCAAGGCGTCTTTGTCCGGGAAATATTTCGAGGCGCATTTTTACGGTGTCGATCCCGAGACCGAAACCATTGACTACGACGCGCTTGCGCGTGTGGCTGAGGAGGTTCGCCCGAAGATCATCATTGCCGGGGCGAGCGCCTACCCGCGTGTGATCGACTTTGCACGCTTCCGTCAGGTCGCCGATTCCGTCGGCGCGTACCTGATGGTCGACATGGCGCACATCGGCGGCCTCGTCGCCGCGGGTGTGCACCCGAGCCCGGTGCCGTATGCCGATGTCGTCACCTGCACAACGCACAAGACCCTGCGCGGCCCGCGCGGCGCGATCATCCTCTGCCGGGACGAACTTGCCAAAAAGATCGACAGCGCCGTTTTCCCCGGCACGCAGGGCGGCCCGCTCATGCACGTTATCGCCGGCAAGGCGGTCTGCTTCGGTGAGGCGCTGCAGCCGGCCTTCCGCGCCTATCAGCAGCAGGTGGTCCGAAATGCCGCTGTGCTCGCCGAGACGCTGCAGCAGGGCGGCGTCCGCCTCGTCTCCGGCGGCACGGACAACCACCTCATGCTGGCCGATGTCTACAGTCGCGGCCGCACCGGCGCGCAGATGCAGGAGCTGCTCGACGCGGCGAACATTACCGCCAATAAGAACACCATCCCGTTCGACACGCAGTCCGTGCGTGTGACGAGCGGTGTGCGTCTCGGCACACCGGCCGTGACGACCCGCGGCATGGGTGAGAAGGAGATGCGCGAGATCGGCGCGCTCATCTGCCGCCTGATCGACGAGGGTGAGGCCGCCGTGCCCGCCGTGCGTGCGCAGGTACTGGATCTGTGCGCGCGCTTCCCGCTCTACCCGGACCTGCAGATGTAACATCCCAAAAGCGAAACCGCGCTCCCGTGGATCGGGAGCGCGGTTTTTTATGGCTTGCACGTGCCGCAGGGCGCATAGCCAGCGGCCTGTGCCTGCGCAGCGCTGTCAAAGGTCACGAGGTTCTCGTCTTTGATCTTGGCGGCGTATTGGCACGATGGGCGGTGATATTTCTTCGCCTTGCGGCTGGCGACATAGGTCGCTTCCTCCGTGTCGGATGCGGGCGTTTGCTCCGGTGTGGCGGTCGGCTCCGGTGTTTCGGCTTCCGGCGTCGGTGTGGTGGGAGGGGCGTCGCGTTCTGTTGTGATGATGACGGCGGCTGCCGGTGTCTGCTCCGCGCGCACGGTGACAAAGCCCGTGTACCCCACGGTGGCAGCGAGCACGAGCACCAGCTCCACGAACCACCATGTTTTCCACAGCCGCGCTGCACGCGGTGCATATTGCAGCGCGAGCAATAGGGCTGCGGCCTCCAATGCCGCGAAGCCCCAGCCGACCAGCCCGCAGGCGAGCAGGACGATGCTCCCAATCGCGCAGACACAGCCGCACAGCACTTTCCAAATACGGCACCACTCGATATGCATCCCGTTTTCCCCCCCTCAAAGTAGCAAATGCGGATTTTCTTTCCTGCTGTTTCTCTCTATAAATTGTTTATTCTATCCGTTTCCGCAAAAAAATCAAGTCCTAAATGAAAAAAAGTCTTACCTTTTTGCAAATATTGTGTTAAACTATCTATCAGGGGGCAGGGTTGCGGCCGCGGTGCGGCTGCAATGCCGCCCCGCTTTGTTTGTTTTTGGTTTTGTTTGGCTGAGGAAAGGATATTCAGATGTACGAGATTGGTCAGTTGATCGTGTATGGCAACGAGGGTGTCTGCCGTGTGGAGGAGATCGGCACGCCGAAGATCTCCGGTGTGGACAAGCACCGGGACTACTATACGCTTGCCCCCATTTACCGGGAGGGCAAAGTGTTCACGCCTGTGGACAGCAAGGTGTTTATGCGGCCTGTGATCACGCGCGAGGAAGCGCTCACGCTGATTGACCGCATCCCGCAGATGACCGCGCAGGTCTATGAAAATTCCAACCTTCGCTTTCTCAACGAGCACTATCAACAGTGCATTCAGAACTATACCTGTGCAGATCTCCTGCAGCTGATCAAGGACGTGCGCGCCAAGCGCCGGCTGATGGCCGAGCGCGGCAAGAAGCTCGGCCTCGTGGACGAGCGCTATATGAAGCGCGCCGAGGAGATGCTCCACGGGGAGTTGGCCGTCGCGCTGGACATGACACGCGAGCAGGTGCCGCAGTTCATCGCGGACGCGCTCGGCGACGCGGACGAGCCCGAGGCCGCCCTCGCCTGAATCGAGACCCCCAATCCCGCCGGACACGGTGTCCGGCGGGATTTTTTGCATTTCGGTCTTGACAGACGGGCAAACTGCGTGTATGCTACGGCTTGAATTCGGGATTCATTCCCGATTTGGAGGCGAAACCATGCGAAACAGTTATCACACGCAGCAGCGCTGTGCGCTGCTGGCGTTTTTGTCCGCGCACGCGGACGAGCAGTTCACGGTCGAGCAGTTGCTCGCGGCTATGGGCGATGGCGCTCCCGGCCGCAGCACGGTCTACCGTGCGCTCGACCGGCTGGTCGAGGAGGGCACCGTGCGCCGCTTTGCGCCCGAGAGCAGCGGCAGCGCGACCTATCAGGCCATGGACCCCGGCCATTGCGACGCGCACCTGCACCTCAAATGCGTCGATTGTGGGCGGCTGATCCATCTGGACGAAGGCGTGTCCGATGCGCTGCAGTCGGATCTGCTGCGCGCAGCCGGCTTCACGGTCGACGGCCGCAGCACGACGATCTATGGCACCTGCGCCGCCTGCGGCAGAAAGCGTGATGGCCGTGCGTAAGATCCTGTGTGTGCTGCTGGCGGCGGTGCTGGCCGTGTCTGCGTTTTCGGGCTGCACCGTGCAGCAAAACCCGGATGTGGATGACGGCAAGCTCCACGTCGTCACGACGATCTTTGCTCCTTACGATTTCGCGCGCCAGGTTGGCGGGGACGATGTGTCGGTCACGATGCTGCTGCGCCCCGGCTGTGAGGTGCATTCCTATGAGCCGACGCCAAAGGATATCATCGCCATACGCAATGCTGACGTGTTCGTCTATGTCGGCGGCGAGTCGGACGCGTGGGTCAAGACCGTGCTCGACGGTGTGGACAACCCGAACCTGCGCGTCGTGACGCTCATGGATTGCGTGGAGCTGCTCGATGAGGAGACCGTCGAGGGTATGCAGACGGAAAAGCACGGCCACGACCATGCGGATGCGCACGATACGGAGCCGGATGAGCACGTCTGGACGTCCCCGCGCAACGCGGCGCGCATCTGTCAGAAACTCGCCGACACGTTCGCTGGGGCGGACAGCGCGCACGCTGCGGATTATGCACAGCGGTGTGGGGATTATGTAGAGAAGCTGAACCAATTGGATGCGGAATTTCAGGACGTAGTGGAGCGCGCTGCGCGAAAAACAGTGGTTTTTGCAGACAGGTTCCCATTGCGGTATTTTGCCGATGCCTACGGACTGGACTATTATGCCGCCTATCCCGGCTGCGCGGATGCGGCCGAGCCCTCGGCGGCCATGGTGGCGTTTCTGATCGACAAGGTGCGCGCGGAAGGCATCCCGGTCGTGTTCACGATCGAGCTTTCCAACGGCAAGCTCGCCGACACGATCTGTGAGGCCACGGGCGCGAAAAAACTGAAGTTTGCGACCTGCCACAATGTGACGGCGCAGGCATTTGCAGACGGCGCGACGTACCTGCAGCTCATGGAGCACAACGTACAGGCGCTGCGGGAGGCGTTGAATTAAATGGCACTCATTACTTGTGAACACGTCTGCCTCGGTTACGACGGGCAGACGGTGCTGCGCGATGTGAACTTTACGGTCTCGCGCGGCGATCTGCTGTGCGTGGTCGGTGAAAACGGTTCCGGCAAGTCCACGCTCATCAAGGGCCTGCTCGGCCTGAAGGTACCGGAGCAGGGCAGCATCACGCTTGGCGACGGTCTTGTGCGCAACGAGATCGGCTATCTGCCGCAGCAGACGCAGCTCCAGCGCGACTTTCCCGCGAGCGTGGCGGAGGTCGTGCGCTCGGGCTGCATCAACCAGATGCATGGCCGCCCGTTTTATTCACGGGCCGACCGCGCCCGCGCGCAGGAAAACATGGAGCGCATGGGCATCGAGGATCTGGCAAATCGGAGCTATCAGGCGCTCTCCGGCGGCCAGCAGCAGCGCGTGCTGCTCGCGCGCGCCCTGTGCGCCACGCGTAAGCTTCTGCTGCTCGACGAGCCGGTCACGGGCCTCGACCCCGTGGCGACGGGAGAACTGTATAACCTCATCAAGCTCGTGAACCTCTGCAGCGGCATCACGGTCATCATGGTCACGCACGATATCGACGCCGCGCTGCGCTACGCCACGCACGTGCTGCATCTGGGACACCAGCAGCTCTTTTTCGGCACGGCGGCGGAGTATAAGCAGAGTGATGCCGCGCGCCGGTTCCTGGGAGGGCGGAAATTATGAACGTAATTGCCGAAATGCTGTCGTATCCGTTTCTGATGCGCGCGCTCGTCGTGGGCGTGCTTGTGTCGCTGTGTGCGTCTTTGCTCGGCGTGTCGCTCGTGCTCAAGCGCTATTCCATGATCGGCGACGGGCTGAGCCATGTCGGCTTCGGCGCGCTTGCGATCGCGACGGCGCTCAATCTTGCACCGCTGGCCGTGGCGGTGCCGGTCGTGGTCGTGGCGGCGTTTTTGCTGCTGCGCCTGTCGCAAAACGGTAAGCTCAAGGGTGACGCCGCGATCGCACTGCTCTCGAGCAGCGCGCTGGCCATCGGCGTGATGACCGTGTCCGTGACGAGCGGCATGAACACCGATGTGAATAACTATATGTTCGGCAGCATCCTGTCGCTGTCGTCGGCTGACCTGCGCCTGAGCCTGATTTTGTCGGCGGCGGTGCTGGCGCTGTTCGTGCTGTGCTATCCGCGCATTTTTGCCGTCACGTTCGACGAGACGTTCTCGCGCGCGACCGGTGTGCACACACAGGCGTATAATATGCTTCTGGCGGTGCTTACGGCGGTCACGATCGTGCTGGGTATGCGTATGATGGGCGCACTGCTCATCTCGAGTCTCATCATCTTCCCGGCGCTGACGGCCATGCGCGTGTGCGGCACGTTCCGTTCGGTCACGATCTGCGCGGCCGTGGTGTCGGTGGTGAATTTCCTGCTCGGCATGGTGCTGTCCTACGTGCTCGAGACGCCGTCCGGCGCGAGCGTTGTGGTGGTCGATCTTGTGGTGTTCCTGCTCTTTTGCGGGCTACAGCGGATCCGGTGCCGCGTGAAAAAGGGATAAGGCAAAGCGGCGGCTCCGGTCGGAGCCGCCGCTTTTGATCGTATCAGCACTGCATTTGCTTGAGCATTTCCTGACGCAGGTGCGCGATGATGCGCTTTTCCAGCCGGCTGATGTAGCTCTGCGAGATGCCCAGCAGGTCCGCGACCTCCTTTTGCGTTGCCTCATGGGCACCGCCGATGCCGAAGCGCAGCAGGATGATCTGCCGGTCACGCTCGCCCAACGTTTCGATGGCGCGCAGGAGCATGGCGCGCTCGGCGTCGTCCTCGAGCGGGCGGCTGACAGCGTCGGCGTCCGTGCCGAGAATGTCCGAGAGCAGCAGCTCGTTGCCGTCCCAGTCGGTGTTGAGCGGCTCGTCGATGCTTACCTCCGTTTTCTGCGCGCTGCATTTGCGCAGGTACATGAGGATCTCGTTTTCGATGCAGCGCGAGGCGTAGGTCGCGAGCTTGATGTTCTTGTCCGGCTTGAAGGTATGGATGGCTTTGACAAGGCCGATCGTGCCGATCGAGATCAGGTCCTCGATGTGGATGCCCGTGTTTTCAAACCGGCGCGCGATGTATACCACCAGCCGCAGATTGTGCTCGATGAGCAGGGAGGCGGCCTCCTCGCTCCCGGCAGCGAGCGCCTGAATGGCCCGCTGCTCGGCCTCACGGTCGAGCGGGGCGGGCATGGTGTCGCTCCCGCCAATGTAAAACAGTCCCGGCGCGCCGCCGCGCAGCCGCAGCCGCAGCGCTGCCCAGAGCGTATGTAGTCTTTCCAGTAGTTTCGGCACGAAAACCCCTCCTCAGCTTTTTGGCGGCAGCACCATGGCGAATGCGCCGTCGGATGTGAGCGCCTGCGCGCTCAGCGCCAGCAGCATCGGCTCCGCTGCGCCGTCGATCACAACGCTGTCCGGCCGGAACGCCGGCAGCAGTGCGCCGGCCACGCCTATCGCGCGGTACGGCAGCAGCACGACCCGGCCGGTGCACTCCGGCAGTGCGCTGAGCGCTTCCAGCGTCTGCACGGCATCGTCCGGCAGCGTGTGCAGCGCCGGGAACAGCGGCAGCACCGCCGCACGCTCGGCCACCGCCGCCGGCAGGCCGGACACCGGGTCGTGCAGGTCGTTGCCGCTGTCGCGCAGGGCCTTGAGCGTTACGCCGCGCCCGGCGAACGTGACCGTCACGGTGCGCACTTCGCGGTCAGCGGCCTTTGCCCGCCGGCGGAACACAAGCGACACGGCCGCATAGCACGCGGCGAATGACAGCGCCAGTACCCGGCCGGACACCGTTACGAGCGCGCCGCTGCCCGGCGACACGCCCGCGAGCATACTCGTGGCATACACCGCGCCGCCGAACGCAGCCGACACGGCGAAAAATACCACCGTGCACCGCACGAGATGCGTCTCACCTCCGAAGGCGATGAGCGCCATGGCTGCGCCGAGTGCGAGCTTCATCCCGCCGTTTGCCAGCCATCCGCAGCCGGGCAGGACCATGAGCGCCGCGTACAGCGCGCCGATGAGCGCCGCGAGCGCGTACCGCCAGCGGTGGAGCACCACGCCGCACACACGCGCCGAGGCCAGCACAAGGCAGTAGTCGATCAGCAGATTCAGCCCGAACAGGCTGTCAAGATAGATGACGTCCATGGGCTTATCCTAGCACACCGCGCGCGGGAAATTGCGCAAAGGCGGCCTGCCGGAAAACCTGACAGAAAGTCCATGCATCACCGGGGCGGGAAATGTCGCAGAGCGTTGCTTTTGCGCCGGACGGCTGGTATAATGTTGCGTGATTTCAGAAAATTCGCGCACGGGCTTCCCGCGTGCATTTGCGACCCCTTCAGGAGGCAGATTATGAAAACAAATCGACGTTTTTTGGCGCTGTGTCTGGCGCTGCTGCTCGCGTGCGTGGTGCTGCCGGCCCCGGCGGCACAGGGCGCGGATGTGCAGCCGGTGCTCTCGGCCGCGCTGGCGCAGCAGGCGGCGGCTGTCCCGTCGCCGGGTTACGGCGATGAGTGGACGGTGCTCGGCCTTGCGCGCGGCGGGTATTTTGCCGTGGACAGCGACTATTTCGCGCACTATTATGCCGACGTTGCGGCCAAAGCGCCGGAGCTGACGGCGGCGTCCGGCCGGGACGGCGCGCTCAACGCCTACAAATCCACGGACAATTCGCGCGTCATCCTTGCGCTGTCTGCCATCGGGCGCGACGCGACGCAGGTTGGCGGCTGCGACCTCACCGCGCCATATGCGGACTTTGCCTGGGTGCGCAATCAGGGTATCAACGGCCCGGTGTTTGCGCTGCTCGCGCTTGACAGCCGCAATTACCTGCCCGGCAGCGCGGTGCGCCGCCAGTGTGTGGACGCCATCCTGTCGGCGGAGCTCTCCGGTGGCGGCTGGGCGTTCAGCGGCGCGGCGGCTGACCCGGATGTGACGGCCATGGTGCTGCAGGCGCTGGCGGCCTACCGCGGGGAGGCGGCCGTCGCGGCGGCCGTGTCGCGCGGAATCGACACGCTCTCGGCCATGCAAAATGACGACGGCGGCTTCACCTCGTGGGGCACTGCCAACGCAGAGAGCGCTGCACAGGTCATCGTTGCCTGCACGGCGTTGGGCATCGACCCGGATACGGACAGCCGCTTTGTCAAAAGCGGCGGCTCGGCGATTGATGCGCTGCTGGCGTTTTACGATGCCGGCGCGGCTATGTTCCGCCACACGGCTTCCGGCGGCACGGACAGCCTAGCCACGGAGCAGGCGGTATATGCGCTTGTGGCCGTCTCACGGTTCCAACGCGGGCAGAGCGGCCTCTATCAGGAGACGGACACGCCCGCGGTCGATACGCCGGACGAACCGGATGAGCCGGTCGCGCGCGTGCTCTGCACGGCGGACGGCAGCGGTCTTATCCCGGCCGGATACCGCACGGTCGCCGTGTGCCTGCCGGATGTGACGGCGGACAGCACGGTCACGTTTTCCGATGGGACGCAGCTGCTTTACTGTCCCGTGCTGTCTGAACGCAGCGACACGCCGACATGGGTCTGGCTCTTTGCGCCGGATGTGACGGATGATGCGCTCAATGACACGGCGAACTACCCCGTGGCAGATGGAAAGAGCCCGGTGCTGACCATCGGCGACGTAAATGCCGACGGCGTCATCAACGCGCAGGACGCGCTGGATATCCGCACGGCGTGCGCGGATAGCGCGGTCCCGGCGACGGAGCAGCTGCTGACGATGGACGTCAATCTGGACGGCCGTGTCGACGCGCAGGATATGCGCACGCTGGCTGACGGTTTTGTGCACAATACGGCGCTGCCAACGGCGCAGGAGGACGGACAATGAAGGCGTTTTGGACGAAAAAGAACCTTGCCATCGTGCTTGCCGTGCTGCTGGTCGCGGCGGTTGTGGTGCTGTGCTTTGCTCTGCGGCAAAAGAATGTTGCGGATACGGACCCCACGCTTACGCTCGCGTGCCAGAGCGCGGATGCGGACGGCACGTGTACGGTCGATGTCGTGCTCTCCGGCCTGCCGGACGGTGCGCACTACGAGGCGGCAAGTCTCGCCGTGGCCTTTGATCCGACGCAGGCGGTGTTTCTCGGCACGGCCGACGGGGACATCCCGCTCGTGATGGGCAGCCTCCCGGCGTGGGAGAGCGATGCGGCGCGCGCAAATGAAACCGGCAGCGCGCGCGTCCTCTGCCTGCCGGAGGCGGGCGGTACGCTCGCCACATCGACGGGCAGCGTGCTTGTGCGGCTGCGGTTTCAGCTTGCCGACGGTGTGCCGGAGGCGGCGCTGACGGTGTCGGACGCCGTGCTGGCCGCTGTGGACGAGACCGAAAGCCTTGCCACGACGACGGCCACGCTCACAGTCGTGAACGGGACGGTGCAGCATGGGTAAGCGGCGCATTGTCAGCCTGCTGCTGTGCCTGCTGCTTTTGCTGTGCACGGCCTGCGGCGGACAGGCGCAGGACGATGCCGGCGCGCTGCACTGCACGGTGCGCATTGAGTGCAGCACAGTGCTCGAGCACATGGACGATCTGAAGGCCGGCAAGGCGGAGATCGTCCCGGCCGACGGCGTGCTCCTGCCGGAGACGACGGTCGCTTTTCAGGAGGGGGACTCGGTGTTTGACGTGCTGCAGCGCGTCTGCCGCGCGCAGGGGATCCACATGGAATCGACCTGGACGCCTGCGTACAACAGCGCCTATATCGAGGGCATCGGTAATCTCTACGAATTTGACTGCGGCGAGCTGTCCGGCTGGATGTACAGCGTCAACGGCGTTTGGCTGGACTACGGCTGCAGCGGCTACACGCTCCGCGACGGCGACACGGTCGTCTGGAGTTATACCTGTGATCTCGGGCGCGATGTCGGCGCCCGGCAAGGAGAACCATGAATGATTCCTTCTCGGCGCTGCATCCGGCGCTGACCTTTTGCTATTTTGCGGCCGTGCTGCTGCTGACGATGCTGGTATTGCACCCGGTGCTTCTGACGCTGAGCCTGCTGGGCGCGCTGGGCTACTGCGCGCTGCTGTGCGGCTGGCGCAGCCTGGGGCGGACGCTCGGCTGGCTCGTGCCATTTCTGGTGCTGATGGCGGCGCTCAACGCGCTGCTCAACCACGCGGGCGTGACGATGCTGTTCTACCTGCCGAACGGCAACCCCGTCACGCGTGAGGCGCTGTGTTACGGCGCGGCTGCGGCGGCGATGTTCGCGGCCGTGATCTTGTGGTTCCGGTGCTGCAACGTCGTCATGACGGCGGACAAATATTTGTACGTGTTTGGCAGCGTGATGCCGGGCGTTTCGCTGCTGCTGAGCATGGCGCTGCGGTTCGTGCCGAAGTTTTCCGCGCATATTCGCTCCGTCCGCGCGGCGCAGGCGTCCCTGGGCTGCGGCACGCGCGAGGGCAGCGCGTGGAAGCGGCTGCGTAACGGTGCGCGCATTTTGTCCGTCACCGTCTCGTGGGCGCTCGAGAGCGGCATCACAGCGGCGGACTCCATGAAGAGCCGGGGCTACGGTGCCGGAAGAAGAACCTGTTTCGGCAGCTACCGCTTCACCCGGCGCGACGGCGTACTCAGCGCCGTGCTTGCGCTCGCGCTTGCGGGCGTGTGCGTGGGTGTCGGCTGCGGTGCGCTGTATGTGCGCTACTACCCGTCGATCCGCACCGGCGGCGACGGTGTGGGCGGTGCGGTGTGCATGGTGTGTTTTGCGCTGCTGTGCTTTCTGCCGCTGCTGCTCGATGGAAAGGAGGTGCTGACATGGCGTCGTTTGCGCTCGAACATCTGACATTTACCTATCCAGGCCAGACGCGCCCGGCGCTTGCTGATCTCACGCTCACAGTCCCGGAGGGAGCGATCACCGTCCTGTGCGGCGAGAGCGGCAGCGGCAAATCGACGCTCCTGCGTCAGCTCAAGACCTGCCTCACGCCGTATGGTATGGTCAGCGGCACGGTGCGCCTCGGCGATGTGCTTTTGCAGGACATTCCGTTTGCCGAGCAGGCGCAGCGCATCGGCTTCGTACTCCAGCATCCGGACGATCAGATCGTGACGGACAAGGTGTTCCACGAGTTGGCGTTCGGGCTCGAAAGTCTCGGCTGTGACGAGAAAACCATGCGCCTGCGCGTTGCCGAGATGGCAAGCTATTTCGGCATTGCCGGCTGGTTTGACCGGGACGTGGCCACGCTCTCCGGCGGACAAAAACAGATGCTCAACCTCGCGTCCGTCGTGGTCATGCGGCCGGACGTGCTCATTTTGGACGAGCCGACGAGTCAGCTCGACCCCATCGCGGCGAGCACTTTCCTGCACACACTGCGCAAGCTCAACGAGGAGCTGGGGCTGACGATCCTGCTGTCCGAGCAGCGGCTGGAGGAGGCCGGGGCGCTGGCCGATCATCTGATCGTACTTGAGCAGGGGCGTCTGCTGGCGGCCGGCGCACCGCAGGAGACGGCGGCCGCAGTGCGCGGTCATGCGATTTTTTCTGCCATGCCCACGGCGGCGCGCATTTCTGCCGCGCTCGGCGAGACGGAGCGCCTGCCGCTCACCGTGCGCGCGGGCCGAGCGTATCTGAAGCGGTTTTCCCCGCACCCAATGCCGGAAGCGGCGCCCGCACCCGTGGACACGCCGCCGGTGCTGACCGTGCGCGACGGCTGGTTTCGCTATGCGCAGGGCAGTGCGGACGTGCTGCGCAATTTCTCGCTCACGCTGCATCCGGGTGAGCTCTATGCGCTCACCGGCAGCAACGGCAGCGGCAAGACAACGGCGCTCGGCGTGCTCTCCGGGCGCCTGCGGCTGTATCGCGGCAGCGTGTACCTTGACGGGAAAAAGCAGCGCGCGCTCCAGCCTCTGCGCGACGGCATTGTCGCCTTGCCGCAGGACCCGCGCACACTCTTCGCGGCCGACACGGTGCGCGAAGATCTGGCGTCGCTGGGCAAAAATGCTGCGCGGGTGGACGCGGTCGTGCGGCAGATGGCGCTCGCACCGCTGCTTGACCGGCATCCGTTTGACCTCTCCGGCGGCGAGCAGCAGCGTGCCGCACTGGCGAAGGTGCTGCTCATGCAGCCGCGCGTGCTCCTGCTTGACGAGCCGACAAAGGGCATGGATGGCGCGTTCAAGGCAGCGTTCGGCGCACTTTTGCGCACGCTCTGTGCGCAGGGCACGGCGGTGTGCGTCGTGAGCCACGATGTGGAGTTCTGCGCGCAGTATGCCGACCGCTGCGGTCTGCTCTTTCGCGGCGAGGTCGTGACGGAAAACGCCCCGCGTGCGTTTTTCTCCGGCAATTACTTTTACACCACGGCGGCCGCGCGCATCGCGCGCGAGGCCGCGCCCGGCGCGGTGCTGTGCGAGGAGGTTGTGCAATGTCTCACAGACTGACGCGGCGCACCTGGGTCGCGCTCGGCGTTCTGCTCGTGGCGATTCCGGCGCTGATGGCGGTGTTTGTGTGCGTGTGGGACGAGCGGAAGTACTACCTCACGTCGCTGCTGCTCGTGGGGTTGATGTTCGTGCCGTTTGTGTTGCGCTTTGAAGGCCGAAGACCGCAGGCGCGCGAGCTCGTGCTGCTGGCGACGATGACGGCGCTGGCCGTGGCTGGGCGCGCGGCGTTTTACTGGCTGCCGCAGTGCAAGCCCGTGTGCGCGATTGTGATCCTCACGGCTGTGGCCTTTACGCCGGAGGCGGGCTTTGTCACCGGCGCGGCGGCGGGCCTGATCTCGAACTTTTTCTTCGGTCAGGGGCCGTGGACGCCGTGGCAGATGCTCGGCTTCGGGCTCGTGGGCTTTCTCGGCGGCGTGCTGTTTGCCGGGCGGAAGGCGCGGCTCGTGCCGCTGCTGATCTATGGCTTTTTGTCTGTGCTCATCGTCTATGGCGTGCTGCTCGATACGGCGAGTATGCTCATGTACAACGCCGCGCCCTCGTGGCAGCTCTGGCTTGCGACCTGCGCGTCGGGTTTTGTGTTCAACCTCATCCACGCCGGCGGCACGGTCGTGTTTTTGCTCCTGCTGTACAAGCCGCTGCTGACGAAACTCGCGCGCGTGAAGGGAAAATACGGACTTCTGGAATAAAAAGATCTCCGCATCCAACCGGATGCGGAGATCTTTGCTTATGGGTTATGTTCGCTGCCAGAGCAGACGGTTGTCCGCAAAGACAGCTTGGAGCCTGCCGCCGTCTTTCAGCCACGCGAGGTAGGAGCGCACCGTGCTGCCGACGAGCGCGTATTGCTCGAAATTCATCACGAGATCAAAGCGCCGGAACAGCTGCTGCAAGACTGTCTCGAACGTCTGCGGTTCACGGCAGAGGTCTGTGATGATGTCCGCGATCTCGAGCACCTTGTCGATGTTGTACTGTGCAAGCGGTGCAATGTCCTCCGTGGCCGCGGCGTGCGCGGGCACGAACGCGCGGGCAGAGAGCGTTTTGACCATTTCCAGCGTGTTCAGGTATGCGGCGACGTCGTAAAGAAAACCGATCTGGTACTTTTCGAGTGTCTCCCGGCTCGACAGGCAGTCGGCCAGATACACCACGTCATCCGGTGTGCGAAAGCCTACCATGTCGAAGAAATGTCCCGGCAGCGGCAGCAGCTCGAACCCCTCCGGCAGGCACGCCGGCGTCAGCTCCTGCGCGTCGCTGGGTTTGGCCATGAGGAATTTGTGCTGCAGCTCCTTCGGCGGATAGCCGCCGTAGAGAAACGACGGCTCGAGCACCGGGTGGCGCGTGAAGTCGCACTCGATGCCGGGCGCGTAGATCCGGCAGCCGGTCTGGCTTTGCAGGTACTGGTTGCCGCCGATGTGATCAGCATTGGAGTGCGTGTTGTAGATAGCGGTCAGGTGCCAGCCGTTGGCGTCGAGGAGCTGACGCACCTTGCGTCCGGCCTCCTTGTCGTTGCCGCTGTCGATGAGACAGACGTCAGTGCCGTTCAGGCGCACGAGGCCGATTTTGGCCGGGCTTTGGATATAGTAGCTGTTTCCGGATACCGGAATGAGTTCATACATGGCATGTTCCTCCCTTGTCAGATCGTGTGAGCGCGGATGAGCGGCTCCACCTGCGCGGCCAGCTGCGCAAGCGCGCCCGGCTCGAACGGGGAACGGAAGCCGGCTTCTTTCAGCAGATCCGTCCAGAGTTTTTCGCCGCCCTGCTGCGACAGGTGCAGATAGCGGGCAAACGCGTCGTCATAGTTCTCCTGTGATGCGAGCAGGAACTGGAACGCCGCCGTCTGCGCAAGACAGTAATCGATATAGTAAAACGGTGTCTCATAGATGTGCATCTGGTATTGCCAGCGGGTGCCGCGCTCCAGATACGGGATGCCGCTCTGGTCGATATACGGGCGGTATTTTGCCTCCAGCTCCAACCAGACGGCGTTGCGCTCGGCGGGGGTGAGGTCGGGCTCAGCGTAGACGCGGTGCTGGAATTCATCCACCATCGTGCCATAGGGCAGGAAGCTGAGCGCGTCGAGCGCGTGCTGGAAGCGGTAGCGCTCCGCATCGCCCGCCTTCGGGAAGAAGGCGTCGAGATACGGCCAGGCGAAAAACTCCATGCTCATCGAGTGCGTCTCTGCGGTTTCCATGCCGCCGCAGCCGAGCTCCAGCGCGAAGCGGTTGTCCGCGATCAGGTAGGCGTTGAGCGCGTGGCCGGCCTCGTGCGTCACGACATCCACATCACCGGACGTGCCGTTGAAGTTTGCGAGGATGAACGGCTGCCGGAACTTTGGAAACTCCGTGCAGTAGCCACCGCCCCACTTGTTCGGGCGGGACTCGACGTCAAAGGCCTCGTTTTCACACATCATGCGGAAAAACGCGCCCGGCACGTCGCCCATGACGTCGTACATCTTCTGCGCCGCGGCGAATAGCTCGTCCTTGCCGCAGGGGGCCGGGTCGCCGCCGGGGGTGAAAAATTCGTTGTCGTAGAGCCGGAACGTGTCGATGCCGAGGCGCTTGGCGTTTTCCAGCCGCAGGCGGGACACGACCGGCACGATATCGCGCACGATGTTTTCGCGGAAGGTCTGCACGGTCTGCGCGTCGTAGCACATCCGCTCCATGCGGCAGTAGCCGAGCTCGATGAAGTTCGGATACCCCAGCTTCTTGGCCATCCGGTCGCGCACGTGCACGAGCCGGTCAAAAATGTCGTCCAGCTGCGCGCTGTGCGCCGCCAGCGTTGTGCCGAGGGCCTCATAACATTCCCTGCGCGTAGCGCGGTCAGCGCTGCGGGCGTATTTCATGAGCATCGGCCGTGGCAGCTGTTTACCCCGGAAGGGGAAGAGCATCCCCGCCATGAGCTGAGCGTACTCGCTCACGAGCTTGTTTTCCTCGATCATATCGTCAATGATCTTCGGCGACATACTCCGCCGCTGCAGCTCCATGCTGCACAGCAAAATCGGCGAGAGTGCCGTCTCAAGCTCGGGCCGGAACGGACTGTCGAGTACGGCGGAGGCGTATTGCAGTGCGAGGTTTTCGATTTCCGGACCAATCTCGTCATAGTAGTCTTTTTCGGCCAGATAAAAAGGGTCCACGGTGTTGATCGTGTAGCGCATATACGACAACGACTGCGCCGTGGCGTACTCTGTTGTGAGCGAGAGGTATTCTGCCCGCGCGGCGAGGATTTCCGCGGCGCTCTGCGCGGCGCGCACGCGCTCGATCACGCGCTGGAGCCCTTCGGTCATTTCCTCACGCGTCACGCGCCGGTAGGGGAGTTCGGATACTTTCATGCTTGCTCCTTTCCAAGTTCTGCGGCCTCGGGGTCCGTGCGCAGTGTCTGCCGGGCAAAGGCGAGAAACCGCTTCGCCGCCGGGGACATTTCCTCGGGTGCGGGCGCGGCGATGCCGATCTCGGCATACTGCGGCGGATCGACCGGGAGAATGACGATGCCGGTCGTGTCCCAGCCGCGGGTGATGAGTTGATTGTTGAGACTCACGCCGAGACCGGCCTGCACCATGGCAAAGGTGGCGCGGCTGTCCACAGACGTGTAGCGGACATTCGGTGTGATGCCCGCGCGGGCGAACACGCGTGCGTTGTCCGTGTCCTGATGCATATAGGTTGCGATGGTCGGCTCGGTTGCGAACGCCGCGAGCGGGAATGTTTTGCCTGCGGCGAGCGGATGCTTCGGCGGCAGCCATGCGACCATGGGATCGACATACAGTGGGATCCAGTCAAAGTCGCCCTCGCGGAAGCTCGTGATGCAAAAGTCGGCCGTGTGCTCGCACACGGCGCGCGTGAGCTGGCTGCTGTTGCCCTGCAGGACCTGCACCTCGATGCCGGGGTAGATTTCACAAAAGCGGGCGATGCAGCGGCTGAGCCAGCCGTAGTATGCCCCATAGACGCAGCCGACGGCGATGGTGCCGGCCTCAATGCCGCGAATCTCGGCCGCCTGCGCATCGAGCAGGCCGCTCCAGTGCGTCAGCTCCCGCAGTGTCGGCAGCAGCGTCTGGCAGGCACGCGTTGGCTGCACGCCGCTGTGGGAGCGGCTCAGCAGCGGGAAGCCCAACTCCTGCTCGAGCGCTGCCATTATCCGGCTTAGGCCGGAGGGGGTGTAGTCCAGTTTTTCCGCCGCCGCCGAAAGGCTCCCGGCCTCGAGCACAGCCAGCAGAGCGCGGCATTTTTCTGTGTCCATAAGCAGCCTCCGTCCTTGCGAAGTTCGCAAGGAACCGTTGAAACATTGTCTCTTTACGCAATGATATAACCGCGGTATCGTTTCGTCAAGGCATTTTAAGGAGGAAATACGGATGAAGATCCGAACCATGACGCGCACACAGGCGGAGCTGCTGCTGGCGGCGGTCATCATTGCGCGCAGCACGTCGTATGTGCTCACAAAGGTCGGCCTGCAGGACATGGGCAAATTCACGCTGCTGGCAGTGCGGTTTTTGCTGGCGTTTGCGTTTCTGGCGGTGTTGTTTTGGCGGCGGCTGCTGCACATCGACCGCCGCACACTGCTGAGCGGCCTGGCCATGGGCGGCATCTATTTTTGCGTCATGACGGCGGAACTCACGGCGCTCAAAACGGTGGAGACCTCGACGGTGTCCTTCGTGACCAATACGGCTGCTGTCATCGTGCCGATCGTTCAGGCGGTGCTCAGCCGCCGTTGGCCGGAGCGCCGCGCGCTGATCGGCGCGCTGGCTTGTCTGCTGGGCGTGGCGCTGCTCACGCTGCGCAACGGCCTTTCGTTCACACCGGGCGTCGGATATTGCATTTTGGAGGCGTTTTTGTATTCGGCTGCCATTCTCGTGACCGACCGGCTCACGCACGCCGGGGCCGAGCCGCTGCTGTCCGGTGTTGTGCAGGTGGGGTTTTTGGGGCTGTTGGCGTTGGCGGCGTCTTTTCTTTTGAGATGCCGCACCTGCCCGGCAGCGGCACAGAGTGGCTGGTGGTACTGGAACTGGCGCTCGTGTGCAGCGGCTTTGGCTTCACGCTCCAGCCGGTCGCACAGAGCGGAACAACGGCGGACCACGCAGCACTGTTTTGTGCGCTCAATCCTTTCGTTGCGGCAACGTTGGGTGCGGTGTGCTTTCACGAGCACTTCGGTTTTGCGGGTCTGCTCGGCGGTGTACTGATCCTGGCCGGAATCCTGACATCCTGTTGGCCGCAAAAGCACGACGCCTGAAATACAAAACTCCCCGGATCATGCATCCGGGGAGTTTGTGCGCTTTACACGTTCTGCGCCTGATAGGCACGCACGTAAGCCACGAGCGTGTCAACGGTTTTTTCGATGCCGAGTTTTCCGCTGTTGATGACGAGGTCGTACCCGCGCGCATCGCCCCACTTCGTGTCGCAGTAGTAGTTGTGGTAGGCTTTGCGGTCGCGGTCGACGCGGCGCATTTCCAGCACCGCCTGATCGGCTGTGAGGGACTTTTCGTCCATGAGCCGCTGGCGTTTCTGGTCGGGCTTGCCGGCGATGAACAGGTGCACGGCGTTCGGGTTGCTGCGCAGCACAAAGTCTGAGCAGCGGCCGAGCACGACAAACGACTCACCGCTGTCCGCCAGTTTCCGGATGTGCTCGAATGTCTCGTGCGCGAGCACGTCCTCCGGCGCGTTGAAATTCTCGCCGATGCGGCGCGACCACAGCAGGTGCACGGGCTTTTCGTCATAACGCGCGGCATCCTCGGCATTAAAGACGCTGGTGAGCAGCAGCTCCTTATCATAAAACGCGATGCCAAGCTGTTTGGCGATCTGTTCGGCGATGTACTTGCCGCCGCTGCCGTGCTCACGGCCGACGGTCACGATGATTTGTTTCACGATGCGTTACCGCCTTTCTGTTATAAAATTACAGGTATCTCAGAAACAGGCATCCCAGCGAGACCGCAACGACCAGTACGGTGGCCGGAATGCAGTATTTGCAGTATTTGCCCCAGCTGATGGGGTGGCCGCTTTTGGCCGACACGGACGTGGCCACGACGTTGGCCGACGCGCCGATGGGCGTGGCGTTGCCGCCGAGGTCGGTGCCGAGTGACAATGCCCAAGCGAGCACGGACAGATCCATGCCCTGCGTTGCCGCAATGGACTGCACGACCGGGACCATGGTGGCTGCAAACGGGATGTTGTCGATCAGCGCGCTGCACACGGCCGACAGCAGCAGGATGATGAGGATCACGACCTTGACACTGCCGCCGCTGATGTTTGAAATGAACTGTGCGATGAGCTTCAGTACGCCGGTCTGCTCCAGACCCGCGACAGAGATGAACAGACCGATGAAAAACAGCAGCGTTTTGTAGTCCACGCCGCAAATAACTTCCTTCACCGCAGCGCCGCCATTGGCAAACACGGTCACCAATAGGGTCAGGCACGCGACGATGACACCGATACACGCGACGGTCAGGCCGGTCTGCGCGTGTGTTACGAGCAGCGCGACCGCAATGAGAAACACGATCACATCCGCGACGAACGCCTTGCGGTTGGCGATGGCGGTCGCCGGAGCGGGGCAGACGGCGTCAGCCGGGCGGGCGGCTTCGCTTGCCTTGAGTGGCTTGCGGAAGCACAGCCAGAAGAAAACCAGTATGAACACAAAGCAGATGCCGACGATCACGCCGGTGTTTTCAATGAAGTCTGTGAACGTGTAGCCGAGCGCGGTGCCAATGATGATGTTTGGGGGATCGCCGCACATGGTGGCGGCGCCGCCGAGGTTGGCGCAAAAGACTTCCGACAGGATCATCGGAACGGGGTCAAAATGCAGGATCTGCGCCAGCTCCAGCGTGACAGTCGCAAGAAACAGCACGACCGTGATGCTGTCGATGAACATGGCCAGAAATGCGGACATGGCCATGAAACACAGCAGCAGCGGCACCACATGGTAGTGCGCGAGCTTTGCCAGCGACAGACACAGCCAGCGGAAGAACCCGGATTTGCCGAGGCCTTCGACCATGATCATCATACCGGTGATGAAGAAGATGGTCGACCAGTTGACGCCGGAGCTGGCACTCTCCGAGGCGCCGTACCAGAAGTCAGCGCGGAAGATCGCGCCGAGATTCAGGGCGTTTTTGATCGCGTCCCAGCTGTGCATACAGATGCCGAACACGACCACGAGCACGAGCGCCGCGCTGCCGAGCG